>CAYJIG010000004.1:0-70509 GCA_964370165.1 uncultured Oscillospiraceae bacterium
AAACTGATTATATTGACGATATATTGCCAAGGCGAAACGTGATGATACGTCCTGCTGTGGCAAACGTCGATCAGCTTGTGATAGTGGTCAGTACGGTGGAGCCGGTACCCAGCTTGTTTGTTATTGATAAGCTGACGGCGTATGCGCTGGATTTAGAGGTGCAGCCTATTATTGTGATAACAAAATCAGACCTTGCAGGCGAGAAGTTCCTGCTAGATGCGTATGCCAAGAGTGATATACCCGTGGTCGTGACAAAAAACGATGCTGGACTGGATAACCTGCGCGTGCATCTTAAAGATAAATTGAGCGTTTTTTGTGGAAACAGCGGTGTTGGAAAAAGCACGTTATTAAACGCTTTAGCGCCTGATTTACAAAGACAAGTAGGAGACATAAGCCAAAAGTTGGGCAGAGGCCGCCACACCACACGTGAAGTGGAAATTTTTGAAGTGGATGGAGGGCTTTTGGCAGACACGCCGGGATTTGCCAGCTTTGATTTATATAAAGTAGGGCAGATAGCGTCTGAAAATATGCAACTTTGTTTTCCGGAAATCAAAAAAAAAGTAGGACAGTGTAAATTTTCGGGATGCAGTCATGTTTCAGAGCCGGGATGTGCTGTTTTAGAGGCAGTGCAGGAAAAAGAAATAACAAAAGAACGTCACCATAATTATGTGACGCTGTTCAATCAAGCAAAAGAGGAAGAAAATAAATACTCTTAAAAGCGTGGCTTAAAGGGTATGCAGAGTTATATAAGGAATGATGTCTTTATGGATTTAAAACTTCGAAAAGCCGTTTTATTTGCGTCTTTACCGGTATCGGAGGAAATGAAATCATATGTTTCAAGCGAGGCATTTGTAGCGGCGGCAGATGGCGGCTGGAAAGTGGCCGAAAGCATAGGGTTTGTGCCAAGTTTAGTGGTGGGAGATTTTGATTCTTCAAGTGCGCCGACACATATCAAAGAAGTGATTCGACTACATGCCGAAAAAGATGATACCGATACTCATTATGCCGCAAAAGAACTATTAAGGCGCGGGTATAACGATATAGTGATCTTGGGTGCATTAGGTGGACGAATGGACCATACGTTTGCCAATTTTCACACATTATTTTTCTTAGCCAGTAAGGGTGTTAGGGCTATATTGGCAGACGAAGAAAGTGAAATTCATTGTGTAACTGCGGGAAAACAGCTGGAGCTATCGGCAAAAAAATGGAAGTGGCTTAGTGTTTTTGCAGCAAACGGCACGGCAGAGGGTGTGTATGAGCGCGGCGTGAAATATCCACTGGAAGATGGGGTGTTACGCTCGGATATGCCACTTGGTGTAAGCAATGAGTTCACCTCAGACAAAGCATATATCGGATGCGAAAAAGGTAGCTTGTATGTAATGGTGAATAAATGAACATAGAGTTTGAAGTGATGGCTTCCGAGCAGGGGATATCACTGGGTTCATTTTTACGCAAACGGCAAGTATCACTTCGGGTGATACGTAGCCTGAAATGTGTGCAAGATGGCCTGCAAGTAAACAATAAAACGGCAAAAACTAATATTAAGCTGTCTGTAGACGATAAAGTTACGATAAAATCGATGCCGGAAACACAGCCGTCGGTAAGTCCGCAAGATATTCCGATTTCGGTGGTGTATCGCAGCATGGAAGCGCTGGTGGTAGAAAAGCCTATTGGTATGGTGACTCATCCTGTGCAAGGATATTACAGCGGTACTTTAGCTAATGCTGTTTGTGGTTTTTTACAACGTAGCACGGGAAGTCCGGGTGTTTTTAGGCCGATTGGTCGCTTGGACAGAAACACCAGTGGCCTTGCACTTTGTGCATTACATCCGGCGTGTAGTGCGATACTGGCAAAAAGTATGCAGAAAACATATATGGCGCTGGTAGGCGGAAGGCTGAAAGATAAAAACGGCGTGATAAAAGCGCCACTATGCGCCGATGTGGGTAGTGCAGTACGTCAGAGAGTGCACAAAAGTGGTAAAGAGAGCTGTACAGAATATGAAGTAATATGGAGTACAGAAAAGGCCAGTCTTGTGAAAGTGAGGCCGCTAAGCGGTAGGACCCACCAAATCAGAGCGCATTTTGCATATTTAGGGCACCCTCTGTTGGGTGACGAGCTGTATGAGGGTGATATGTCCATGATAAAAAGACATGCATTACATTGTGCAGAACTGTCTTTTATCGAATTATCGGGAAATAGACCTTGCCTACATAGCCAGCTACCAAACGACATGAAGATGGTGCAGGCGACACTATGCAAAAGCTGAAACAGGACAAAGATAAAAACTTGCTAAAACATGATAAAAATAGTATAATATTATGGTGTTTTTTGTAAATTTAGTGTTCACGCTTTCAACAAACTAAAAGTGTATATTAAATTAAATACACATAAATATCTAGACAGAAAATAAATTATATTATGATATAAACAACAAATACAACGATGTATATATGATGTGTTTGATGAGAAAGTGTCAATATTTGTTTGATTGCCACTGAAAAGGAGTACGGTTGGATGTCCGAGAAAAACAATGATTTCCCTAAAAAGGGTAGTGATGATTTTAAAGGAATACAACCTTTGGAGATGGCCGATCAAAAGACAGCATATGATGTATCACAGGCAAATAGCAGCAAAGATAGTAATGTCATAAAAAAAGATACAACGACGGCCGATGAGAAAAATCTAAGGGTAGACCAAAAACAACATAAAAAACGCGTGGATACTTCTAAAAATGTATCTGCATCGCTTGTTGTGCGAAAAAAATCAAAAATAGCATTTTTACGTGCCTTGGGTGAATGGTTTTACACACTTGGGTTCACTTTGGAATATAGATGCATATTGTTTTGGCGCATATTAAAAGATGCGTTTCTGTTTTTTGCTCAAATTTTCGGATGGATTGGCGGTATAATAGTCAAATGGCTGGCTAGCTTATGGCATATTTTGCGGCAAGACGTGAAATTGCCGTTTAGGCGCATAAAAAAACGCAGAGAACAACTGCAGCGGGTAAGAAGACGCATAGAGCAACGTGGATCAAAGGGTGAGTCTCATGTGTTGCTACGTAAAATTGGCATGCAGGATTCATTTTGGTTTTTACTTCAGATACTGAAGATTTTGGCGCCTATAGCGGCTAGTATAGCGCTGATAATTACAGTATATAGCATTGTGAATATGAGATACGCCTTGGCGGTAGCTGTGGACGGCGAAGTGCTGGGGTATGTGGAAGATCAAAATGTTGTGGAAGACGCAAAAAGCTTGTTGCGTGATCGTATGCAACTGGCCGAAGGTCAAGAGTTTGAAGACTGGAACTTTCAGCCTGAATACGAGATTGCATGGACGGACGAGCTAACCACTTCTGCGCAGCTGGTTAATGCGATTTTGCAAAACAGTGAAGATAGCACAGATCTTGTAGAGGCTGTCGGAGTATATGTTGGTGGAGACCTTTATGCAGTTACCACAGAAGGCAACAAACTACAGTCTTATTTAGATGAAATATTACAAACACAGGCACTTGAGTATGACTCAGACGTAGAGGTGGAATTTGTACAAGATGTAATGTGTGATGTGGAAAGCGAAGATGTATTTTTAGCTTCCAGTGTACAAAGCTATGATGAACTGGTGGCGCAGCTGTCTCAGAATGTTGCAGATGCTGTCACCGTGGTGGCAGACGGTGCGCAGACACTGGCCGATATTGCACTGCAAAATGGGCTGCCGTCATATCTTGTTGTAAGCAGAAATCCCGAGCTGGAGCAAGAAGCGATTGCGGCGGAGATAGCCCCTGATGCATATATACCGCAGGCAGGACGTTCTATTATAATTCAAAATGCAGCGTCAATGCTACAAGTGCAAACAAAACAACGCATGCAGAATGTGGAATACTTATCTTATGATATTATCGAGCAAGAAAACCCCGATAAGCCGATAGGCTCAAGAACTGTGGTGCAAGAGGGTATTCAAGGTGTCCAGGAAGTATGGGATGATTTCATTATGATAGACGGCGAGCTGGTAGGCAGAGAACGTGTAGAAGAACTTACTACAGTGTTGTCGCAACCCGTACCGCAGATAGTGGAGATAGGCACAAAAGACTATGCCAGCCTAAGCCTCAGCGGAGACCCTGAAGGATATGTGTGGCCGGCACCTACATCTACATGGAGTAGCCGTGGAATCAGCTCTTACCACAGAGGTATAGACATTAACGGAACTATTGGTGATCCACTTTATGCAGTGCAAGCAGGCACGGTGGTTTCGGCAGAGTATCACTACAGCTGGGGATACAACGTGCTTATTGATCACCACAACGGCATTATGACACGATATGCTCACTGCTCGTCAATGGCGGTGGAAGCAGGCCAGGTGGTGGAAAAAGGTGAATATATTGCCGCACTGGGCAATACAGGTAATTCTTCAGGTCCTCACTTGCATTTAGAATTTATTATGCCAGACGGCTCGGTTGTAGATCCGCTACTTTATGTTGTGCCGCCGGAAAGCTTCAACATGCCTTGGGCATAAATAGTAAATCTGAATTAATGGCAGTTTTAAAATTCCACTGTGAAGTTTTATCTTTGCAGTGGAATTTAGCGCAAGAGAAAATATTAAAAAGGAGATGTGCATGGCAGATAAAAATGAAAACAAATTAAATATGTCTGCTAATGCACCAAAAAAGATAAATCCATTCAGAAAACTGATGTCAATTATCGGAAATGGGCTTTATTGGCTGGGTTATATAGGTGAATATCAAGCCATTTTGATTTTTCGATTTATGCGAAATATATTTGCGGTTTTATTGCAGGTATTTATTTTGTTTGCCAAGAAACTGGGTAAATTATTGGCAGATATTGCAAAAGGGATAACCAGGGAAATCAAAGCGCCTTTTGTATACTTTAAAAGAAAAACCCAACAGATAAATAGAATTCGCCAAAGGGTGCATATAGGCAAAAAAGAAAAAGATACATCAAAGATATCGGGTGCGGGAATAAGAACCTCTTTGCGTTTTGCAGTAGGTCTTGGCAGTGTGATGCTACCTGTGTTTTCCGGCATAGCCATGGTGTTTATAATATATACTGTTATCACCATGGAATATGCACTTTCGGTGGAAGTAAATGGACAACAGTTGGGATTTGTAGAAGATCAAAATGTGGTAGAGGGCGCAAAAGACCTCTTGCGTGGGCGTATTCAGCTTTCTGAGACCCAAGAGATGGAAGACTGGCAGCTGGAGCCTATATATACCATTGCACGCGCTCCGTCATATACCACAATGGATCAGCTGGCCAATAAGATCTTATTATCGGCAAGCTCAGAAGACGATATTGTGGAAGGCACAGGGCTTTATATTGACGGGCAGCTGTTTGCCGTTACCGAAAAAGGTGATGACCTAAAGATGTTCTTAGATAATTATCTTCAGGAAAAAGCAAACGATGTGCCTGCCGGTGCCAGCATAAATTTTGCAAATGAAATTGTATGTAACCCTGACACAGACGACGTATTTTTCGCCTCAAGTGTTCAAGAATATGATGTGCTACTGGAAACGTTGGGAGAAAATAAAACACAAGATGTGTATGTGACGGCAGACGGTGCAATGAGCCTTAGCGAGATATCGTTGGCAAATAATTTGACATTGGAACAGCTGATGCTAAGAAACCCTCAATACACACAAGAGGATGGAGATTATGTGCCTCAAAATGGAGAAACGATTCTAACACAGCGGGCACAGCCGGTTTTGCAGGTGAAGGCACTGATGGAAGAGTCTTACGAAGAAGATATTCCGTTTGAAGTGGTGGAAGAGGAAAACCCTGACTTGCCAAAAGGTGTGGAAAATGTGGTGCAAAGAGGGCAAGAGGGTACGCAACAAGTGACAGATAGTTTGGAATATATCGACGGAGAGCTGACACACCGCATTCGTATAGAAGAAAAAACACAAGTGATAGCAGACCCAGTGAGTCAAATTGTGGAAATAGGCACAGCAGATGTAAGCTTTTCAACAAACATGGGTGGCGGCGCAGGCGTCCAGGGCAGTTATATGTTCCCGGTACCCGGAAGTCCTTATTCAAGTCGTGGATATGTGTCGGGTGGTCACAGGGGCCTTGATATCAATGCGCCCGCAGGCACACCTATTTATGCAAGTGAAGGTGGCACAGTAACTACTGCAGGATGGCACTACAGCTGGGGTTATCATATTGTTATCCAGCACCCGGGCGGTGTGCAAACACTGTATGCTCATTGCAGTCAGCTATTTGTATCAGCGGGGCAAACAGTGGGTCACGGCCAGCATATCGGCGCGGTGGGTAGCACGGGCAACTCTTCGGGCAATCATTGCCACTTGGAAATCAGCGTAAACGGACAGCTGGTAGACCCTGTTGCATTTGTGGGATATCCATATTAGTATATGGCTTGAATTTATGCCGATAATAAAAATATTTAAACTATAATTGTATTTTGTGTGGTGGTATACTATAATAGTAATGTTGCATGATAAAGTGTAAACGCTGGCAATATATGATACTTATAATTTTATATATAGTCTTGGCTTGCAGCGCAGCAAGAAAGTTGCGATGTGAACAGCCGGATAAGATGATGCTTGTCTAAAAGAGGAGTAAGTGATTTGGAAAAGTTTGTAATTAACGGTGGTAATCCTTTACAGGGTGAGGTAAATATCAGCGGTGCTAAAAACGCAGCAGTAGCTATATTACCGGCCACTATTTTGGCAGCCGATAAATGCGTGGTTGAAAACTTGCCCGAGATATCGGATGTATCGACCAGTATCACGATATTGCGTGAAATGGGCGCGCAAGTTCGCAGGCTGAACCGTAATACTTACGAGATTGATACAAGGCATTTGCACAGTAGCACAGTGCCTGATATATTAGCGCGTCAAATGCGTGCATCATATTACTTTTTAGGTAGTTTGCTTGGTCGTTTTGGCGAGGCCACAGTTTCTATGCCGGGCGGATGTGACCTAGGGCCGCGCCCTGTGGACCAGCATCTTAAAGCTTTTTGCGCCATGGGTGCACAAGACAGTGTTGAATACGGCAAAATCCACATAAAAGCAGATAAACTTCAGGGTGCTCATATATTCTTTGACACGGTCACGGTAGGCGCCACCATGAACGCTATGTTGGCATGTGTGATGGCAGAAGGCATGACAGTGCTGGAAAACGTGGCGAAAGAGCCACACATAGTAGACATGGCAAACTTTTTGAATACCATGGGTGCCGATGTACGCGGCGCAGGAACAGACGTAATCAAAATTCGTGGCGTGAAAAAAATGCATGGCGGAACATATTCCATAATACCCGATCAGATAGAAGCCGGCACATATATGATGGCGGCCGCTGTTACCGGTGGCAATGTACTGATAAAAAATATTATTCCAAAGCATTTAGAGCCTATCACGGCAAAACTAGAACGTGCAGGTGTTTCGGTAGATGAATACGACGAAGCAGTGAGGGTGGCTTGCACCGGTGATATTTCACCGCTGAATGTAAAGACTATGCCACATCCGGGGTTCCCTACCGATTTACAGCCGCTTATCACGGTGCTTATGTGTAAAGCAAAAGGCACAAGTATCATTACTGAAGGTATTTTTGAGAACCGTTTTAGGTATGCAGAGGAACTACAACGCATGGGCGCAAATATTCAAGTGGACGGCAGAGTTGCTGTGGTGGAGGGTGTGTCAGAGCTGAAAGCTGCACCAACACGTGCGTCTGATTTACGTGCAGGCGCGGCGCTGGTAGTGGCGGCACTTGCTGCAACCGGCGTGAGTGAAGTGGAAGAAATAGGCCATATTGAACGTGGATACGAAAAAATAGTTGATAAATTTGTCGCCTTAGGTGGAGACATGAAACGTATTGTGATTCCCGATGGTTTTTTGACACAGGCTTTATAGTTTAAAATAGTTGATAGTGGACATGGAGGATTGTAATGGACATTGGCACAAGCTTTGAGCTGGTAAATGGCATAAAAATTCCTATATATGGCCTTGGTGTTTTCAAGTCTTTAGGCGATGAAGCGCGTAATGCTGTTTCTTATGCACTTGAAAATGAACACCGTTTGATAGACACTGCGGCTTTTTATGAAAACGAAGCCGAGGTGGCAAAAGGTATTGCCGACAGTGGAATAAAAAGAGAAGATGTGTTTGTCACCAGTAAAGTCTGGGTTGACAATATGGGTTACGACGAGACCATGAAGGCTTTTGATGCTACCATGGATAAGCTTGGGTTTGATTATCTCGACATGTATATGATGCATTGGCCGATAAAAGGCATGGTGTATGAAACATGGAAAGCCATAGAAGACTTATACCAGCAAAAGAAAATTCGTGTAGTGGGTGCATGCAACATTCCGCTTCATCTTTTGAAGGAGATGAAAGAAAAAGTACGGGTGATGCCTATGGTAAATCAGGTGCAATATCATCCATGGCTTTTTAATACACAGTTGCGCGATTGGTGCATACAAGAAGGTATACTGTTGCAGGCGTGGGCGCCACTTGGCAGAGGTTATCCGCTGAATGACGAGTGCGTGATAAACATTGCAAAAGAAAAAGAAAAAACACCGGCGCAGGTGGTTTTGCGTTGGGGAGTGCAGCAAGGCGTTGGTATAATTCCAAAATCATCGAAACCACATCGTATAATAGAAAACGCCGATATCTTTGACTTTGAGCTGACAAGCGAAGAAATGGATGCCATTTATGCCTTGCATAAAGGCGAAGAAAACGGCGGGGATGTTACATCACGCAGACCGGAGAATATTATAACGTAAAATATTAGCAACATTCGACACACTGTCAGATGTTGCTGTTTTTTTTATAGTGTGATAAAATGTTAAAATAAATTTATAGGTGAATGAAGGAGGAATGGTAATGAATATTAGCACAAGTTTTGAGCTGGTAAATGGTGTGAAAATCCCTATATATGGGCTTGGCGTGTTTAAGTCTTTGGGTGATGAAGCTCGGAAAGCGGTTTCGTATGCGCTGAACAACGGGCATATATTGATAGATACTGCGGCAGCGTATGAAAACGAAGAAGAAGTAGGCCTGGGCTTAGTCGATAGCGGCGTTAAAAGAGAAGATATTTTTATCACCAGTAAAGTGGCAATAGAAAACATGGGATATGACGAAACCATGAAGGCTTTTGATGATACGATGAAAAAGCTGGGCCTTGATTACCTTGACATGTATATGATGCACTGGCCTATAAATGGCATGCTATATGAAACATGGAGGGCTATAGAGGATTTATACCAGCAAAAGAAAATTCGTGTAGTGGGTGCGTGCAACATTCCACTACATCTTTTGAAAGAAATGAAAGAAAAAGTGCGGGTGATGCCTATGGTAAACCAGGTGCAATATCATCCGTGGTTTTACGATAAGGAGCTGCGTGACTGGTGCCAAAATGAAGGCATATTTTTACAAGGTTGGGCGCCGCTGGGCAGGGGAGCTCCACTGAACGATGAGTGCATCATTGATATTGCAAAAACAAAAGGTAAAACAGCCGCTCAGGTTATTTTGCGCTGGGACTTGCAACAAAATGTGGGCGCTATTCCAAAGTCAGCAAAAACAGAACGTATTAGCGCAAATGCCGACATATATGATTTTGAGCTGACTGAAGAAGAAATGCAAAAAATTTACGGATTGTTTAAAGGCAAAAGTGGAGATGTAATCGCAAAATATCCGGACAATGTCATTTTATAAGTATTAAAAATAAGAAAGTGCCTGATGTAGAAAAAAGGCACTTTTTTTTGTGCATTATTAGGGTTTGTTTTTTGAATTTACATATGATATTCTTGATGAGGTGGGATAATATTACAGAAATTTAATATAAAAAAGGGGAAAACTACCGTGATACAAATTGGAAATTTAGAGTGGCTGGATAATAGAAATATGTTAATGTTTGGCTCTGATAATAGTGACTTTTTGCAAAACTGCACAGATATGATGGAAAAATATAGCAAAGAACTTTCCGAAGCTACAATGGACAGAAAAAATGATATCGCACAAATGTTGGGTGAGCTGGCTGTAGACTTGCAGTCTTATATTGCACATTGGCATCTGAAAGCAAAAGACAATAAATCTGCGGCCAGTGACGCGCAAATACAAACGGCGGTTATAGCGATATATGATGTTTTGAGCAGATATGGCTGTGAAGATGTTGTAGACAAAGCAAAAGCAGACGCCCAAAAAGTTAAAGATAGCAATCTTTTTAAACTATCGTGCAAAACCGATACAAAAGAGCTGAATAACCGTATTGGAAACGATGCTTACTATGGCCTTACCGACTCTATGCGCAGAGGATGCGCACTTGTTACCACAAATCCTGTGATGGTAAATGCGGCTTGTCGCGATATGCCGCAAAAATATGCTCCGGTTCGAGATGAAATTCGCAAAGCAAATCCAAACGCATCTCAAAATCAGTTGGTAATGATGATGACCACTGAGATAGTATATGAAAACTGCTACGAGCTGTACCCGGTGTTTAAGGCTACAAAAGGCGAATATGGCTATGTTAGCTTGCAAGTGAACCCAAACAATGCCAACGATAGCGTGGCGATGTTTGAAGAAGTTGATTATATCTACAGTGAAATACAGCGCAGGTTTGGCGAAAAACCTAATTTGGTGTTTAAGATTCCGGCCACCGAAGCGGCGCTTTCCACTGTTAGTGAAATGACAAAAAAAGGCATAGGTGTGAATATCACCGCCAGCTGTACAGTGTCGCAACACATTGCCACAGCTAAGGTGATTGAAGAGGGTGATGCGCAGGTGTCGTTCATCACCATGATGAGTGGTAGGCTAGATGACCGCATTGCCGAAGAGCTATCAGAGCTGGGCGTAAAAAATGCGCAAGAGCTCTCTACCGTGGCCAGTGGTCTGGTGATAGGACGTTCTTACGACATATTATACAATAAGCTGGGATACAAACGCTCACGCCTTTTGACGGCATCAGTGCGTGGTGCATGGAATGTGGAAGCTTCATTGACAGACGGGCCATCTTGTGTGTATGTTTCGCTGTTTCCACCCGAAAGTGAAAAATATGATGAAATACCGCGTGAAAACGTGTCTACCATGAACTATAGGCCAGACGCCGAAACTATGAAAATATTGCTTCAAAGTGAAATTTTCCGTAAGGCATACAACCCGGAAGACCTTGCCGCGAAAGATTTTTATCAGTATTTCCCGGTAAAAGTAACTTTGGAAGCGTTTTGTGAAAAGTATAATGATACAATGAAATTCATGTGTGAAGATAGCTGAGATTATATCTTGTAAAGCATAGATATTGTAGGATGACCTAAATGCGAACACATTTAGGTCATTTTTTTGATATAATATGAGTATATAAAGATTAAATTTTGCATAAATTCAATTGGGTTTTTGATAGTATTATCTGTACATTTTAAATTACTTTTGATATAATGATTTGTGTTGAGAAATCAAAGTATAGGGTTTTGCTTTTGAAAGTCTTAAATTTTATGCACTGTGAAAGATGTTATGCGAGAAGAATATGAATGTGATTTTTATATTGTTCAGCTCGGATAAATAACACACGCTTTTAGGAACAAAAGAATGAACATTGTTTTTTTGATAAAATCCGAGTAGCGAAGTTTAGAAAAGGATGGTACTAAAACATGGTAGCGAAAGAAAAGTCAAAAAGTATGAAAATTTTCGCCAAGAAAATCCAAATGGAAATCATTAAAATGATTGCCAGCTTGGGCGTTGGCCACGTTGGTGGTTCTTTGTCTATTGCCGATCTTCTATCGGTGTTGTACGACGGAGGACAGCTGAAGCATGACCCTAAAAACCCAAAATGGGAAGAGCGTGACTGGCTAGTATGCAGCAAAGGTCATGCAGGACCTGCAGTTTATGCCACTATTGCGCTAAGAGGTTTCATCCCAATGGAAGAGCTGAACACATTAAATCGTCCGAAAACAAATCTTCCAAGCCACTGTGACCGCAACCTTACCACCGGCATTGACATGACTACAGGTAGTTTGGGTCAGGGTGCCTCCACTGCTGCCGGTGTAGCTTTGGCGCACAAAATGAACGGTACCGGTAACAATGTGTATCTTATTTTGGGCGACGGTGAAATAAATGAAGGCCAAGTATGGGAAATGGCGTTGTTTGCTAATGCTAAAAAATTAAATAATTTGATTGCTTTTGTAGACTATAATAAATTGCAAATTGACGGCACCACAGATGATGTGATACCGCTGGGCGATGTTGCTAAAAAGTTTGAAGATTTTGGTTGGCACTCGCAAGAAGTTAATGGTCATGATGTTGATGCCATTTATGAGGCAATCAACAAGGCTAAAGAAACAGAGCAGCCGTCTATGATTGTTTTGAACACAGTAAAAGGTAACGGTTGGAGTCTTATCGAGAACCAATTAAGTTGCCACAACATGCCTATTTCAGCAGAGCAAGAAAAAGAAGCAGTGGCTGAGATGGAGCTGGCTATTAAAAATATTGAGGAAGGAAAATAAATCCAATGAATGTAAAAATATGCAAAGAAATCCTTCCAGAGAAGAGCGAGATGCGTAAAGCTTATTGCGATACTCTGATAGAAATGGCTGAAAAAGATAGTAACATTATTGCAATGGACGCCGACTTGATGGCTGCAATGGGTACAAAACCGTTTATGGAGCGTTTTCCTGAGCAAACTGTGAACTGTGGAATTCAAGAAGCAAATATGATTGGTGTAGCGGCAGGCCTAAGTGCTGTAGGTAAAATTCCTTTTGCACACACATTTGGTCCATTTGCCACTCGTCGTGCATGTGATCAGATTTTCATGTCTTGCGCATATGCAAAATTGAATGTAAAAGTTGTGGGTTCTGACCCCGGAATCACCGCTGCCTTAAACGGTGGCACACATATGCCGTTTGAAGACATGGGCATCATGCGTGGCATACCGAATATTACAGTGATTGAGCCTACCGACGGCACAATGTTAAAAGATCTTATGCCTAAAATTGCGGACGAATATGGTGTGCATTATATGCGCTTGGTTCGTAAAGCACCCGAGAAAATCTTTGAAGATGGTTCCACATTTACCATTGGCAAAGCTGTGCCGATAAACGATGGTACTGACGTGACAATTTTTGCAAGTGGATATTGTGTAGCCGAGGCCATCAAAGCCGTGAAAATGTTGGCAGATGAAGGCATCAGCGCACGTCTTTCAAACATGTTCACATGGAAGCCTATCGATGAAGAATCCATCATCAAAGCAGCAAATGAAACAGGTGCTATTGTTACCGCTGAAAACCACAATGTTATCAACGGTCTGGGCAGTGCTGTGGCTGAAGTTGTTGCTAAAAATAAACCTGTGCCCATGGAGATGATTGGTGCACAAGATGAATTTGGCGAAGTAGGCCCGGTAGAGTATTTGGCCGAGCGTTTTGGAATGACTGCAAAAGATATTGCACAAGCTGCAAAAAAAGCTATTGCAAGAAAAGCATAACCTGAAATGTGAATTATAAGTAGTGATAAATATTCACCCTGCAAAAATGCCTTAATAAATCAGGCAGATTATGTAGGGTGAATTTCTATTTAACGCAAAAAAGTGATGCATATGCATCACTTTTTTTATGGAAAGAAATAGCTTATTTGAAATAACTAATTCCACTACTGAAAATAGGTTGCATTTTGTTTCCCGGCACATTTTTATATAGGTTATCGCCACTGCGCTCGCTGTGACCCATTTTACCAAACACACGCCCGTCTTTGCTGGTGATGCCTTCAATTGCAAGCATGCTTCCGTTGGGATTAAAGCGTAGGTCCATGGTGGCTTTGTCACTGAAATCAACGTATTGCGTCGCAACTTGGCCTGATTCGCAAAGTGATTTTATCATACTTTCAGGTGCAACAAACCTGCCTTCACCATGACTTATAGCCACTGTGTGTACATCGCCTACTTGAGTGTCCATCAGCCATGGAGAGTTGTTAGAAGAAACACGAGTGCGCACCAGCATGCTTTGATGGCGTGCAATGGTGTTGAAAGTAAGGGTAGGGCAGGTGTTGTCTGTTTTGACAATCTTACCAAACGGAACAAGCCCAAGCTTTATTAGCGCCTGAAATCCGTTACAAATACCCAGCATTAAACCATCTTTATTGTTTAATAACTCATGCACAGCCTCGGTGATTTCAGGATTTCGGAAAAATGCCGCAATAAATTTCGCACTACCTTCAGGCTCATCACCGCCTGAAAACCCACCGGGCAAAAATACAATTTGACTTTCACTTATTTTTTTACGAACACTTTCAACGCTATTAAGCACATCTTGTGGTGTGAGGTTGTTAATAACAAAAATGTCGGCCGTACCACCAGCACGATTGATGGCTTTTGCGCTATCGTATTCACAGTTTGTTCCCGGGAAGACAGGAATAAGCACGCGTGGCTTTGCAAAACTGTCACCGTTTGCCACAATTGGCGCACCGGTGTATGTTTTGCAAGGTGACGCCGCTTTAAAGCTTAATGTTTGTACTGATTGTGAGGGTGATTTTTCAGCGCAGTTGTCAGGCGATATGTCGCCATTCAAAGAATAGTACGGGAAAACAGGCGCCAGTTTTTCTTCAAAAGTATCTTGAACCACGCAAAGTGGCACGGTTTCTTCGCCTAAAGTGAAGCTATATGCTTCTGTTGTTTTTCCGAGCAATGTTAAACTTTTTTGTGGTAAAACGCCGTTTGCTTCTTTTTCGATTATAGACTTAAGCTTGGCCACATTTTCTTCGCACAGCTCTAAAATAAAACTACCGGGTGAAGAAGCTAAAAGCTCCTGCTTTGAGATGCTACCGTCGGCAGAAAATCCTATCCTGTTTCCGAGCGACATTTTTACAATGCCTTCAATAACGCCGCCCATGCCAACAGCCCAAGCAGAAGATATCAGCTTTTCTTTTGTGGCCTGTATCAGCACACGGAATATTTCACGCTGTGAAGTAGCGCTGGGTAAAAGGCTGTTTTCTTTTCTTTCAGGGTGTAGCCATATTAAAGTGTTATCAGCGGCTTTAAGCTCGGTGCTTATCACGTCGTCGGTATTGCCGTGAGTAACAGCAAAACTCACCAAGGTGGGTGGCACGTCGATGTCTTCAAAACTGCCACTCATGCTGTCTTTTCCACCAATGGCCGCCACGCTGAAATCAAGCTGTGCATCCAGTGCGCCCAGTAATGCAGCCACAGGCTTACCCCAGCGTGTTTTGTCTGTGCCCAGTCGCTCGAAATATTCTTGAAAACTGAGATATGTGTTGGTAAGATCAAACCCTGCTGCAACAAGCTTTGCCAGGCTGTCCACAACAGCAAGATAAGCCCCATCATACGGGTTTTTCTGTGACAAAAACGGATCGAAACCCCAGCTCATGGCACTGCATGTTTTTGTCTCGCCGCAAGGTACGGGGATTTTTGCTACCATTGCCTGCATAGGTGAAAGCTGGTGCTTGCCACCAAAAGGCATTAAAACACTACCTGCACCGATGGTTGCGTCAAACCGCTCTGCTAAACCTTTTTTGCTACAGTGGTTTAAATCACCTAGAAGGCGGTTTAATGTGTCGTGCAGGCTTTCGTTGTCGGAAAAAATATCTTTGCCGTTATAACAGCGGTTTAGTGGCGTCTTGTCGGGGGTGTTCACATGTGCATCTATGTACTTTGGAGTGCCGTTTGTGTTTAAAAACTCACGATCAATATCACATATCACATGCCCTTGCCAGTGCATCACAAGACGTTTTTCTTGTGTGATAGTGGCAACTGTGGTGGCTTTAATGTTTTCGCTGTTTGCAAGCGATATAAACGTATCGGCGTCTTTTTTCTCCACAACTACCGCCATACGTTCTTGACTTTCGCTAATGGCAAGCTCGGTACCGTCAAGGCCGTCATATTTTTTTGGAACTTTGTCAAGATCTATAACAAGGCCGTCGGCAAGCTCGCCAATGGCCACCGATACACCGCCGGCACCAAAGTCGTTACATCGTTTAATAAGTAAAGTAGCGTCCTTTCTGCGGAACAGGCGTTGCAGTTTCCTCTCTTGTGGCGCGTTACCTTTTTGTACCTCGGCACCACATGTAGAAAGGCTGTCTTGCTTGTGAGCTTTTGAAGAACCGGTAGCTCCACCACATCCGTCACGGCCGGTGTCACCACCCAAAAGGATGACCACATCACCTGCACACGGCTCTTCACGACGCACGGCATCTTCAGGCACGGCACCCACCACAGCGCCGATTTCCATGCGTTTGGCAATGTATCCGGGATGATAGATCTCGTCAACAATGCCGGTGGCAAGGCCTATTTGGTTGCCATAGCTTGAATATCCTGCCGCCGCTGTTTGCACCAGTTTACGTTGAGGTAGTTTTCCCGGCATGGTGTCTTTTACAGCTACCAGTGGGTCACCGGCGCCTGTTATGCGCATGGCCTGATACACATATCCACGATTCGCCAAAGGATCACGAATAGCGCCACCGATGCACGTGGCCGCGCCGCCAAACGGCTCAATTTCGGTAGGATGATTATGTGTTTCGTTTTTAAACAAAAGTAGCCAGTCTTCATTTTTGCCGTTGTTGTCTACTTTCATCTTCACGCTACATGCGTTTATTTCGTCGCTCTCGTCAAGATTTTGTAAATCACCACGTTTTTTAAGGGCCTTTGCGCCTATCACTGCCATGTCCATAAGGCATTGTGGTTTTTGCTGAATTTTATCACCATATACTTCTTCACGTAAAGCGAAATAGCGATTGAGCGATTGTTTTATCTTGTCGTCATCGGTTGTGATATCTTGCAACACAGTGCCGAAGGTGGTATGACGGCAGTGATCGCTCCAGTAAGTGTCTATCATACGAATCTCGGTGATGGTAGGGTCTTTATTTTCACGCTTAAAATAATCCCGGCAAAATACAAGATCTGCATCGTCCATTGCAAGGGAGTATTCGCTCCGAAAATCATAAAGCTCGGCATCACTGAGGTTTATAAATCCGTGTAATGTTTTAACCATTTCGGGTTTTTCATAAACTGACAAGAGGGTGTCTTTTCTTGAAAGCTCGGCCAAGCGTGCTTCTACAGGGTTTATAACATATTTTTTTATTTCGTCTAGCTGGGCATCGTCGATATTTCCTTGTAGCAAAAAAACACGTGCGGTAGTGACATTAGGCCTTTCGCTACAGCTAATCAGCTGAATACATTCTGCGGCGCTGTCTGCGCGTTGATCAAACTGTCCGGGCAGATATTCTGTAGCAAATACAATATATTCACCTTCGAGTGCTTCTTTTGCCGCATCTAAGGTAGGGTAGGTGTTGTCAAGCTGTGGCTCACTAAACACAGTATCTATACACTGTGAAAACAACTTTTCATCTATACCCTCGACATCGTATCGGTTTAAAATCCGTAAGCTTTTTACACTTTCAATACAAAGCAAATTTTGTATTTCGTGTAAAAGGATGGACGAATGCTCTGCATATTCGGGCTTTTTTTCTACATAAATGCGATGAACCATATTGTCCTCCGTGGCGACAAAATTTTGTTAAGTGGGTTAAGTAAGTGTGTAAACTATTTATGGTTTTGTAGCGTCGAGGGCTCGTTTTCCGATATCAAGACGTTTGTGAGCACCCTCAAAAGTGATGGAATCAGATGCGACATAAGCTAAGTTTACAGCTTTTTTTAGTGTGTCTGACACGGCGGTAACGCCCAAAACACGACCACCTGAGGTGTATAATGAGTCATTACCATCGCCGGATTTAGTGCCGGCATGATACACTTGTACATTTTCAAAATCTGTTGATATATTGCCGCTTACAAGGCCAGAAATTTCTTTGCCTGTTTGGTAGGCGGAAGGATATCCACCGCTTGACATAACAATGCAAGCTGCATGTTCGCTTGTGAAACTAAATTGCACGTCTGATAATGTTCCGTTTGTGGTGGCTGCCATTATCTCAAGCAAGTCGCCCGACAAAAGCGGCAAAACCACCTGAGTTTCGGGGTCGCCAAAACGGCAGTTGTATTCTATCACCTTAGGGCCGTTTTCAGTAAGCATCAGACCAAAATAAAGACAGCCTTTAAAGGATTTATTTTCTTTATTCATGGCATCCATAGTAGGGATGAAAATGGTGTCCATGCATATTTTTGCGATGTCTTTTGTGTAGTATGGATTTGGAGCAACAGTGCCCATGCCGCCGGTGTTCAGGCCGTTGTCACCATCAAGGGCACGCTTGTGGTCCATACTGCTCACCATAGGGATGATTACCTTGCCGTCGGTAAAGCATAAAACACTCACCTCGGGGCCTGTTAAGAACTCTTCGATAACAATATTGTTTCCGGCCTCGCCAAACTGCTTGTCCAGCATCATAGACTTAACAGCTTCTTCGGCCGACGCTTTATCGTCACAAATCAAAACACCTTTGCCTAAAGCAAGGCCGTCTGCCTTTATCACAAGTGGAAAAACAGTGTGCGAGCTCAAGAATTTCAGTGCGTTGTTCATGTCATTGAATGTGTGATACTCAGCTGTAGGAATATTGTATTTTTGCATTAAATGCTTACTGAATACTTTGCTACCTTCAATCACAGCGGCGGCTTTGTTTGGACCAAACGCAGGAATACCTACTTTTTGTAAAGCGTCTACCATTCCCAAAACCAAAGGATCATCCGGGGTGACTACCACATAATCAATATTGTTTTCACATGCAAAACTCACCATACCTTTTATATCGGTGGCGGAAATTGGCACACAAGTGGCATCAAACGCGATACCGCCGTTACCCGGCGCACAAAAAACAGTAGGGTTTTGCGGGCTTTTAAGTAATTGGCGAATGATAGCATGTTCACGGCCACCACTGCCAACAACAAGAACTTTCATATAGGGAATACTCCTTTATTTTGTTTCGGGAATTTACTGTATGTTAATGATGGAATAAACGCAGGCCGTTGCAGGCCATAACAATATCATACTTGTCACAAGTGGCTATTACTTGGTCGTCACGGATGGACCCACCCGGCTGAACGATGGCCGATACACCACTGCGCCGTGCACGCTCGATGTTATCACCAAACGGGAAGAAGGCATCACTGCCAAGGCATACACCACTTACTTTTGCGAGCCACTCGGCTTTTTCTTCAGATGTAAGTGGCTTTGGCTGCTGTGTGAAAGACTCTTGCCACACTGCATCGCCGATAACATCTTCGTATTCACTGCCGATATAAACGTCGATGGCGTTGTCACGATTTGCACGTGCGATGTCGGGCTTGAACGGCAAGTTTAGAACTTTTGGATGGTGGCGTAGTTGCCATATGTCGGCCTTACCACCTGCAAGCCTGGTGCAATGAATGCGGCTTTGCTGGCCGGCACCCACACCTATTACTTGACCGTCTTGCACGTAGCATACGCTGTTGCTTTGGGTGTATTTCAGGGTGATAAGCGCCACTGTAAGATCGCGTTTTTGTTCATCTGAAAGAGATTTGTTATTCGTCACAATATTTGAAAATGTTTCGTCTGAAACGGTGAACTCGTTGCGTTTTTGCATGAATGTTATGCCAAACACATCTTTTTTCTCCATCTCTGCAGGCGTATAATTTGCATCTATTTCTACGACGTTATAGCCGCCTTTACGTTTTTTTGACAGGATATCCAAGGCTTCTTTTGTGTATCCGGGAGCTATGACGCCATCAGAAACTTCGGGAGAAATGACTTTTGCGGTTGTCTCGTCGCATATATCCGACAATGCTATAAAATCACCAAAACTACTCATGCGGTCGGCGCCACGGGCCCTTGCGTATGCGCAAGCTAAGGAGGAAGAGTTTATGTCGGCTATATTTTCAACAAAGTATATTTTTTTGAGTGTGTCGCTGAGAGGCAGGCCTAAAGCTGCACCGGCAGGGCTAACGTGCTTGAATGAGGCCGCCGCCGCAATGCCGGTGGTTTCTTTCAGCTCTTTTACCAGCTGCCAGGCATTCAGTGCATCTAAAAAGTTGATATATCCGGGTTTTCCGTTCAGAACACGCACAGGCAATGTATCCTGAGAGGCATCTTCTTGCATAAAAATGCAAGCAGGAGCCTGGTTTGGATTTGTGCCATACTTTAGTTCTAATGATTTATTTGCCACGATGAAACCTCCGTTATTTGCTGGTTGTTTTTACATATTTATTAATTATGCGGTCATTTACTTTTTTTGTTTTTAGGTCTATATACCGAACAAACAGGCTTACTTTATTTTCGCTGTTAAGGTTCTCCCATAATAGATTTGTAAAGTCGTCAATATCATCAAGGGTATCAACAGATACAGGTTCGCCCGAAAAACTGGGAATGGGATCGCCATCTTTGTCGTAGGTGTGAATAAAATATCCACTACCTGCTAAAGGATGGGCATATTCAAAAAACATACGTACACCGCAGTCGGGGTTGCCGCTGTCGGTTTTTAAAATTGACATATCAATAGAAAAATCGTTACCACAAAGATTTAGCGCGGCTGAAATACGTGGGGTATAGTTTGGTGCATCCGGCTCAAATGTACGTGTGCGCAGACTTTGCACAAAGTCTTTTCCATTGGTAAAACCGTCATAAACAGTGTCGGTTTGATCACCGTTTGTCACAATGTGAATGTTGTTATATACACGGACGGGTGCATAAATAATCAACGATGGATCTGATAATTTTGCAGGATCGGCCGCCTCGGTAACTATGCCGCCGTTTGATGGTGCAAAAATACGATTGCGACTGTTTTCACTGCGTCCCATAATAAAATATGCCGCCACAGCGTTTGTACCGTCTGGGGTAAGTCCCGCAACAATTCCACGTCCGGGGTATGTGTTGCCACTAAGTTTTTCGGCCAGGCTATAGTTTGCCATTTTCAGCTCTCCTTTTGTGATGTGTTTTCATCATTATAGCTAGCGCTTACCATGTGTAAAGCCTTTGGTAATATTACCCATTCGGCTTCCTTCATCACACGTTCTTGTAAGGTATTTGCTGTGTCATCGTCGTTTATTTCCACTGCTTTTTGTAAAATGATCTGCCCACCATCCGGGATTTCATTCACAAAGTGTACAGTAGCTCCGGTTATTTTCACGCCTTTTTCAAGTGCGGATTCATGTACTTTAAGCCCGTAGTATCCTTTTCCACAAAAGCTGGGGATAAGGCTGGGGTGGACATTTAATATACGGTTTGGGAATGCATCTATAATATTTTGACCTAAAATTGTCAAAAATCCTGCTAAGACCACGATGTGAATGTCATGCTTTTTCAGCATAGCTAGCAGTTCTTCATCAAACGCCGCGCTACTATCATAATCTTTTCGAGGCACAGTCTCGGTTTTTATACCGGCGTCTTTTGCACGCTCTAGGGCATATACATCTTTTTTGCTGGAGACAACAAGACAAATGTCGGCAAACGGAATCTCGCCACGGGTTTTAGCGTCTATTAGCGCTTGTAAGTTTGTGCCACCACCGCTGACAAGCACGGCTGTTTTTACCATAGATCCACCTTCTTTTCGTCTCCTTGACTGCTGACGATTTCGCCAAGGATGTATGCGCCATCTTCGCCGTTTTCACGTAAGATAGACAAGGCTTTTTGGGCGGTATCGGCCGAGGTGATGACAGTCATGCCCACACCCATGTTAAAGGTGTTGTACATGTCACGCTCAGGGATGTCACCTTCTTTTTGGATAAGTTCAAATATAGGAAGCACACGAACATCGCTTTTGCGAATTTTGGCGGTGCATCCGTTTTTTAATGAGCGTGGGATGTTTTCGTAAAAGCCACCGCCGGTGATATGACACACTGCACGCACAGAAACACCGCTGTTTTCACAAAGTAGTGCCTGCACAGGTTTTATGTAGATTTTAGTAGGGACTAGTAAAGTGTCGCCAAGACTTTTTCCGCCAAGCAGTTCATATGTTTTGTTTAAATCAGCTTTTTCAACATCGAATATTTTACGTATCAGCGAAAAACCATTGGAATGAACACCACTCGAAGGCAAAGCGATAATAACATCACCCTCTGTCATGGTTGCGTTGTCTATTATGCGGCTTTTTTCCACCACGCCAACGGTGAAACCGGCCAAGTCATACTCGTCTTCGGGGTAAAACCCGGGCATTTCAGCAGTTTCACCGCCAACCAAGGCGGCGCCTGCTTGCACACATCCTTCTGCCACGCCTTTTACAATGTCGGCAATTTTTTCGGGATGGTTTTTACCACAAGCAATATAATCTAAAAACACCAGCGGCTTTGCACCACATGCAAGCACATCATTTACGCACATTGCAACGCAATCAATGCCGACTGTATCGTGTTTATCCAGCAAAAATGCCAGTTTCAGCTTTGTGCCTACGCCGTCGGTACCGCTTACCAGCACAGGATGTGTAAGACCGCTCATGTCAAGCTCAAACATGCCACCAAACCCGCCGATACCACCCAGCACACCTTTTGTCATGGTGCGTGCCACGTGCTGTTTCATCAGTTCCACCGCTTCATATCCTGCGGTGATATCAACCCCTGCGTTTTTATAACTTTCAGAATAGCTTTTTTCCATACTTTCTCCTTGTAATGTAGCAGTTTGGCTAATACAAAATTAAAAGTTGCAAAACGCCGCCCACAAAGACGGCATTTTGGTTGGCATAGAATGCCTAATATAGGTTTATTCAGTACTGTTTTTGGCACTTACTTTGGCTTCAAACTTGTTTTTTTGATGATTTTTTGGTGGATCCACAGGGTAATTACCGGTGAAGCAACCGTTGCAAATTCCACCACCTGCGCCAACAGCAAGCTTTGGTAAATCTTCCACGTTTAAAAACGCAAGACTATCAAGGTCTAAAATTTCTGTAATTTCTTCGATGGTATGTTTATACGCTATCAAGTTTTCGCTAGAGTCTATGTCTGTGCCGAAGTAGCATGGGTATAAAAAAGGAGGACTTGATAAGCGCATATGAACCTCGGTGGCGCCGGCCTCACGCAACAACTTTATGATTTTTCGGCTGGTGGTTCCACGAACAATGGAGTCGTCTATCAGCACAACACGCTTGCCGCTCACTGTGCTTGAAATGGGATTAAGCTTTATGCGTACATCGTTTTCACGTTGAGCTTGATTTGGCGCAATAAACGTACGTCCGATATATTTGTTCTTTAGAAAGCCTATACCATATGGGATACCACTTTGCTTTGAAAATCCAAGCGCGGCATCAAGGCCGGAATCGGGAACACCGATGACGACATCTGCTTGCACGGGGTGTTCCAGCGCCAAAAAAGCGCCTGCACGTTGACGAGCTGTATGAACGCAGGCGCCGTTTATTACAGAGTCAGGCCGTGCAAAGTAGATGTATTCAAACACACAAAAACTCTCGGGTACTTTGCCGCAGTGGGTATCGATGCTTTTGACGCCTTCGTCGCTTACCACCACCACTTCACCGGGGCGTATATCGCGTATGAATTCGGCGCCCATGGCATCAAGGGCACAGCTTTCACTTGAAAACACTATACTATCGCCACATTTTCCCATACATAGAGGACGGAAACCGTAAGGATCACGCGCGGCAACAAGCTTTTTAGGCGACATTACAATAAGGCAGTAAGAGCCTTTTAAGTCATTCATTGCAGACACAACAGCGCTTTCAATGCTGGGCTGTGTCAGGCGATGCTTTGTGATGGTGTAGGCTATAGCTTCAGTATCGCTGGAGGTATGGAAAATACCGCCACCAAGCTCTACTTCATTGCGTAGCTCGGAAGCGTTGGTGAGGTTACCGTTGTGTGCCAAGGCCATACTACCCTTGATATGACGAATTAAAAGTGGCTGAGCATTTGCACGTGTGCGAGAGCCTGTGGTGGCATATCGGCAATGCCCTACACTGATTTGTCCTTTTGGCAATGTAGCCATCACATCTTTTGTAAACACCTCGTTTACAAGCCCGGAATCACGATGGTTTGTGATAACCCCGTCGTCGTTTAAGGCTATGCCGCAGCTTTCCTGGCCACGGTGCTGAAGTGCATAAAGGCCATAATACGTTGCGGCCAAGATATCGTCTATATCGCCGCTTTTGTTATAAATACCCAGCACACCACATTCTTCGTGTAGCTTATCTGATATATGTTTCATGAGAGTCCTTTGTTTTAAAAGTTGTGAGTTTATTTAAACGGTAAGATACTTGAAAGTAGCTGTTGTTATTCACCCAAAAGACGATTTAGCACCTCGGCATAGGCTTCCTCTGCACCGCCAAGGTCACGACGGAAAAGATCTTTGTCAAGGTGGGCTTTTGTCTTGCTATCCCAAAAACGGCAGGTGTCGGGGCTGATTTCGTCTGCTAGCACAATACTGCCGTCTGATAAACGGCCATATTCAAGCTTGAAATCTATCAGTTCTATACCTGCATCCTTCAAAAATTCCGTCATGTAGGTATTTATCCGCAAGGAATAATCAGCAATAAGTTTCAGTTCGGCTTCGGTTGCCAAGTCAAGGGTGGCGATGTGATATTCATTTATCATCGGATCGCCCAAATCATCGTCTTTATAGCAATATTCAAGCACAGTTTTATTTAAAACAGTACCTTCTTCAAGACCTAAGCGTTTTGCAAGACTGCCGGCGGCCACATTGCGCACTATTACTTCCAGTGGCACAATATCCACTTTTTTAACAAGTGTTTCACGTTCGCTAAGTTCTTTAACATAGTGGGTTGGGATACCTTTTTCACACAGCATCTGCATCATACGGTTTGTCACACGATTGTTCACAACACCCTTGCCGCGAATAGTACCTTTTTTTGCACCATTGCCTGCGGTGGCATCGTCTTTATAGTCCACCAAAACAATGTCTTTATCATCGGTTGCATATACTTTTTTTGCCTTACCTTCATACAACATTTCACGTTTTTCCATTTTGTCATTCTCCTTTTTTGAAACAATAACTCGGTTGAGCGATTCTACATAGCTATCATTATTATATAGTTTATAATGCTTCAATTCATCTGTAGTACAATTTATATTTATACTAATAACAATTTTTTTACAAATCGGCAACTTCTTTTTGTAAAGCGGCGTCTTTTGAGGCGATTTGTGTAGCCATGTCTTGTCTTGCTTGCAAGAGTAAAGCAGATATACGTGCATCGTGTATACCCAAAATTTGTGCCGCCAAAACAGCCGCGTTTTTTGCACCGCCTATAGCCACAGTGGCCACAGGGATACCGCTGGGCATTTGCACAGTGGAAAGTAATGCGTCAAGACCATCGGCGGGGCCACCTTTGCATGGGATACCTATAACAGGAAGTATCGTGTTGGCTGCTACGGCACCAGCTAAATGTGCCGCCATGCCTGCGGCAGCGATAATAACACCAAAACCGTTATCGGCAGCATTTTTTGTAAAAGTAGAAGCGGCCTCAGGGGTGCGGTGTGCGCTCATTACATGTACTTCAAACGGAATAGACCATGCCTTCAGCTGTTGTGCGGCACCTTTAACGACAGGCCAATCACTGTCCGAGCCCATTAATATGGCGACTTTTTTTTGTTCCATTTCTTTTCCTCCTAATAATTAGCTGAGCGTACTGTAATAGTTCCAAACAAAAACCGTATCACACTAAAACAGTGCAACACGGCCATTCACTTTGCAAAAACATAAATAATTAGTATTTTATTGAGTACAGGACATACGCTTGAAAATAGCTTATCACAAGGCGCCAAATCCAAACCTCCTTCTCAACATGTAATACACCTATATAATACCGTATTTCAGCGTGTATTGGCAATGCTTTTTCATTCTTTCAGAAAAAGCAACAAGTTTGTTTGCTGGAAAAGTATCACTTTTCACCACTTTGCGAGGTAAGACTGATATATCTGCTCGTTAATGTCTTGATCACAATAAAAAGGCAACACAATACCAAAACTTGATATTGTGTTGCCATAAAGAAAAGCTAAATTTTGATATTAATCGTCGTCGTCGCTGCCATCATCGCCATCATCGCCATCATCGCCATCATCGTCGTCACCTGAAGGTTGCGCAGGCGGTGGAGTAGGTGCAGGAGTAGGTGTAGGCTCAGGTGTCACTGTTGGTGCAGGTGCAGGCGCAGGCGCAGGCTCGGGTACAGTATTGGTAGTAGTATTGTTATTAGTATTATAGCTATTGTTATTATCGCCATCATCACCGTCATCACCGTCATCGCCGTCATCACCGTCATCGCCGTCATCGCCATCATCACCGTCATCACCGCCATCGTCATCGTCGTCGTTACTGCCGGTGTTATTATTACCAGATGAATTGCCACTATTTCCATTGGTGGTGTTGTTATTTCCACTGCCGCCGGTTGTGGTGCCTGATGAATCATCGTCATCATCGTCATCGTCATCATCGTCATCGTCGTCATTTGATGTCAAGTTGCTGATTGCAGAAGTTAGGTTCAAGCTTGTTTGGGCATGTACTTTTTCGGTAAGATCGGTATCACTTTGAAGATAAGTCAAAGCATAATCAGGAATTTGGTTAGGGACTACAGTCTCTGATTTTACAACTTCTTCATTGGAGGCACTTGGCGAAGTGTTGATAGTAATGGTTTCACCGGCGTTAATGGATATGGTTTCTTCCTTGCCGGTGTCAGGGTCGGTGTAGGTAATATCGGCAAGACCGGTAAGTAAGGTGAACCGTGAAAGCGTGGAGCTAATTTGCTCAACATACCCGGCAGTGCCACGAATACTGGTAACAGCATTTGATGTACGGATATTAAATAGCTCTTCATCACGAAGAGGAGAAGAAACTTCAAAAAATAGATCCCCGTATGTTAAGTCCACTACTAAATGCTCGCCGTCTTCTGTCAATGTGCAAGAAGAATTGCTATCAAGTTTTACAGATTTTGCCTCGTCAAGGCTGATGTATGCATAACTGTCATTAGCTGTTCCTAAGGAGTATCCACTGAACAGGCGCATGCCGTGTGCAATCGCCAAGTCTTTGTTATCATCATTTGTCAAGTCAACAGAGCCATCTGTTTCAACAAGGCGCATAGTAATAGCTTTTACTGTTGGTGCGCTGATGACAAAAAGGAATATCAAAGCCAATATTAATACACTGACAATAATAAATACACGCTTTGTGAATAATTTTTTTAAAAAAGGATACCGAGAAACAGTGCTATTCATGTGAAGTTCTCCTAAAGTGATATATCATGAAAAGTAAAATGTGGTAAAAATATGAAAACAAATTGTGAAAATATATAACATTGTAAATTTGCACACAACATTATGCCACAACTAAAGCTAAAAGTAAAGAGAAAAAATCTTAACTACATTAAAAAAAAGACAACTTATAAAGTGTATCGACAGATACTTCATAAAAATAACATATAAAGTTAAAGAATAATATTTTCAACTTTAAATATTTCGAAATTTTCACTTTTGCCTTTCAGCTTAATTTCACTGCCTACCGAGGTGAAACTTACACGATCCTTTAGCTCGTTTGCAACTTCTGCACTGACATAAATACATCCAGGTGGAGCAACACTTTCCAGACGTGCGGCAGTATTGACGGTGTCGCCAATGGCGGTATAGTCCATGCGCATGGTGGAGCCGATGTTGCCCACAACGGCCGAACCGTAATGGATACCTATTCCAAATTGCACGAAATGCCCATATTTGTTTTGCAGTTGCTTACCCAACTCGTACGCACCGTTTACCATATCAATGGCAGCCGTAACAGCCTTGAAAGTGCTGTCATCTTGCGCTATGGGAGCACCCCAAAATGCCATGGTGCAGTCTCCCACATATTTATCAAGCGTACCGTCGTTGTTGAAAACACAGCGGCTGGTTAGATTTAAGTATCTATTTACAATATCAACAACATCGGTCGGTGGGAGCTTTTCAGACATGGTAGTGAATCCACGAATATCCACAAAAAGCACTGCGATATCTACTGTTTTTCCACCAAGCTCAAGTGCTTTTGGGTCATCCTTTAGTAGCTCAGATACCACTTGCGGGGCGACATACCTGCGGAAAGTACTGATAACACGACGTTTTTCGAACGCTGCTCGGGCATAGTTTGTGGCAACGGAAAAAATGTAGCATACAGTGGCCACGATAGGAACCGAAATCACCTGCAAAACATAGCCGATTTCCCACATGATAAGGCACAGCGCAAGCCAGCCGAATGATATAGATAACCACATGATAGTGGCAGACAGAATTTTACGGTCGTAAAACCATAAAAGACAAAATAACATTACAATAAAAATGAAAACAGATTGAGGAAACTGCAAAACTTCTGTTTTTAGTTCGCCTCGTAGCATAGCGGCAATGGCGTTTGCTTGATACTCCACACCAAACATCTTCACGGCGTGATCAATGGCAGTGGTATATTCGTCGTACATGCCTTGAGCATATGGTCCAATAAGTACAATTTTACCCGCAAATATGTTTGGGTCAAGCTCGCCGTTCACCAGTTGTGTCACCGAAAATCCATCGTCAAAACCAAATGGTAACGACTGGAAAGGCAGATACCAACGATGAAGAAGATCCATAGGTGGCTCTTGTATTGCGGTCAGACCATTATAGTCCATATACTTTTTATAAATCACCTGGTTAAATGATGGAATTTCTCTGCCGTCGGGCAGGTCTATTTGCCAAATGGCATGACGCAGAATGCCGTCTTCGTCTATCATCGCGTTCACATGGCCTTGTTCTGTCACGGCCAACAGCTCATCATAAGGTTCTTCATACACAAGCGCCGAATAATCATCAGTATAAAACCCACCACCGGAATCGGTGATGAGCTGTGTGCCGAACGTAACTGAAGTGGCAACCACTACATTGTCGTATTCGGCGGCGGCATTGGCAAGATAAGCGTCATTTTCTTCAGAGTCGCTTTCGCCGACAAAAAGGGTATCAAGCCCGATTACAGCCGGGCGGTTTTCAGGATCTGAATTCAAATACTCCACAGCCGAGGCAAGAATATCTCGCGACCATGGCATTGAACCATAGGCGTCTACTGCGGCTTCATCCATGCCGATGATTATAATATCCGAATGCGATGCTTGTGGTTTTTGGTATAAAAGGTCGGACATGATATTTGAAAAATTTAAAAACAGTTGCGAGGTGCTAAGTAGCATCATTAAAATAGCACCGAGTAAAACAGCCGGTAAAATCCGCATGATATGATTTTTGTGTTTTTGCAAGTTTGAGCACGTCCTTTACCAAAATACAAAATTTACTATAAGGGATGTTTTGAATTTAAACGTATGGTGTTTGTGCTTATTTGGCACTAAAAAATACCTTCCAAAATTTTCACAGACTTTGCTGTATCGCTTATTTCCCATGACTTACTTTGGACAAACAAGTCGAAAATGTATTTGTCAAGTTGATTTGAATTTACCATGTCTTGCATGATAGATAAAGCTTTATCTATCGGGAAGGGTTCTTTGTATGGCCTGTCATGTGAGGTGAGACCGTCGAAAATGTCTAAAACAGTAAGCAGTCTTGCTTCTTTATCGATTTCATCTGATATAAGCTTTTTAGGATAGCCGGAGCCGTCCATCAGCTCGTGGTGTGCCGAGGCCCATTTTGGTATTTTGGTATACTCGCCCCAAAAACTCATCTTGCTTAAGATTTTTTCTGTTAGCACCACATGATCTTGCATTATGGTTCGTTCTTCGTTTGTTAGCGTACCTTTGCGTATAGATAAGCAGTCTATTTCATTTTTTGTAAACCACAAATAGTTTTTATCATGCCTGTTTGAGTATGTTTTGCGTGCTAGTTGATTTACTTTGCTGAGAGTGTCATCGTCAAGATAGGGGATATTATTCACATATTGAATAAACGCACGAACTTCCTCTACTTCGTTTAGCATAGGGGTAGGATCTTTTCCGTTTCTTAAAGCAATTACTTCTTCAGATAAAGAGATATAGTCAAGCTTTGCCATAAGGGTGTCATATTGATCGCCTAAACGCGTGGCTTTGTTCATGATTTCCAGCGGAGTGATAAGCTTGCCGATATCATGTAGCCAAATACTTAAAATAAACAACCTTTCGTCAAGTTCGGGGATTTTCCATTCAATTTGCTTGTTGTTGTTTAGCCAGGTAATAAAATTATGAGCGTAAAGCACCATGTTATGTGTGTGTGTCACATTATATGGCGAGCGCAAATGGATGGCGGCGGAAATAGTTCGCACGATAGATTCCATCAGCTCTTCCACTTGTAAAATGTAATTCATGTTTGTAAGGCAAATGGCCGCCTGAGACGCCAACGCCTTCACGATCACTTTTGTGGTAGCGCCAAATGGCGTGATTTCACCCTCGCTGTTTTGTGCATTAATAAGCTGCATAACACCGATGGTTTCACCAAGATCGTTTTCCATCGGAACCACCATCATAGATGTGGTTTTATACCCGGTAAGTGCATCATAGCGCAAAGGTCCGGCAAAATCGAAAAGATCACTGTCATATACATCCGGTATGTTGATAAGTTTTCCTTCAAGCACAGAATATGCGCATACATTACTTCTATCAAGAGCAACCGGCGGCAAAGAGATTTTGCCATGTCGGCCGCCTTGCAATATGTTTTTTGATTTTGTGATCATCACTTTAAACGCCAGAGAGTCACCGTCTTTGATATAAAGTGTGCCACCATCGCAATTAGTCAAATCCATAGCCACTGTCAGAATACGTTCAAGCAAAGCCTCTCTGTTTTTCTCAGAGGCAAGCGCTATGCTGATTTCAAGTAATTGCTCTACATATTCTTGTGTCATAGTTTCACTCTCATTTCTTCTTTTGCAAGGATGCCCTTTGATGTGATGGCTGAAAGTTCTTTTTGTACCATGTCCAGCGTATCGTCGGTACTGTAAGGATCATGATGAAAAAGCAAAAATTGCTTGCAGTTACTTTCTAAAGCATACTTTATTGCAACGTCACGAGCACTGTGTCCAAACCCTACTTTGTCGGGGTATTCGTCTTTTGAATATTGCCCATCGCATATAAGAACAGTGCAGTCCTTTGCAAAATCGATAAACTTTTTTTTATGAGGGGATACTATTTCTATATCTGTGGCATACACCACACTGGTATCTTTGTAGTCTAAACGGAAAATAGTGCATCCACCCGGATGGTTTGTTTCTAAGGTACTTACATGTACATCGCCCAGCCAAAACTCATTTTGAAGTGAATGACAATTAACTTTTGCCAAAAAACTGTCAAATCCTACCGGCCATAAAGGAGGCCGTATCAAACACGAGATTTGCTCTTTTATGTCAAGGTCATTGCGCTTTGCACCGTAAATATTTATTTCAAGGGAATTATCGTACATGATACCGGCAGAAGGAATGCCGATGATATGATCAATATGTGTGTGTGAAATTAGTATATGAACTGTATTATTGCCATCTAAAAACTCTGAGTTTATATTGGATAGTCCACTACCGGCATCTAATAAAATATGCTGCCCACCAATGGAGAGAAAAACACAAGAAGTGTTGCCACCGTATTTTTTAAAGCGCTGCCCCGGTACTGGCGTTGTACCTCGTGCGCCCATGATTTGCAAATATGATTCTGACATTATTCACATCCTATTATAATTTATAAATATACAAAAATAATAATATCATATATAAATGTTGTTGTCGATATGTTTTTTTTGAAAATATATAGGTGTAAGCGATATATATATGATATGTGAAAATACGAGGAACTTTGCACTTGACATTTAAATTTATGAGGAGTAACATGAATTTGTTTAGCACTACTAAATAAATTTTTGTGGGCGATTTTTAGAATGAAAGTATGTGTAGGGATTTATTGACGAAATGAGGTAGTAATGGATAGTGTAGATATTTTGAACCGGCAGATTGAAGAGCTACAAAAACAGATGCGAATCATCAAAAAAATGACGATGGAAAAAGAAGATTTTTTACACTCAGGTGAGCTAAGGCTTATGAAATTTATTGCGTATCATGAAAATGAGCTGGGCAAAAGCCCAACACCGAGTACAGTTAGTGACATGGTAGGTGTGTCGCAGGCGACAATAAGTGCTGTTGCGGACAGGCTGATAAAGAAAGAGTTGCTATCAAAAGAAATAAATAATCAAGATAAGCGCTCGAAAGTGATAAGCCTGACAGATAAAGGAAAAAAAGCCCTAAAGGGCAACCATAAACGTTTCATGGAAATGTTAAGTGCTATGTCCTATAGTTTGGGTGATGAAGATACAAAGGAACTGATTCGAATTTTAGACAAGATCAATTATTATTTTGAAGGTATGAAGAAAGAGGACTTGCATGAAAACAAATGTAAATGAAAAGTTGGAAAAACTATATTCCTTACCGGTGTGGAAAGCAGTGTTGACAAATTCTATACCGTCGATGATAGCGATGATAATGATGCTTGTTTACAACATTGCGGATTTGTTTTTTGTGGGACAAACAGGAGATCCTTTACAGGTTGCGGCAGTATCGCTGGCCACGCCGGTATTTTTGTTTTTTATGGCATTTGGTAACGTTTTTGGAATTGGTGGCACGTCCGTATGTTCAAGAAGTTTTGGTAGCGGGAATATGGGCGTGGTGAAAAAGACATCGGCTTTTTGTATTTTGTCAAGTGCCGCCATTGGTATCATAGTGTCGATTTTAGTATTCTTTAACGGTGATATTGTGGTGCAGATGCTTGGCGCAAGCAGTGAAGTTTCAGAAATGGTACATAGCTATATACAAATCATTTCAATCAGCGGTCCGCTAATCATGGTTTCAGGTTGCTTGTCTCATTTGATTCGCTCGGAAGGTCGTGCCAAAGAGGCGATGATGGGAATGATGCTGGGAAATATAGTGAATATAATCTTAGACCCGATATTTATTTTGGTGCTTGAGATGGGGGTTGTGGGCGCGGCAATCGCCACCATGATAGGAAATATGGCGGCCGGAGCATACTATATAATATATCTTATAAAAGGAAATTCTATGCTCAATGCCAAAATCAATAATTATTCGTTTGAAAAAGATATGGTGAAAAACGTGCTGGCCATTGGAATACCGGCGTCGATGGCTAGTATGCTGATGAGTATTTCACAAATTGTGTTAAACAGTCAAATGACGCAATACGGTGACATGGCGGTTGCAGGCATTGGTATAGCAACTAAAGTTTCAATGATGACGAGTATGATTTTTATTGGGCTAGGGCAAGGTGTTCAGCCACTAATGGGATATTGTATCGGAGCAAAAAATGAACAACGGTATAAAGCTATTATAAAGTTTTCGTTGATATTTGCATTTGGGCTTAGTGCTTTTTTGACACTTTCTTGCTATGTTGGGCTTGAAGGTATTGTGGGTGCTTTCTTGACACATCCGCAGGCGTTTGATTACGCATATAGTTTCGCCGAAATAAGGCTTACCACGTCGGTGCTTTTTGGCATGTATTTTGTGCTTTTAAATGCACTTCAAGCTGCGGGTGCGGTTAAAGCGTCGTTAACTGTAAATTTAAGCAGACAAGGCCTCATTTTTATTCCTGCTGTGTTTATTTTAGGCGATATCTTTGGCGTGATGGGGCTTATATTGGCGCAACCGGTAGCGGATATATTATCATTTATTTTAGTGGTGATATTATATTTGAAAGCGTCAAAAAACATGTTTTCTCAAAAGGTGATGGGTGACTCATAACGGTGAAGTAATTAACAAAAAGAGATATGTGACTCGAGATTATTAACATTCTTTTGTTAAATTGATAACTTTCTTTTACTTATATTAATGTATATGATGTTATATGCTATGATAATAGTAGCGATATATAGCATAATATATTTAGCGTGTGATTGCTTGTTACAGAATGGCAAAATAAGGCATTTATATTACTGCAATTTGTAAAGATAGGGAAGGATATTGTGTTATGAAAAAAACATCCGATAAAGGAAAACTAACCTTAACAAAAGCAATTGTGATGAGGTTTGTTCTTATCATAGTATCAGTGATGTTGCTTTTGGCCACGATGCTTTGGGTGATTCAAAGCGTGACAAGAACAAAAGATAAAGTTGCGATTGCAAACGAAGAAAAGAACATGCTGTATCAAGTGACGGTAGATCATTACAGCTGGGTAGAGCAACTACTTTTTGCCATTAGCAGTAATGAAGATTTTCAAGGTCAACTGGATGAAACACAGTGTGATTTTGGAATGATTCTATATAGTTCCGATATGCAAAATAATCCCGGCTATGCAGAATTCGTGCAATCCATTGAAGCCCCACATAAAAACTTGCATGAAGCAGCAGAGAAAATATTGGGTGTTTCAGACCAAGCCCAAATGATGGAGATCTATACGGCAGAAGTTCAGCCGAATTTGGATATCATCCATGACATAATGAACGAGCAAATCGCATTAAAAGATGTAGAGATTGTAGAGCTTGAAGCCGAGCTTGATTCCGCTGTGGTTGTGGCGCTGGTTACCTGTCTTGTGGCGCTATTGCTTATCGTGGTGATTGGTATAACTATTTTGCAGTTCTTGCGCAAAGAAATTATCAAGCCTATGATACATTTCACACGTGAAAGTGCTCGCTTGGCAGAAGGTCAAACGTCGCTTGATTTCTCCAGCAACAGCAAGACAAAAGAAATGAGAGAGTTCTCTGTTTCAATGAGCCGTTCTACAGACGAGCTTCAGCGTATTATTGAAGACTTGAATGCAAAAATGGATTTATTGGCACAAAGAGACTTCTCAATACAAATGAACATGGACTATAAAGGTGATTTTGCATCCATCGAACAGTCTATGGCCGAGCTGGTAAGGGCTATCAGCGGTACCATGGTTGACATACGCAAATCATCAGATGTGGTAACCTCAGGCGCAGAGCAAGTGGCGTCCACGTCCCAGCAAATGGCGCAAGGCTCTTTCGAGCAGTCACAGATATCAGATATACTTGCAAACTCTATTCAGTCAATGGAAAAACAAGTGTTGCAAACTACTGAAAATGCAGTGCAAGCAAATGAGCTTGGTGAGCAGGTTAATGTTGTGATTGTGGAAAGTACCGACAAGATGCAACAAATGCAGAAGGCTATGACAGATATCCAGCAGTCGGCCACCGGTATACAAAAAATTATTGAAACAATTGATAGTATTGCATTCCAAACAAATATTCTTGCCTTAAATGCCGCGGTTGAAGCCGCACGTGCGGGCGAAGCAGGCAAAGGCTTTGCCGTGGTGGCAGATGAAGTCAGAAATCTAGCCCAAAAATCCACCGAGGCTGCTCGTGATACCACCCAGCTGATACAAAACACGCTTGACACAATGGATCATGGCACGACTATTACAAACGAAGCATATGAAGCCTTTGGTAGAGTGGAGGAGTCGTCCAGAGCTGTCTTGGTTTGCATTGATGAAATCGCAAACACATCAAAGCTACAAGCAGACCTTATACAAGATATTTCCCAAAATATGGATAAGATTGCAGCCGTGGTTCAGTCCAATAGTATCGCAGGCGAGCAAGGCGCTTCCACCAGTGAGGAATTGTTTGCTCAAGCAAACACGCTGCAAAAGCTCATGTCTTATTTCAAAACATAGTCTAAAATGCTTTAAAGTACCGATTTACAATGTTATTCACACATAATTTTACCCCTTTGATGATTGATGGTTTAGCATCTTTCATCAAAGGGGTATTTTGTGGATATATGGTTATATGACGTATAAAAATCAGAACACTTAATTTTTAGGCTTTGCACAAAAATTTTCAAACTCGTCTATAGGCAGTGGTTTTGAGTAGTAGTATCCCTGCACAGCGTTACAGCTGATATCTTTTAAAAGAGCTATTTGGTTTTCGGTTTCGATGCCTTCAGCAACGGTATACATGCCTAAATTTCCTGCAAGATCAACGATGCTTTCCACCACAAGATTGGCTTTTTTATACTCGTGTTCATCGTCAACTTCTATAAAGAAGCTACGGTCCAGCTTGACGGTGTCGACATCAAAGTTTTTAAGCATGCCTAAAGAAGAATAACCTGAGCCAAAATCATCAATAGAAACTAAGAAACCGGCATTTTTCAGCTTTTTAAGTATTCCTTTCAGATCCTCTTCGTTGTCTGAAACTATAGTCTCGGTAAGCTCGATTTCCAGATATTTAGGCTCGATATTATACGAGGCAACAATCTCGGACAGTTCTTCTACAAAGTTTAAGTTGTGTAAATGTAGGCGGGAAAAATTCACGGAAATATGCACGATTTTCCTACCGGATTCCATCCATGACTTTATTTGTCGGCAGGCGGATTTAAACATATATTTATCCAGCTCAAGAATAAATCCATTTTGTTCAAATAAAGGTATAAACTCGCCGGGATAAACCATACCACCGTCAGACTCGATCCACCGTACAAGAGCTTCGGCGCCTACAACTTCGGTGGACTCAACAGCAACTTTTGGTTGCAGGTACATTTTAAACTCTTTATTTTTAAGAGCTTTATGCATTTTATTGGTTATTTCAGCGTCTTTACGTGCTTTCTTTGTGTATTTCTCGTCATAGTCACACACGTCACGTTCGCCGTTTGCCTTAGCGGTGGAATGCGCAATATTCACTTTACTAATGATATCATTTACGTCTGTCTCACCGCGTGGTATATAATATCGTCCGTATCTGAAGAAAAAATTATGTTCTTCAAGCTCGGGCACTAATGTTTTGAAATGAGATTGGAAATTATCTTTATCATTATGTAAATTGTAAACAAGGTCGCCTTCGCCAAAGAAAATAAACTCATCAACACCGGATCTTGCTTGCAAAAAACTGGCATCTTTGATAGATGCTCCGGTATTAGCGATGGCGCAAAGTACTTTATCACCGATATCAAACCCATATATTTCGTTTATAACTTTAAAATTGGCTATATCAAGTTTGACTATACCATATTTATCGCTGGGATTATTTGTAAGACGGTCTCGCATATGAAGTTTCAGCTTTTCTAAATTTGGACTACCGGTAAGCTCGTCATAATATGCAATTTTTTCAAGTGAATTAGAATATCTGTTTTTAGTGATTACAATATATAATATAACAGTGGCGCCAAGACCGATGATGATGAAGCACACAATGGCCATGATTAGCCGAATTCTAAAGACGCTGGCGGTTAAACTATCTTGCGAAACCTCAAAAAGTAAAACCCAATCGTTGATAATTATCGGCCTATACTCACCAAACATGCTGTTGCCGTTTATAGAATATGCTGCATCCGCAGAAACTTTGTTTTTGAAATTTTCAACGTGTTGATCAAACGTTGAACCATTTTCAAAATCTGCATTTTTAAGCTGGTCGGGATTACTAAAAGAAGGATCGGTAGACACTATTATCTCGCCATCGCTGTTTAAAATGTAGTTGTGGCCTTCTTCTTCTGTTAGTTCAGACAAAAGCGCACTTAAATAATCGGTGGTGTATTGTAATGCAAACACTCCGGTAACTTTGCTATTCACAACAATAGGCGCAGACACTGTTATCACTTCTTTGCCTGTGGCATATGATATGTATGGCTCGGTAGCGTAAGTGTCGCCGCTTAAAGCCACGTTGAAATAATCAAACTCAGAAATGTTTGCATATTCGCCGGTTGTAATAAATGCTTCGCCGGAATCGTCGGCAATAATAGCAACATCATAACCTAAAGTTGCTTGTTTACTGTATACATAATCTAATACCATGCTATCACTATCTTCTTCGATAGTATGAAGAATAGATATAGTTTCTGTAGTGCTTATTAAGTTATAAATCATACTGCTAAGCTGGCGATTAATTGCAAGCTGTTGCTGGCTGGTTAGCTCTTTTAAAGATTGTTTTTCAGAATCGGTAAGTTCTAATGAAATAGTTTCCACAAAGCTGATGATAGATAAAAAGACAATTATGGATGCGAAAATACATAACGCTATAGTGTTTTTTACCTTGTTATTTTCCATAATTTCTCCTTGGGAATTTCAGTGCAATTATTAAAAATATTTTTACTTTATTATATGATAAAAGTGATACGGAAATTGTCCTATATACATTCAATAATATCATGCGTAGCATTAAAAGTAAAGATATCTATAAGGTTTGAATATGCTGATGGTGTTGCAGAATATGTGTGTTAATAATGTCTGTACGAAAGAAAATTCACGTAAAAAGAACGCAGAAACATGATCTGCGCTCTTAATTTAGTATATTAAGGTGGTAGCAATTTCTTGGAACGGAAATCCAGTATTTATCGGGTATAATAGCTCCCGCCGTGAGTGGTGTAAAATTCATCTTCACCATCAAAGAAAAATGCATCAGAAAACTCACCGGATGAATAATACATGTCGTATCGGCCTTCACCGTCGTTTAAATCAGGTATAAACTTTAGATAACCGTCATTTTGTAAGGTGCCATCGGCTGAATAGAAAGAAAAAGCGCCTAAACCATCCATTTCAAAATAGCTTCCGTCTTCTCTGTACCATATACCTTCGGTGAGGGCGAATGAAAGTGGGTCGGCTATCATACCACTTTCCTGCCTGGTAAAGCTTGTAAGATGAGCATCTTCGGCGTTCGTGCCCCAGTCGCTGGCAACGGCAACAAACATGATGTTATAATCTTCGCTGAAATGAACGGCATATATACCGGTTTTCGGGAAAGAAACAATCACAGGATTACGCATGACACTTCCTTGTGTGCCGTCGTAATCAAAAGTACCAATATCAATTAGATTGCCATCAGCATCCATACAAGTGACGTTATCATCGTTATCGGGATTTTCAGAAAGTACTTCAATAATGCTGAAAGGCAGATCGGACTCGTCATCGATATTCCACACACCAACAGGGGAGTTGTCAGCTTGTGAGATACCACCCTCTTCAAATGGCAACGCTTCAATATAGCTGTATTGCCAATCAAAACCCTCTTGCCATTTTTCGGGTTCCATCAGACTGAAATATTTTTCGCCATCATTTTCCCAAAAAGATGCTGCAAAAATGGAATAGTGCATGGCGTAGTTGCCGTTTAGGCCGCGTTGCTCATTGTAATCAAGATATCCTTCGTCAATAACTGTGCCGTTTTCATCATATGTTATAACATAATGATCAAAAACTTTTAAATACGCATAAGGCGGTGGAGGATTGACACCTTGTGGAGCTTGCCATAGTCCGTCAGAGCCTTCAAACGGATCGGGCGGCTCTATGTCGGAACCGATGATTTCGGGCTTGTCTGAAGAATATGTGTATCGGTCAGTAGTGCTTAGCTCGATATAAGTGACGCCATCTTCTTCACCGAGATAAATGGTATGCTCGCCACTTAGGGTGTTGATGAAAAAAAGGTTGCTTTCTTCGTCGTATCCTACGTTTCCTTCGCCTTGGGAGTCTCCGTATTCACCGTAGAAATCCACACTGCCATCTTCTTTGATTTCCGCATAGAAAAAAGGCGGACTTGCAACAACACCGGCCACACGCCATTCATATGACCACCAGCCGGCATAGTCACTGATGCTTTCATTAAAGTTACATCCTGCCATAATAGACACAAGTAAAACCGTGATAAGTACCAGAGCAAATAGTTTTGTTTTCATAATGGTATCACCTTATTTTATATTAGAGTATGATATATGCTTTTCAATTATTGTAAGTAAGAATGTGCACAAGCTGTTTTGATAAAGTGGCTCAAATAGCGCTGATGAATACTATATTAAGCATGAGCCAAAAAACTAACGCAAGGGCAAATAAGCATGAAATGACTATAGCTACAGTGTGCTTTGTTTTGTGTTCAGAGATGCGTTTGCGCCATAGTAATAAGCATATCAAAGCGATGACTAAGATTAGTAGTAATAAAGCAGCCATGTAGACAGGCAAAGTTACCACCTCCGTTATTTAAAAGTTGTAAACCAATAAAACCGTTAAAACAGCTGTGAGAAATTCAGGTTAAGCACAGCTTTGATTTTATTTTAACACAAAATTTTAAAAAACGGGAAATTGTTACGAAATTGTGATAAAGAAAAGTTGGGCACGATAACCAAATGATAGAGGTTGTAATTGTTTAAAAATGCTTGTATAATAATTTTATGCAAAATACTACAAAACACCGCCGAAAATTAACGACCTATTAATGGAGCCTATAAATATCATGTTTGTGTAAAAAATTGAAAGGAATGTGTGTTATGGCGAAAAAACTAGCGCAAAATAGCATATTTCGTGTGGCGCTGTTTGTTGCTTTAATTATGCTTGCCGTTATCCTTGATAATTTATACAATATGTTTCCTGTGAATGACTCATTTTTTAACATGGTGGGATTCACCATTTCGATTTGTATTTATATAGGTCTTTATTCATATTGGACAATTAGTGTTTACAAAAGAATAATGCAAAGCCGTGTACGTAACTATTTAATGCTTATTGGGGCAGCTATAATTTTTTGGATAACAGTTCGTATAGTAAAATGGGCAGCGTTTGAGTTTATGATTTTTGAAGATAGAATTTTATGGTATATGTACTATATACCCATGATAATGCTTAGCCTTTTTTTCTTTTTTATATCGCTTTATGTAGGCGAAAACGAGGAATATCGCCCGAGTAAGAAGTGGAACCTGCTTTACATCCCTGCAATATTGCTTATCATTACCGTTCTCACAAACGACATACATTTGCTTGCTTTTGATATTGACACCACAGTACATGCATACGGCCTAGATTATAGCCACGGTGTTGTTTATTATCTTGTAGTTTTCTTTATACTTAGTATGGTGCTTATGGCGTTTTTTATTATATTGAAGAAATTTAGCCTTTCGAAAAAATCCAGGAAAAAGGCGCTGATGCCGGCTTTAGTGATAGCGGTATCTATAGCATATACTATTATGTATATTATAACTCCTGTTTACGGTTTAGGGCATGTCCTTGATTTGACTGTTTTTGGTTGCACCATGGCGATTGCGCTATTGGAGTCTTTTATAAGAACAGGACTTATTCATTCAAACATGGGACATAGTGAATGTTTTGCAATGGCAAACATTAGAGCGCAGATATTAAATAGTGACGGTGCGGTAGTTTATATTTCTGAGAACACATTGCCGCTTGAGGCGGCTGATTTTGAAGTGCTAAAAAAAGAAAAAACGGTTTCGTTTACTTCAGGCACACTTTCACACATAGCGCCTATAAATGGCGGGTATGTCACATGGAGCAGCGATGTTTCGCAAATTAGAGACATGATAAAAAATCTAAAAGCTCTAAATGATGAACTTTATACGGAAGTAGACCTTTTAACTCTTGAAAACGACCAAAAAGGCGAGAAGGCGCGGCTTGAAAAACTTAATGATTTACATGATGTCATTTTGAAAGAAATTTTGCCTTTGAGTGAAAAAATAGAATCAAAAATAGAGCATAGCGAAAAAACAAAGGCAGATGAGCTGAAAAGCTTATTATTTGAAACAAGTATTACATCAACATACATAAAAAGAAAGGTAAACCTTATTTTAACAGAGCAGACAGACGAGCACATTTATGCCGAAGATATGCGATATTGCTTTTTAGAGTCTTTTCAGCTCCTTAGGCTTTACGATAAAACATGTGCGATAAACGTAGTAAATAATTGCGCATTAAGCCTTGATGCGGCAATGGCAAGCTTTGATTTATATCAAAACATTATAGAAAGCACAAAGTATAATTTTGATGCTGTTTATGTGACATACAATTTTGATGAAAGCAACATGATGTTTGCTGTGCAAATTTCAGGAGACATAAAGTTATCTTCCAATGATTTGATAAGTGATAAAACAGGCTATCGAAAAGGCGACTTGCAGATTTTAGACGAAACAGACAGCTATTATATTTCGCTTGTCATGCCAAAGTGATATTATATCGTGTTTAAATATAGCTAAATAGATAACGAAAGGGGAGAACAAGTTGGCGTTTTTATCTGTGAGCGATGCGGCCAAAGCATATATACTTACTCTTTGTATACTTAGCATTATGTTTTTACTTATAAGTATTATTGCGTATACAGTGGATAAAGCCAAACGTTCCCGTGTGGCTATGTTATCTATTTTGCTGGTTGTAGTTGTATTGAATTTTTCCATGCTTTTACAGCTGAACAAAATTGGAAGAGCAAAATACGATATTACACTTACGCCGACATATGCTTTTTTTGGCAGCATACCTTATTTTATATATATAGCCTTGAGTATAGTTATTATTGTTTTTGCGATATTTGCAATAGTTAGCTTATATAAAAAAAGCAGGAATGAAATCAACGCTTTTTCTGTAAAAGAAGCCCTTGAAAACTTGCCCACAGGCATTGCGTTTATGACAGATGATATAGAACTGTTATTATCAAACCATATAATGCATAAGCTTTGTAAAAAACTTACGGGCAAAACATTACAAAGCGGGTCAGTTTTTTGGGCGGATTTATCGGCCTTGCAAAATAACGATGATTGTGTTATTAAAGGAAAAGAGCCAGCGTTTGTTTTAAAAGATGGCGCAGTTTGGCAGTTTTCAAAAAGCTTATGCAGATATAATAACAACGACTATTACGAGATTAAGGCGACCGATATTACAGAGCTTTATAGCTTGAGCGAAAACACACGTAGCGTGAATGACAAACTAATACAGCAACAACAAAGGCTGAAAGAACTTACCGAGGTGATTGGCAAAAACACCGAAAAGCAAGTTGCGGTTAATATGAAAATCAATTTTCATGACAATTTCGGTAACCTTTTAACCCTGACAAAAAAGACACTAAGAGGAAACGAAAGCATAAACGAGGCAAAAACACTTGTTGACTACTGGAAAAAATTAAACGGTGTAATTAAAGAGCTGTCGAGCGATGATAAACAAAATATAACCTTAGAACAAATTATGATTTTTGCGGATAAACTGGGCTGTGAAATAGTTTTAAACGGCGAATTACCAGAAGAAGAGCATAACACCACCACAATACTATTGTGTATCAATGAAATGCTTAAAAATGCGTATCGCCACGCAGGCGCACAAAAACTTACGGTAGATATATCACAAACAGATAATGCAATCACGCTTATCATACAAAATGAAACAAAAAATCAGCTACTTGAAATCAAAGAAGGCGGCGGCCTGCTGGGACTAAGACAGCGAATAGAGCAAAAGGGCGGCACAATGAGCATGTCTTGCGAAGATGGGGTCAGCATGTCGGTAAAGCTATTAAAAGGGGTATAGCAACATGTATAATGTAATGATTGTAGATGATCAAAGTAGCTCTCATGCGCTTATGCAATATGCTATTTTAAGAAGTGAGGGTAAATATAAAATCACAAAAGCTTTTTTTGATGCCGGCAAGGTGATTGATGAGCTAAGATATGAGCCGGTTGATTTAATACTTATGGATATACATACGCAAGGCAAAGAAAACGGTATTAAAGTTGCCGGTAAAATCAAAAAGCTTTATCCTAAAATCAAGATAATTATCTTGACTTTTGTGTTACAAAAAAAGTATGTTGAAGAGGCAAAAGAGGCCGGATGCGAAGGTTTTTGGTACAAAGACCACGCCGATATGGACTTGTTGCTTGTTATGGACAGCGTGATGGACGGCAACATTTACTATCCCGAAGAGCCGCCTGTCATTAAAATAGGTATGGCTAAAATTTCCGATTTCACACCTAAAGAACTTTTGATATTGCAGGCAAAAGTAAACGGGCACTCAAATGAAACAGTGTGTGAGATGCTAGACATAAAAAGCAGAACACTGGACACGCACCTAAGCAACATAAAAAATAAAACCGGATACAGTAATCTACTTAAACTTGTGGCCGATGTAGCGTCAAAGAAATTTATTATATCAGGCGAGGATGACGATTTTTAAATTAACTCGGATGAACTTTTTTTACATAAACACTCCTTATAAACATATAAGGAGTGTTTTTTTGATAAAAAATCAAAATCAGCGGAAATACACGATGTTTTATAATTTTTATTTTGCTATACTTTGAAAAAGTATTGAAGTAAGGGGGATTCATGAAAGGGAAAATACTTTCGATATTAAGTGTTTTTAGCGGCGTACTTGTATGCTTGTTTGCAATAGCTATGGTATATATAAACATCATAGAAGACGGAATTTTTGCACGTGATACGCTTATTGGATGCGGCTTGCTTCTTTTAGGTATAATCCCCATTTATTTTGGATTTATGAGGCTCACATTTAAAGTAAGGACTAATAAAATTATTTCACTTTTAGAACAATATCAAAGTCCTTACGGTGTGGAAATTGACGTAATTTCAATCAATCTCGGAATCACAAACGAAAAGACAACAAAACTTATTCAAGAATTGATTTTTTACGGTTATGTGAAGCGTATATATATTGACTACATAAAGAAAAAGGTGATATACCTAGATTCTGCAAATGTACAGGGCGAAGAAAATGTTAACTTTATCCATGTGAGGTGTAATAATTGTGGCGGCACAAGTTCGGTCTTGAAAGGTTCGGCTTATCAGTGTGAATACTGTGGTGCAAGCTCGGTTGCGCAAGGTGTAGCAGATAAAGTTGTGCTGATAGCCGGCGATAACTACAGCGCCGCTGAAACACAAAGCCTGAAAGAAAACTTACGGCTGGGATGCCTGCTACCGCTTTCGATACCGTTAGTGTTTTTGTTTTTGGTATCACTGTTTTACTTGGTTACTTCCGATGCTGCGCTTTTTAATAGGCTGGGAAGTTTTATATTGGTAGGCTTACCGCTTGGGATTTTCACCCTTTTATTTGGAATTAAAGTATATAATTCGCTAAAGGAAAAATACACAAGACCACTGGTGGCAAAGTATTTATCCATGATTATAGGAACAAGAAAACCTGAAGGTGTTTTTGTAAAAGATTTAGCCGCTCAGCTTGGTGAAGACCCGAAAATGTCCGAGAAAAACATCAAGTTTTTAATCAAGAGAAAGTATCTTGCCGGAGTAACTGTAAAAGGCGCGCCACCTAAAGTGTTCTTTTTGGACGATGGTACAGACTATAGCCGTTTTAGTCCTGTGTAGTGTACAATTTGCGGTGGTGAATTTGTTGCCATTTATGGAAAAGCAAATAAATGCCCATACTGCGGTAACGGTGTAGATATATAAACTTTTATTGTGATAGATTTAAAGGCACCTCGTATATAAAAACTAGTTGAACTTTTAATACGTGTTGACAGCAAAATGGTTATAACCGAGGCATATTCGTACAACATTATGTCTCGACAAGAGAATAAAGCAGTGCGAGCACAGTATGATGTCGAATAAAAACGGCTGATGTGAAAAGAGGTGGTAAAATGAAAACAATAGCGGTTTATATTCAAAACAAGCTACTATCATCGGGGATAACTCATGCGATCACTGCAAGAAACAGAGAAAATAGGATAGAAATCATTCCGAGTATTGAAAGCTGCTTGTCTGTGTGTCGAAGTAGTAACTCAGACGTTTTACTCGCAGAGCTGAGGGATTATTATCCACTTGCTTTAGATGATTGGCTAACAAGAGTTGAACAAATAAAAGATGCTGTGCCCACTTGTAAAATTGTTCTGATAGTAGACGAAGAAAACTTTCCAAAATCGGCAGAGATTGCAAACTCGGCTTTTAAAAATGATGAAATCGATATGTTTTTGTACAGTTCTTCCGGGCTCAATTTCCTTGTGGACGTAATTACAAATATATAAACATTGGAGGATATTATGACTTACTGTAACAATTGTGGATCTGAACTTTTGCAAGATGCAAAATTTTGTAACAACTGTGGCGCTAAAACCGAAGAAATCCCAGCGCCGATAGTAAACCAAGAACAAGAGTCGTATGGACACCCGATACCACCGGAACCACGGATAGCACCGGCGGAATCGCAACCTGCACCACAACCTGCACCACCTGCACCACCTGCACCACAGACGGAACAACCAGTATCACCCGCACCGGAGCCGCAACCGACACCACCGGTACCGCCTGCGCCACAACCGGCACCACCGGTACCACCTGCACCACAACCGGCACCACCGGTACCGCCTGCGCCACAACCGGCACCGCAGCCAGCACCACCAGTACCACCGGCGCCGCAACAGGTATCACAAAAACAAGCACCGCCTGTATTGCGCCAAGCACCACCTATAAAAGCCGGTGGCGGTGTGGCAACAATGCAGAAAAATAACAAACCCATATTATTTATCGGCATAGGTGTAGCAGGGTTAGTAATAATAGTGCTTGCTATTGTATTGATTGTAAACATCTTTTCAGGTGGAAGCTCTGATGATCCTAATATCGGCGTATGGACAGCGCAAGAGCTTACCATGATGGGCATGACAATGAGCCCCGAGGATATTTACCCCGATGGCATAAGCTTAGAGCTAAAATCCGGAAATAAATGCACCTTGACATTAGACGGTGGTGACCATGATGTCAACTATGAAATCGACGGAAATACCTTCACACTAGAACAGTATGGGGATGAATTCCCCGGCACAATAAATGGTAATGTTATCATAATAACAAACCTGCTTAACATGGGGCTTGATATTACGTTTGTCAAAGGCGACTGGGATGGCGAAGGCTCAGACGCTACACAAAGCAATGGAGCCGGCAACTTGATGGGCGGAAATGATGATGGCGATATTTCGTCAGATTTTGTGGCACCGGGCTACGGCACCGAACAGACAATGCCGGTGGAAACACTTTCAGATCCCTCGGACTGGTACGGTATTGTAACAATAAGCGACTACACAGGAACTGATGATATCTCGGGCGAGTACGAAGCGTGGGGATATATAGGCACAGATGAAATTGGCACCTATTTTGAGCTGTATGCAAACGGCCCTTCAGGTTCTGACTATGCAAGCGACTTGATGTCGTTCAATATTGAGTTGCATGATTATTCTTTCTTCCCGGTTGTGGATGAACACGCATGGTTATATGGCGATGCAACGCTGAAAGAAGAAGACAATACATGGTATGTGCCGTCAATAACAAACGGCGTGCTTGGCGCAACTTATAACTACGACTACAACGGAGAAAGCTTTGTTATAGACTTTGCACTTGCGCAAATATCCGACGGCAGCACATCTTCGGAAACTGCCGGCACAGACAGTGGCGAGGCCGATACAGATAGTGAAGCGCCAGCGCCTGCTCCAGAGCCAGAACCAGCGCCGGGACCGGTGACACCAAGCCTTACTGTTGATGAATTACGTGAGATATATTACGCAGTAACCGAGCTTGAGATAGATGAAAAGTATTCACTTACATACGATGAAATTTTATCTCGATATTTTAACGGTGTTACTGGAAATATCACAAATCAAGGGGAGACTTTTATATCTTATCAATGGATTTCGGTAGAGGCGGAGACCTCTTTGTTGAACATGTCCTTTGATATAAATGAAGATGGTAGCGTCACTTACAAGTCCATGTCGATTAATAACATCAGTTTTTGATTGATAATTGACAAAATCAAAAGCATAAGTATGCGACAAAAAGAGGGATGCAATTTTGTATCCCTCTTTGTTAACATTTATAATTTTGTATAATAATGAGGCATGAAATGAAAAAAATAGTGATAGCTTTTTTAATAGCTTTGTGCGTAGTTTTAAGTGCGTGTAACAGTAGCGATAGTGAAAATGGCCTTGAATCGGCGCTTTCGCAGCTGACGGATAACTTGCCACAAAACAGCGAAGAGGGCACATCGCAAAGCAATGCTGACTTAAATCATGAAAATGTGCTTATTGATGTAATAGGAGCAGACTATTTTGAAGGCAGAGCGATAATGAAAGCCGATGATGAAGAAATCTTCGGTGAAGTTTGTGCTGTTTTCAAAGTCGGCACAAACACCAAAGAACGCTTTGTAACCGAGGAATGGCTTGCTGTGTCGCCAACTATGCAGGTGTATAAATATGACGTGGCGCTTGATAGCTGGACGGACTTTACAGTTGATTCTCAAAGTGATTCTGAGGTGTTGGCCATTTCAATACAAGACTGCATTTATGCGCTGAACGAGATTTATAGCGGTGAGTTTTCGGCAGAATACTACGACACCGAGGACATGATGAAAAAAGCTGTCTATGAAAGCGAAGAGGCTTTTAATAACTACGAAGCACCGGCGTTTTTGATAGGCCTAAACGAAGACGTGCCAAGCGGATATTTTGCCGATCCCATCGATGCTTCATATATGCCAGTTTATAATTTTGACAACAAGGCGCAAATTTATGAGCATTTCGGCAACTATTTTACACGGGAATTTTTACAGGGTCTGGAATGGGATATCGAAAATAACTTTTTTGAATTTGACGGCACATTATATCTCGTAAGAGGTAGCATGGGTTACGGCACCTTCAGTGTGGATTTTGACAACATAGATTATGAAGAATTACATGATAATACGCTTATAATTGGCAGGCTTTTTTATGACTATATCGACGCAAGAATAAAAGTGGAATTTGCCGAGGAAAATGGTAGCTTAAAAATTAATAATGACAATTTTTTACTTATGTATGATTTGTATCATATAAGCCCTAGTTTAGAATATGTGCGAGTGCCCGATTTCCGTGCATTTGTAAGCGATAATGAGCTGGCGACAGCTCCGAATGAGTTTACTGTATCACAAACACAAGCCAAGACTTACAGCATTAAATATCTAGGTGATTACGATGAGTTTTTGCCCAAATATGTAAATTTACTTAGTATTTTGGACTACAATATAGTCATGGATGGATACGAGGGATATTATAGCGCAGAGAAATATGAGGGAGACTATACTATAGCAGTGAATGCATATATGCTGAATGACGAAAACGGTGTTGTTGTGGAAATAATTAAAATGGATGCAGTGGGCTAGGGAAGAAGTATGGTATGATAAAAAGTGATAAGAGCATATTAATACTCATGCTTTTATCACTTTTACTTGTTTCATGCGCAGATGATGAAGACGGTAATTTGAGCGAGGTATTTAACGATGCACTGCAAAAGAGCATAGTATAGTTTGCTATTTGAATGAAGATGGGGCAGTAGGTCATGCAGACGAATTTCCGCTATCATTTTACGGCAAAGAAAATGATTTTTGGGGTTGTAGCGGAGAATGTGAAAAAAGATAGGAGACAAATTTTACCGGTAGTTATAAATAGATGCTAACTTTAAACCGATAGCCTTTTGGACTATCGGTTTTTTGTATGAACAAAAAAATAAATCCGATACAGAAAAAACTACTAGGACTTGTTTTGTGACAAGCAATTGCAAGTATGGTGAAAACTTTCTGTGATTATGCATAATATAATTGCGCGTAATAGCCATAAAAATGTTGAAAAATCCTTGATAACCAAATATATATAAGCTATAATAAATATTATTGATTATATATTATAAGTGTTGAGGAAATGACTATGAAAGATAAATTAAATGAAGCCATTACTTGCTTTTTCCACGACATGTCGATAGCAGAACTTAGGCTACAAAACAGAAACTATCAGGATAAGAAACTGACTTACAATAGTATGCTATATTTGAATATTATAGGTGGAAATCAAGGAAAGTATACGGCGTCTAACATTGCCGATATGCTATATGTTGCAAAGCCGGCAGTTATTCAAAAAATCAACGAACTTGAACGAGAGGGATATATAAGAAAAAAACAAAGTGAAACAGATAAAAGAGTTTTATACCTATATTTGACAGAGAAAGGTTTTCTTGAAGAAACAGAAACCTTGCGCTTGGATAATCAAGTTGCTTTAAAAATTGCAGAAAGATATTCCGAGGAAGAAATAACTGATTTTTTGAATATGCTTTGCAACATAAGCAAACTTTATAGTGAATAGAAAACTTTTAATATCCATTAATATTTACGCATGTTGAAAGGATTTAATGGGCAATGTGCTCTCACAAAATCCAGCGCAAAGGGACCATTGAAATTGGTAGTTCCGAGTGTCGTTATGATGGTTTTTATATCAGTTTACTATGATGGGGAGGAAATATTAAGAGAGATGAAAAATAGTAATAGCCTGTCCGTGGCCGAGCTAAAAGCCATAGAAGAATTTTGTTGTGGCATTGCAGTAAATGCTGGGAAAAAAATCATGGAAATTTATAGTGATGAGAAGTTGTTTAACGTTGTTGAAATTAAATCCGATGATTCTCCGCTGACGTTGGCTGATACGGCCTCAAATGAAATCATTGTATCGGCACTGCGAAAAAAATACCCTGATTATGCAATACTCACAGAGGAAGAAAAAGATGATTTATCAAGACTGAATAACCCGTATTGCTTTATTGTCGACCCGCTGGACGGCACAAAAGAATTTATTAAACGCAATGGGCAGTTTACTGTAAATATTGCACTTTCTTACAATAATCGCGCTATTTTAGGTGTGATTTATGTGCCGACCACAGAGGAGTTATATTTTGCAAGTAAAGGAAATTCATCGTTTTACTGTAATAATGGTGATATCACTAAAATAAACGTGTCAAATATAGAAAACATTGAGTCTATAAGGCTTGTCATGAGTAGTTCGCACGGATGTAAAGAGATGGATGAGATAATTGAAAAATATAAGTTTAAGAATTTCACCAAAATAGGAAGCTCGTTGAAGGGTTGTCTTGTCGCTAAAGGAGAAGCAGAGATTTATTATAGGCATAACCCAACTATGGAATGGGATACCGCAGCAATGCAAATTATTGCAGAAGAAGCCGGCGGTATCTTTAGGCAAATGGATGGCAGCGAAATGCTTTATAATAGAAAAAACTCGTTGAATGATAAAGGGTTTTACATAGTGAATATGAATAAAAACATCTATCTTTAAGAGGTGAAACATTATGAGCAATATGTCCCATTTGGATATGCTTGAAGCTGAAGCGATTTATATTATGAGAGAAGTTGTAGCGGAGTCGGAAAACCCCGTTATGCTTTATTCAATTGGAAAAGATAGCTCGGTTATGTTACATATTGCTTTAAAAGCGTTCTATCCTGAAAAACCTCCATTTCCTTTTTTGCATATAGATACAACTTGGAAATTTAAAGAAATGATTGAGTTTAGAGATAGGATAGCAACAGAAAATGGGATTGAAATGTTGGTTTACACTAATAAAGATGGTGTAAAAAATAATATTAATCCATTCGAGCATGGAGGAGCCTACACCGACATCATGAAAACCGAAGCACTAAAACAAGGACTAAACAAATATAAATTTACTGTTGCATTTGGTGGTGGAAGGCGAGATGAAGAAATATCTCGTGCAAAAGAGAGGATTTTTTCTTTTAGAAACGAGCACCATGCGTGGGACCCTCAAAAGCAACGTCCTGAGCTTTGGAATTTATATAATACGGCAATAAATAAAGGCGAAAGTATCCGTGTTTTTCCTTTGTCAAACTGGACAGAATCCGATATTTGGCAGTATATAAAGCGAGAGAATATAGAGATAGTTCCGCTTTATTTTGCTAAAGAACGAGAGGTGGTAGAAAGAGACGGAAGCTTGATTATGGTAGATGATGATAGAATGAAAATAACCGAAAAGGAAGCCGTGCAAAAAAGATATGTGAGATTTAGGACGCTTGGATGCTACCCACTTACAGGTGCAGTGCCTTCTGCCGCCGACACGCTGGATGCTATTATTGCTGAAACTTTGGGAGCTGTATCCTCCGAGAGAAGTAATAGGGTTATTGATTACGAAGCAACAGGAAGTATGGAGAGACGAAAAAGAGAGGGGTATTTCTAAGTTGAAAGATTTGCTTAAATTCATAACTTGCGGAAGTGTGGATGATGGGAAATCTACGCTTATAGGTCGCTTATTATATGACTCTAAACTTATTTATGCCGATCAAGAAAGCAGATTGGTTATGGACAGTAAGATTGGTAGTCGGGATAAAGAGATAGATTATTCGTTGCTACTTGATGGATTGATGGCTGAAAGGGAGCAAGGGATAACTATTGATGTTGCATATCGCTATTTTAATACAACCAAACGAAGTTTTATTGTGGCGGACACTCCGGGACATGAAGAGTATACCAGAAACATGGCAGTCGGTGCATCTTTTGCAGACTTAGCAATAATATTAATTGATGCTTCTAAAGGGATTTTAGTACAAACCAAAAGACATCTACGCATCTGTCAACTAATGGGCATAGATAAGTTTGTGTTTGCAATCAACAAGATGGATTTAATTAATTATGATCATTGCCGATATATTAAGATAGAGCTTGAAATAAAAAAAATAATGAAATCACTCTTAAAAGATGATTATTATGTAATTCCGGTTTCGGCTACTGAGGGTGATAACATCACAAAATTCAGTCAAAATATGGACTGGTTTAATGGTGAAACACTATTAGGTTATCTTGAAAATGTCGATTTGTCTAAATCACAGGGTGAAACGTCTTTTTTGATGCCTATTCAGAGAGTCTCAAGACCGAATCTTGACTTCAGAGGTTTTCAAGGGCAGATTGCTCAAGGAAGTGTCCGAATAGGCGAAGAAATAAAAGTTTTGCCGAGCGGCGAAAAGGCAGAAATAGAGAAGATATTTGTAACCGATAAAGAAGCAAACAGCGCAAAAGCAAACGAAGCTGTTACTTTGGTTTTAAACAGAGAAGTCGATTGCTCCAGAGGTTCTGTCGTCACAAAAAATGATAAGCTTGCTACCGGTAGACTGTTTCGATGTGACCTATTATGGATGGATGATGAGGAGCTGTTTGTCGGCGGAAATTATATGCTGAAAATAGCAACAAAGGTTATTTTAGCAACGATAATAAAGATACATTATTGCATTGATGTGAATACAGGAGAGCATATTTTACAAAAGCAAGCAAAGAAAAATGATATAATAAACTGTGACATATCCTTGTCTGAAAAAATCGTTTTCGAAAAATTTGAAGAGTGCAAGCCTTTGGGAAGGTTTATTTTAATAAATCGAGTGTCTAATATGACAGCAGCATGTGGTGTGATTAAGTATAGACTACATCGCTCGGATAATCTCACGTGGCAACATTTGGATATAACAAAAGAAATTCGTTCAAGGCAAAAAAATCAAAAAGCCAAAACATTATGGTTTACAGGGCTGTCAGGCTCCGGTAAGTCTACCATTGTTAATGCGCTTGAAAAAGCGCTGTTTATCAGTGGCAAGCATACCATGATACTGGACGGTGATAACGTACGCATGGGGCTTAATAATAATTTGGGATTTAGCCATGCGGACCGAGCAGAAAACATTAGACGAATTGCTGAGGCCGCTAAACTTATGAATGACGCAGGCTTAATTGTATTGGTGTCGGCGATTTCGCCGTATGCTGCAGATCGTGAAAACGCAAAGATGATAATAGGAAAAGAATTTATTGAAATATATGTAAATACTTCAATAGAAGAATGTATCAAACGTGACACAAAAGGGCTTTATAAAAAAGCAATGGCAGGCGAAATATCAAATTTTACAGGAATTTCCGCACCGTATGAGCCACCAACAAATTCGGATTTTGTTGCGCAAACAGAAAAATATTCGGTAGATGAGATAACTGAACAGCTATTAAGATTGGTATAAAAGTGAAACATTTATTCGTTTTTTATGAGTTTTTACTAATTTTATAAAATAAATAGAATGCTAAACACTGAAGAGGATTATTATGGATAGAATAATAATATTTGGCGCAGGTAAAATGTTACAGTTCTATTTGCCAAAACTACTAAAAATAGACGATGTTGAGATAGCCGAAATATGGGATACAAAAATAAGAAATGTCAATATTAATAATATAGATTATATAGTTAAAGAACCATATAAGAATGCAGATGCCGATATGATTTTTGTTACTTCCGATAAATTTTATGATGAGATTGAAGAAAGTTTAATGACTAAATTTGCATATTCAAAAAAAGTCATAAGAAATAAAAGCTATTTCGAATCAAAATGCAAAGGAGTTTTGAAAAACAGATACGCTTTTGATGCTTCAAAAAAAGATATACTGATTTTTTGGGAACAAAATGAATTATCAATTTTCAACTATGATTTTGTAAAAAAATATGATCATGAAAACATAAAGATTTTTCACGATAAAGAACACAAGCTTTTTTATTGTTATTGGAACGACAAGAAAATGTATCTATCCAAAGCTTTTGAGACAAAGCTAAGTGCTCAAAAATATGTTAATAGTATTAAATTAGAGCAGGATGTACAGTCGCCTCATTATTACAACCCAAAAACCACTAAAAATTCAAATAATAAAATTTTAATAGATGCCGGTGTGGCGGAGGGCTTTTTTGCTTTGGATTATATTGACAAAGTAGAAAAAATATATCTTATTGAGTGTGATCAAAATTGGCTGGAGGCTTTAAGCTTGACATTTAAGGACTATATGGATAAAGTCGTTATTATCCCAAAAATGGTTGGCGACGAAAACACCGATGATACAATAACTATTGACAGTATCATCAAAGATGAGCAATTAAGCATATTGAAACTTGATGTGGAAGGAGCAGAGCGTAAAGCTCTGTTAGGCGCTAAAAATTCCATAAAAAATTCCGAAAATTTCAGTGCATATATATGTGCATATCACAAACACGGTGATGAAGATTTTATAGCTGAATATTTTAAAGGATACAATATTGAGGCTTGCGGCTATATGTTTTATATGTATGGTTATGATGACAATAAAATTGAATTGCGGCGTGGTGTTATGAATGTTAATAATACCTGCAGTTTAACAGAGGTGTAAGGAATATGTGTGATAGCACGTTAGAATATATCAAGGAAAAGATAAACTTAGGTGGTAAGATTTATTCTTTTGGAGCCGGCACAGTTGGAAAAAAGATATACAACTATCTTATGCTGTGCAGAATATCGGTTGATAACTTTAATTTTGTAGACAACTTTAAATCACATTTTGAGAGTTCCATTGAGTACATCAAAGGCGTAAAAATATCATTGTTAACTAAGCAAGAAATGCTTCGAAATATTACCGATAAGGATATTGTCATTATATCAGTAGGTGAAAAATTAGTTAAAGAAATTACTAGTGAATTAGAGCAAGAACCTATTTTGTCTGGGCATAAACTTTTAACAATTTACGACATTTTGTCGCCTGCTGAAGAATTTATTAAAAGCACCATGTATTCGTTCGATGAAGAAGAATTGCATTATGAAAGTGACATGAAACTTAGAATTGTAATAAACGCTACTACAAAATACAGTTTTCAAAAATTACAACGAACAATAAATAGCATACAAAACAATTCAGTTACTAGCATTTTGTTATTGACAAGTTCTAATGTAGATAGTGATTTTAAAAAAATAATAAATAAAAAAATGACAATAATTAATGTTCAAAGCAAGCTACCTAGCCATAAAGAGGTGATTAAATGTCTCTTGAGTGATAAATATTTAAATGATGCTGATGATAATTCGTCTTTCGTAATTTTTATGAATATTGGCGATTCATTGTCAACTTATTCTATACAGAATATATTATACTTCATCAGAAATAACAGTGAAAAAAAAGTATTTCTTGCCGATAGAGACATTTTTTTTAAAAATTCTTACATATCCCCTTTTTATAGATCAAAAATAAAAAGCGATGAAATTTTGCTTAAAACCATGTTTAACGATTTACTTATTACGCAGCCTACATATTTCGATTTAATAAAAAATAACTTAGTGACAAAAACTGATATTGCCGTTATACCGAAAATTATATATCACGTAGACTATGATAATATTGATAAAACACATGTGAAGCCAATGGCGTTTTATTTGACGCAGTATCATACCATACCTGAAAATGATATTTGGTGGGGGAAGGGATTTACAGAGTGGACTAATACCAAGAAAGCAAAGCCATTATTTGATGGACATTATCAACCACATGAGCCTCATGATGATATTGGGTATTATGACTTAATGAATGACGATGAAATTCAGAAAAAACAGATGGAAATGGCAAAAAAATATGGAATTTATGGATTTTGTTATTACTATTATCATTTTTCGGGTAAACGATTGCTTGAGAAGCCGTTGAATAAAATGCTTGAAAACAAACAGCTTGATTTCCCGTTCTGTATATTTTGGGCGAATGAAACATGGTCACGCAGATGGGACGGACAAGACAGCGAAATATTAATTAAACAAAATTGTGATGAAAACAGCTGCATGAAATTTATTGATGATGTTATACCTTTATTTAAGGATAGTAGGTATATAAAAATTAATGAAAAGCCATTGTTGATAGTATATCGAGCTAAAAATATTCCTGATTTTAATGCCATAGTTGAAAAGTGGAAAAAAAGAGCCGAATTAAATGGATTAAAAGGGCTAGAGATTGTAGTAACAAATTATGGTGTCGATGATCCAAGGTTAATAGGTAGTGATTCATTACTAGAGTTTGCATTAACTAAAACTGTATTTGTTGATAACAAGCAATGCGACTATAACTTTTATGCAAGTGTTAATAATAATCGAACATACAATGATTTTATGCTATATCCGAGTTGCGTTTTGGGGTTTGATAATACCGCACGCAAAGGAAAAGATGCCACTATCATCTCGAATTTTACATTCGAAGAATATCAAAAGTGTTTAGCATGTAGTATAGATTATATCACTACATACAATGATAAAGACAACCAATATACTTATATTTTTGCCTGGAATGAATGGGCAGAAGCTGCCCATTTAGAGCCTGATAAAAAATATGGATACAAATACCTTGAAGCGACAGCGGAGGTAGTAAAATAGCAATGAACGGCTATGTGTTTTATTGCTATTATTGAAATTGAAACTGGTAAATTTATATAATACTAATTGCTTCACAATTGGGAGACTAAATATGAGCAAAGTGAAAGTAAGTGTTATGTGTCTAGTTTATAACCATGAAAAATATATCAGACAAGCTTTAGACGGGATTTTAATGCAAAAAACGGATTTTGATTATGAGGTGATTGTAAACGATGATGCGTCAACAGATGGCTCGGCAGATATTATTAAGGAATATCAAAAACAATATCCGGATAAAATCAAAGCTATATTAAGAAAGGAAAATTTATATAGCAAAGGCGTTTGTTGGCAGACTGAACTATATAAACACTTTGAAGGCGAATATGTAGCAATATGCGAAGGTGATGATTATTGGACGGACTGTATGAAATTGCAAAAGCAAGTAAAGCTACTTGACAATCATCCTGAATATGCGGCCTGTGGGCATAATGTACATGTAGTTAATGAAAATGAAGAAATCCAATATAACAGCAATATAGGAGCACTCCATTATGTCGATATTGATACAATAAAAGATATTCGTGATATTTATTTTTATGGCAGATTCTCTCATACTTGTAGCCTGGTTTTTCGAAGAAAAATATTTGATGATATGAATACGGAGCAAATTAATGACTATAAATCTTTAAAGATTACCGGTGATATTAAGTTGTGTAGTTTAATAATGGCAAATGGTGATTTTTATCAGTTCAAAGATATTATGTCATGTTACAGACATATAACATCGCATGGCGATAGCTGGAGTGCCCAAAATAAAAATAGAAACATGGCAGTGTATTTTAATACTGGATGCACTTGTTTGGAAAAATTTCTGACAAAATATTATTTTTTAAAAAATACGCATCATCTTATTAAAACTATATATTTTTCTCAGTCCATACGTCTATACAGGCAAAGCCCATCCACCGAGAACAAAGATATAATGACCAAAATCCTTTTGGATTGGAGTTTCTGATGGAAAACATATATGTAACAAAAGCGTTGCTTCCTGAATATGAAGAATATTGTAAGGCCATTAAGCCGCTTTGGGAAAATCATATTATTACTAATATGGGTCACCATCATAAATTGCTGGAGCAAGAGTTGTTGCGGTATCTTGAGGCTGAAAACATATCTCTTTTTTGCAATGGACATATGGCGCTGGAGCTTACATTGCAGGCACTGGAGCTAAAAGGAGAGGTTATAACAACCCCGTTTACATTCATCTCCACTATTCATGCAATAGTAAGAAATGATTTGACACCTGTATTTTGTGATGTGGACCCCGAGACTTACACTATGGATGCAGATAAAATTGAAGCCTTGATAACTCCAAACACCACCGCCATTGTTCCTGTACATGTTTATGGAAATGTGTGTAATGTTGAAAAAATAGATATGATTGCACGAAAGTATAAATTAAAGGTTATTTATGATGCGGCACACGCTTTTGGTGTGAAGTATAAGGGCATATCTATTGGTGATTTTGGCGATGCATCCATGTTTAGCTTTCATGCAACAAAAGTTTTTAATTCCATAGAGGGTGGTGCAATTACCTTTTCAGATAATGAGCTAAAGCAAAAGCTACATTACCTAAAAAACTTTGGAATAAAGTCGGCTGAACAGGTAGAAGATATTGGCACAAATGCTAAAATGAATGAGTTTTCTGCAATAATGGGACTTTGTAATCTCAAGCAAGTAGACGATGCAATTAATGAAAGAAAGAGAGTGTTTGAAAGATATATCGAAAATTTAAAAGACGTATCGGGAATTAAGTTTTGTAATATAAACAAAGATCAAACATGGAATTATGCATATGTGCCTATACAAATATTGGATACATATGGAAAATCCCGCGACTACCTGTTTGATAAGTTGTCGAAAAAAGGAATTATAGCAAGAAAATATTTTTATCCTATTGCAACTGAAGTCGCATGCTATAAGGAGCGAAATTATATAGGCGATACTCCGATAGCAAAAGAAATTTCCGAGAGAATTTTAACATTACCGATTGAGCCTACGTTTCCTGATGTTGAAGTAGATACAATATGCAATATCATCAAAGGAGTGGCAAATGAAAATCCACTTAAAAAATAGATTACTTAATGCAATAGCAAGCATAGAAGAATGTCATGAATATATAAGTAATCTTAATAATATTGAACATTTAATTGAATATTTATCATTGTGCCAAAGTGTAGCTATTTCTATTGGTGAAAGTTTAGAGAGTCACGAAAATGATAAAAAAATAAGTGGTAATATCGTGTCCATGCTTGAAGAGTATTGTGATGACCTCTTTAAACTCAGTAATGTCGAGCAGATGGACAGCGATAATTTTGCACTTTTACTAAACACTTGTGTTCAAAAAATATCTAGCATTAAAGCCGGAATTTCTAATGAGTTATCAGAAGAAAAGTCGATAGTGGCATTTCTTCCATATATAGCTTCTATGTGGGACTCTCTTGATAGCATATGCAGAGAAGCAATGAAGAGCGAGCTATGGGAGACATATGTTTTTCCCATACCCTATATTTCTATTAATACTAAACACCAAATTGACGCAAAGCATTTTGAATATGATGAATTACCGGACGATTTGCCTTTAATAGATTATAGAGAAAAATCACTTGAAGACTTAAAGCCCGATGTGATTTTTTATCATAATCCTTATGATGGTAATAATATGGTGACACAAGTTTATCCACAATTTTTCACTGAAAATCTCAAAAAGATTACACCTTATTTAGTTTATGTCCCATATTATATTGTGGCCGGAAAAACTGCTTCACATTTCCCTGAAATGCCCGGTGTTAAAAATGCTTGGAGAGTTGTTGTACAACAAGAGGTTAAAGGGCAGTACCTTGAAAAATACTCAGAGGAAAAGGTGCTCGCCTTGGGAAGCCCTAAACTTGATGCATTAATAAATTATACCCCGGGAAACATTCCCAAGGAATGGCAAAAGAAAATTGCCGATAAAATTGTGCTTTTCTTTAATATTCATCTAACAAGTGCAATGATAGATCCCTCAAAGCTAATGGATATGCTGGATTATATTATGGATTTTATGCAAAGCAATAAAGATGTTGTTATTCTTTGGAGGCCACACCCTTTAATTCAGCAGACGCTCAGTGCTTTTCAAGATAATCCACAATTCATAAAACAGTATAAAAAAAGAGTAGATGAATTTTGCACTCTTGATAACGGAATTTATGATGACACCTCCGACTTGCATAGAAGCTTAGCTATCTCAGATGCTTATATAGGCTCTCTTAAAAGCTCGGTTCTTAGGCTTTATGCAAAATCAAATAAGCCATATTATCTTATTCCGGAGGTGTTTGAAAAAAAATTCAGTAGTAGGAATTGTTTTAAGACAAACAGGGGCGGAATTGTGTTAGATGGGCATATTTGGCAGTTTTGTCACATGTATAATGCTCTTTTTAAGTTTGATTTAAAGACACATAAAATAACATATGTGACTTCATTTAGCAAATATGCGATAGATGAAATTCACTTATTTTATGCTGCAAATAAATATAACGACTGGCTGATTTTACTGCCGTATCAAAAAAAAGAAATTGCTTTATTTAACACAAAAACAAATGAAGTGAAATACATTGAGTTTGAAGCGGAAGATTTTGAAGAAGTAAGCATTATGTTTTCAGATGTTGAAAGCGATATACTCACCGTGGTGGTGAATGAAACATCTGATTATTATTACAGCATATCATTAAAAGATTTCTCGTGCAAAAAAATAGATATTAATCAAAAAGGGACATTTTTCGGAATTTGTAGTGGTAATATTTTTATACATAATGAGGCAGATAACACTCTGATATTAATCGATATAATGAACAATTCAACAAAGATGTTTTCTTTGCCTAAGGATTTTGTTTACCACAGAATACCTTTTATTAAAATCATAGATAACAGCCTTTATATAGTGCATCGCAATGATGGGGTTTTACTGGTGTGCAATGATATTGATAATAAGGCGGAATTTAAAGCCTACAGTTTATACCCTGAATGTAAAACAGATAAAGATTGTCTGATAAGGACTTGCCATATTAGTGAAAATAAAATTTTATTTAGTACAACAAATTCAGATGCACTTTATAGCTATGACATCAGCAAACAGGAAAGTAATCTGCTGATACCTAAAGCTGTTAGCGATTTAGCCCCCTATACACTTGATACTGTGGTGGCAGAGGACTCAATTTATATCTTGCCGTTTATAATGGCAAAGCCGTATATTTTAAAGCTAAATCTTGAGCACACCGCCGCAGAAAAAATAAACTGTTTTGTAGATGATTTAAACGAATTCTCAAAAGCACTTTTAGCCAGTATTGATAATCATGAAACCAAACCAAACTATCAGTATCTGCCGCTTAGCCTTGAAAATTGGCTTAAATGTGTGGATTTAAAGAGTAGTAATGGGAAGGAAAACGATGATAAGCCCCGCACTAATATAGGAGCTAAAATATGGAAACATATATCCAATGAATTTTAGGGAAAACACTCTGTGAAGGGGACTACTTATGATAGAAGCTATAAAAAATATTCATTGACTAAAAATTGTGTGCATTAAGACTTGTTCAACACTTGAACGGAGAGGAAATATTAAAAATGATGGGTGATAAAAAAATAAGAGTGACGCAAATAGATGAAAACCAGTCGATTTTCAGAGAAAATAAAGTGGTGCTTTTTGGAGCGGGAAGTACCGGTAAAATCATTTTGGAACTATTAAAGCAATTTGATATTGAAGTGCATTCATATTGTGATAATAATGAGGGCTTATGGGGAACGCTTGTCAATGGAATAAAGGTGATTTCACCTGCTGAGTTGCAAGAGCTTACAAGAGCGGATAAAAATATTTTAGTCCAGGTAACGGTAGGCGCTATTCAAAGTTTCATTATGTCAAAATCAGTTGGTGAGGTTATTTCACAAATAAAAAATTTGGGTATAGAAAAATATATAGTTGCGCAAGAAACATATCATATGCTCACTTTGTTTAAATTTCTCAAATTTGCAGTCGAAAATCATGAAGCTATTACCGACAACGATTTCCTAAAAGATTACAAGCGCAAATTTGACTATATTGCTGGATATGATCGCTTTATACGTAATATGTTAAATATTAATGCTGAAAATAATACAATACTTATTTGTCTTCCACCAAAAACAGGTGATGTTACCTTGGGGATGACTTTTATTGATAACAATGTGACACACTTTAATGTTGAGCATCAGCCTACCTTTTTTGTCAATACTTTCGGCAAAAAGGTATATGGAAATATGTTTGGGAAAATTAAAATCATCACTGCTGTCAGAGAGCCTATTGGACAGAATATATCACTTCTGCTTCAGTCGATTTCCGAGTGGAGTTTAAGAATGGACACGCTAGTTAATGCTATAAGGCTTAATACAGGCGAGTACACTGCTGCTGGAATACAAAATGTTATAGATATAATATTTAAGGACGGCGGAAATCTCCAATCTTTGTTTGACATTCAAATAAAAAACAATGAATTAATTGGACGTATCCAAAACTTTATACCATCATTCCAAGAGAATATTATAGACATAATGAAAGAGCCCTTTGATAAGGAAAAAGGCTACTCGATAATAAAAGAAGACAATATAGAAGTATTTGTCTATCAGCTTGAAAAATTAAATGATATTGTACCAGAGCTTTCTGAGTGGGTTGGGGTACCTTTTGACAGTTTGGTGATTGACAACATGGGTGAAAGCAAGTGGAATGGTGCGTCTTACAAGCAAGCACAAAAAGAACTGAAGTTTTCGGGGGAATATTTTGACAAATGCTATAACGAGCCGTATGTAAAACATTTCTATTCAGAGCAAGATATAGAGAAATTCAAAAATAGGTGGAGAGGGAATATTTAAAATGATGGAAAATAAAAAAATAAGAATAACACAAATAGATGAAAATCAGTCGATTTTCAGAGAAAATAAAGTAGTGCTTTTCGGAGCGGGAAATACCGGTGAATTAATCTTGGAGTTACTGCGGCAATTTGATGTTGAAGTATATGCATATTGTGATAATAACAAAAACTTATGGGGAACGCTTGTCAATGGAATAAAGGTGATTTCACCTGATGAATTGCAGGAGCTTGTAAGAACAGATGAAAATGTATTGGTGCAAATTTCAGTGGGTCCGGTTCGAAAAATGGAAGTGCCTCAAGATATACTTGATCAAATAATTGATTTAGGAGTAACAAAATATATATTTACTCAAGAAACTTATCCTATATTGCGACAATATAAATTTTTAAATTTTGTAATTAAACATCCGGAAATAATTACAGAAGATTATATTTCTTCATATGATTCTCAAAAATTTGGTAGTGACTTCATTAAAGATGTGAATATTGAATATATGCTGAACTTTAATGGACATAAAGATAACATATTAATATGTATGCCGCCAAAAACCGGAGATTACACAATAAACGCTACTTTTAGAAAAAATGATATTCCACACTTCAACAATTTTCATCGTCCTGATTTTTTCAAAAATGGATTTGGGAAAGAAGTATACAAAAAACTGTCTTCAACATTAAAAATAATCACAGCGGTTAGAGACCCTGTTGCTCAACATTTATCATTGTTTTCACATTTGAATGCTAATTATGGAGCAAATGTGACAACTCTTTTTCAGGTGATTACAATGAATTTAGTAAAATATGATACAGATTCAATCAAAAAAGTTATTGATGCTTTGTTTAAAGGCGGAGGCGATGCTCAGGCATTGTTTGATATGCAACTGGAAAAATTTGCCGTCCAAAATTCTGATAATATTGCCGGATCAATGATTCAATATTTCGTCACAGCCTTCCAGCAAAATATTATAGACATAATGAAAGAGCCCTTTAACAAGGAAAAAGGCTACTCGATAATAAAAGAAGACAATATAGAAGTATTTGTTTATCAGCTTGAAAAATTAAATGATATTGTACCAGAGCTTTCTGAGTGGGTTGGGGTACCTTTTGACAGTTTGGTGATTGACAACATGGGTGAAAGCAAGTGGAATGGTGCGTCTTACAAGCAAGCACAAAAAGAACTGAAGTTTTCGGGGGAATATTTTGACAAATGCTATAACGAGCCGTATGTAAAACATTTCTATTCAGAGCAAGATATAGAGAAATTCAAAAATAGGTGGAGAGGGAATATAATTAGGGAGTAAGCATAGCAAATGAAACGCACCCCAAATAGCGAAAAGAGGTCCGGTAATGAAAAATACTGTTTTCAAAGAAATCATTGACGAATGTTTCATAAATGAAATTAAAGAAAAGACTATCGGCAAATATCTTTGTATAATGCCAATGGGTAAGCGTGGGAAAGAACTGGCTTTATATTTAAAGTCGAAAAATATCAAAACGGATTATTTTTGCGATAATAATGAAGAAAAACATGGCAGTATATATATGGATATTCCATGTATATCTGTCGAAAAGCTGTCATCTATTAAAGATGAAGCTTTTGTACTTATCGCAGTGGCATCTCCTAAAGATATTGAAAATATTAACAATCAGTTAACGGAATTAGATGTCGCTGTTGAACAAGCAGAACTAAATTCACAACAGGTAAAGCACTATATTAAACAAGTGAAAAAAATATATGCAAATGAATTAGAAAATGAAAATGAATTACTAAAAATTGCAAAGGAGTTACCCTTACTTGCACAGCAGGCTAAAATCGGCGATGGCAATGATTGCATCTATCGGTTGAACCCAAATAGTGAGGCTGCAAATATAATACAAAAACTTGGATTCGGGGATGGACTGTATTGCACCGATCATTCAATCAAAGCTATTTCAAATAACCTAATGGCTCTTTTTGATGAAAATACTATTTTGTCCGATAATAGTTATGCTTGGTATTATGAACTGATTTTCCCTGATAAGCTGATTAATAATGATAATTTTTGGCAATGGAAACCTGTAGTCTCAAACGGTAAAGCGTTTGTAGATCAATTAGTGGTGCCGTCTGTCAGTAATAATAAAGATTCACGCCGAATTATTGCCATTGGTGATTCAAGATTTTATTGTGCTACATACATTAATCATAGCGAATCTATTTTCGGGATACTCGAAACATTATTTGACAATGATATTATTATTGAAAGTCATAGATCATATTATCTATATAATATATTAGAACAAATCAAAACTATTCATATCAATAGCGACGACATAATTATCGTCGCAGGATTTTTAAATTTATTTAGAAACATTGGAACTGACACAACGTCATATACTACAAACGAAATGGCTAAAGCAATTTTAAAAGAGTTAAATAATTATTGCAAAGAAAAGGGTGCTAAATTTATTTTTCTTGATTTACCTTTACTTTATGATATTGCAAACTTAACTCACATTGAACATTTGATAACCAAGCGCACATCTATTGAACATTTTATAACAAGGCGCACGTATTTGGAGTATCCATATGAGCGTTTAGAAACAAAAAATTCTATAAAAAGATATTGCATATCGAATGATATTGCTTACTATGATTTGTCAAATTCGTTTGATAAAGCAATCAGAGCTTCATTTTTTGTAGACACTGTTCACTTTACACATGAGGGGGCTATATATATTGCAAATGAAATTTATGAACTGGTAAAAACTTGTTTTGAAGAAGATATAACAAAAAAGCCTGAAACCGTTAAAGAATGTAGCAGGCTACGTGAAATATATACGCAAGATGTAGTGGGGAAGTTTGAAACACCGGAATTGCTGGAATATCTTGATACGCTAAAGAAAATCTCCGCCGATAAACCCAAAAACAGCGGTGTAATTGTTATGAATTGTAACCCATTTACATATGGACATAAATATCTTATTGAAACTGCCAGAAAACAGGTAGGTCATTTATATATTTTAGTTGTTGAAGAAGACTTATCTGATTTCAAGTTTGAAGACCGTTTCGAAATGATAAAATTAGGAGTAGCCGATATTGATGGTGTGGATGTCATTAATAGTGGTAAATTTGTAATATCGACAGTTACCTTCCCGGAGTATTTCTCAAAAGATGCTTTAAAAACTCAAGTTATAGACCCTTCGATGGATGTTGAAATTTTCTGTAATAAGATAGCGCCATCTTTAAATGTTAAAACACGGTTTGTAGGCGAAGAACCACTGGATAATGTGACTAATCAATACAATCAAAAGATGATGGATATTTTACCAAATTACGACATGGAATTGGTTGTTATAAAGAGGAAAGAAGTTTCAGGTGGCGTCATAAGTGCATCTAGGGTGCGCAAATTATTGTCGAATGGTGACTTATCGCAGTTGACTGAGTTAGTTCCTCGAAGTACAATTGACTATTTGGTCAAGTTAGGATATGGCGATTAAAATAGGATATATAACAAATTTTTCTGTGTTTTGGCTTTGTTTTTTCGCTTGTTTATAGGTTTTGAAGTTGTTTATATCGCTTTTACCAGTAGGAAAAAAATTTTGTAAAAAGTAATAATCCGAATCTATCACCAACAGAGATTATCTGTCGGGATTGGTTCGGATTATATTTGTCTTGAGGGAGTGATGGTATAGCAATTACATAAGGTGTGCAAAAAACGCTGATATTAGGCGGTTTTACAGCCGATAAGCAATGGAATTGTCAAAAACAGTTAACACGAAATATACAAAAATTCATTAATTTGTGTTGGCGGCCATTAAGCCGCCCCAGACACACACTTTTCAAAAAACAACTTGCGTTTCATGGCCGGCGGCATACCCCCAATGGCATGGCAGATGCGCCGGTTGTTCCAATATCCAAGAAAATAACGGAACACAATAGATTTGACACTTTCCATAGGCATCTTTTTTGTATCATATCTGCCTTGGTAAGGCCGTGTGGTTTTCGCACAGGTTGCAGTAGACCATGCTTTTTTAAAACACGATAGATGGTGGAATCACTCTCGTTTCTTCCCCTCAATCTCAATGCATCTATCATTCGATACCGTCCATATTTGTCGTTTTCCACATCCTCTTCTAAAATTGCCTGTATTTCTGTCAGAAGTTCGGCATGTTTATCAGGGCGGTTCTTGTTTTCCAGATATCGATAATACCCTTGGCGACTCACACAGAGTAAGCGGCATAGCTGCGAAACATAATAGCCACTTTCCTGTTTATTCGCTTGTTCGATGAATTCATATCTGGGATTCTCCCCTGTTTCTTCTGACGTGTTGCGAAAAAAGCTGATGCTTCACGCAATACCTTGTTCGTTCGCTCCAATTTTCTTACTTTTTGTTTGAGTTGTTTCACCTCCTCAGCCATATACCTACATTTTTTAATCGCCTTTTTCTTTCATATTGTTTAACGTTTTAGAAAATGAAAATGTGCGGATAAAAAGCAAAAATATTATAACACACAGCAAAACCCACAGCAGAGTATAAGGGAATGTTTTTCTGGTCGGTTGCGGGGCGGTGTCATCAGTTCGGATTTTTTGGTGTTATGAACAAACTACTACTGCTCCTGTATGTACTTGGGATATAGTGGGCGTATAAAGCAGAACAGTGAAAAAGGTTGGAACTATATTAATAAATATGCTCCAACCTAATATACTAATTTAATTATAAATACCTACCTGTTACACTATTGTCAGAGAGCGAAACTTCAAAAGGTGTACCTGTAGCTATAATCTGACCACCTTTATCACCGCCGAATGGCCCAAGCTCTATGATATAGTCACTTTTTGCTAAAATATCTGTATTATGCTCGATTACAAATACCGAGTTATTTTGGCTTACAAGTTTTTGAAGTAGTGCTAAAAGTTTTTCGCTGTCTGATGGGTGTAAACCTGTGGTCGGCTCGTCTAATAGATATAACGTGTGACCACTACCCACTTTTGCAAGTTCTTTTGACAGTTTAAGTCGCTGACATTCACCACCAGAAAGTGTAGTTGTCGATTGTCCAAGTTTTAAATACGCAAGACCAACTTCGTTTATAACGCTAAGTTTTTTGTAAATTTCGTGGTTTCCCTCAAAAAACTCTAAGTTTTCAAGCACAGTCATATTTAAAATATCGGAAATGCTTTTGCCCTTATATGTTACAGACAGCACTTTTTTCTTAAATCTATGCCCTTTGCAAACAGGACAAACAACCTCAACATCATCTAAAAACTGCATATCAAGAGCAATTACTCCAAGTCCCTCGCATTTTTCACAGCGCCCACCTTTAACATTGAAAGAGAAATCAGCAGGCTTAAGTTTTAGTTTTTTTGCTTCTATTTGGGAAGAAAATAGCTCTCTTATCAACGTGAAAACTTCTGTGTATGTTGCGATATTACTTCGACTTTGTCTACCTATAGGGCTTTGGTCTATTTTGATTACCTCTGAAATGCTCTCAAACCCACGAACACTTTCGGCATTTTTTCTCTGTTCTATAACATCAAAAACAAGCGAGCTTTTACCGCTACCGGAAACCCCGGCAAAAGAAACAAGCTGACCGAGTGGAATATTTACCGATACATTTTTAAGATTATGCACAGTGGCATTTTTAACTTCGATAAATCTGCTCGTATTTATCTTTTTGTCGTTTGGTTTAGATTTTTCTTCACATAGAAACTTTGCAGTCTTAGAAATTTCATTTTGCGAAACCTCTGACACTGTGCCACTTGCGACAATTTCACCACCAAGAGAACCTGCACCGATACCAAAGTCAATGACATAATCGCACTCTTTCACAAAATCCATATCATGCTCGATAACGATAACTGTGTTGCCAAGGTCACGCAGTTTTTTTATTGCTTTGAGTAGCAACAAAGTATCTCGTGCATGAAGTCCTGTTGTTGGCTCGTCTAAGATGTACAGTACCCCTGTAAGTCCGCTTTCTAAAATACTTGCAAGGCGAATTCGCTGACTCTCACCACCCGAAAGAGTGCTGACAGGTCGGTCAATTGAAAGATATTCAAGACCGATTTTTATAATACCGTTTGCACGTTTCAGAATATCACCTATAACCACTGTCGCAATTTCTTTTGCAGATGGAGATAGGTTTGACAAAACATCTTGCAAAAACTCCACAAGTGCTGACATTGTAAAAGTGCTAACTTCTACTATAGTTTTACCATCGAGTTTCGCAGTCCTACCGTCAAAGCCGAGCCTTGTACCATGACATTCATCACAAGGAGTGCTTCCAATAGCACTGGCAATGACAGGATTAGCGACTTTTTTTGTAGCAGACTCCACCACTTTTTTGTTAACAAAGGTGCGAAGCCCCTCGACATAACCGTCCATAACTCTTTTTGGCTTTTTGATATTGGGAAACTGCTTTTTAAATTTCTCACAGTCGACACCATCAAGAAGTACGAGCATTTCAAGTTCGTTATAGTCTTTAACAGGTTTTGATACATCAAAAGTAAAACCATAGTGCTTACCACAAGCCTCAAATGTATTTGAGTAATGCTCCCAAAAAGTTTCGTTACCCCAAATTTTGATAGCACCCTCTTTTATAGTAAGGCTTGTATCAATAAGTTTCGACAAATCCACATCTTTTACAACACCAATGCCATTACATTTTGGACAAGCGCCTTCAGCTTTGTTAAATGAAAAACTCGCCATACTAAGATGTGATAGCTTGGTTTTGCAGTGAGGACAAGAAGTGTCGGTAAAATCAATTTCCTCATCTTCATCAAAATTCGGAGCGATTTCGCCCATACAATTAGGGCAAATTCTTGTCGCAAGTTTTGCGTATAATATGCGAAGATAGGTTAGTATTTCGGTGTATGTGCCAACAGTTGAGCGTGGATTTTTTGATAGCACCCTTTGCCCAACAGAAATAGATGGCGAAAGCCCAACAATGCTGTCTACCTGTGGCTTATTTAGGCCATCTGTCACCATTCCCATGGACTCTAAATATTGACGCTGACATTCTTTTTGCAGTATATCCATAGCAAAACTGCTTTTTCCACTACCTGATACACCTGTTAAAGCGACAAGTTTGTATTTTGGTATTTCTACCGATATATTTTTTAGGTTGTTTTCTCTTGCACCTGTAATTTTTATAAATTCGGTTCTCATTATTTATTATCATCCTCCAACAAGTAATCAGCCATAAAGTTTAGTATTTCCGAAAATACAGCTTTTTTATCATCAGAAAACTTTTCATCAACTGCGTCCATAAGGGAAGCAGATTTTGTATCATTACTATTTTGAATTAAACTATCAGCTAAAGAAAGATAAGTAACTCTTTTATCTTCAGTAGATCCCGTTTTTATAACCAAACCTTTATTTGCAAGTTCATTCACCTTTTGTGTTGTTGCAGGTCGAGAAAGATTAAGCCTATCGGCAAGTTCACTAATCGTCATATTCTTCTTGTGGTTTATAATAAATAATTGCAAAACATCGGAATATGGCAAAGTGCTACCTATTTCACTCTCACGAATACTTTTATAACAGTCAATATCAACTGCACTCATAAATCTAAAATATGCTTCTCTCATACTATACCTCATTTCAAATAGTTTCAATATTGAAATTATATCGCTAAGAGAAGCAAAAGTCAATATAGTTTCAAATTTGAAATTACATTTGTGAGTTGCGTTGTGCAGCCTGCTCCGTTCCTCAGCGCAACAGCAGGTATCAAGTTTGCAGGGCTTATCCTTGCCCTGATAATACAGGCAATACTCGCAGGCACAATCCTTGGTGGTATATCCATTAAAGCGATCGTATATTTTTGTGTTATTTTTCAAAGCGACATCTCCTCTCAAAAGTTCGTGAAAACGAAAAAAGGGCGCCCCTCCGTTTTTGAAACGGAAGGACGCCCTTCATAAGTGTGATTTATTTAATTTTTGAGCGATTTTAGGATTTTAGTAGAATTTCGGCTTTTAACTCGGAGGGAGCATATCGCCACAAACCCGCATGATTACAGCGTTTTTTGATGTTTTCAATTGTTTTTCTATACCTTTCCTTATCAGCACATTACAAACGAGTGGTACAGCCGAGATATAAGCAAAAAGCGTCGTATCAGCAACAAGATAA
>CAYJIG010000005.1:0-69033 GCA_964370165.1 uncultured Oscillospiraceae bacterium
ACTAAAAATAGGTTCGCAGAATTTTTTATACCGCCAAAAGTTCTAATAACAAGGAGTTGTGGTGCAGTAAGGCTGCCGCCTTACAAAACGCAATGACGAAGTTTTAGGGCTTTTAGCTAAATAAAAAACGGGTTCGTTTTATATCGGTTTGGCTAAAGGGTGAATAGTCAATATAAATGATATATTGTGGTTTTTATTTATTTTTCACCATTAGGTTTTTGCCACCACCCGGAATTTGATCGTGACGAGTTTCAAACTGGGCGGTGTAGTCTATTAGCTTGTGCAGTTTCGAAAACCCATAGTTTCGAGTGTCGAAATCGGCGTATTGACGTCCTAAAATGCTGCCGACTTGAGATAGGGACATAAAGCCTTCTTCGTCGGAGTTTTTGTCTACAATATGCTGGATACGAGTGATGATATCGTCTAGGGGGATATATCCCGACGTTTCGTCATCGGCCAGCTCATGATAGCTCATTTCAACAGAAGGCTCTAAAGGTACCTCGCCGGCTTTTGTTTTGGTGGCGCGTTCGCTTTTAGTCGATTTTTTGGCGGGGGGCTTTGCCTTGGGTTGTTTTTCGGTAATGCTGTGCTGCATCCGTGCTTTCATCAAAACGTCAAGGTATTTAAATGTATCGCAAGCATTTTTGAATGGGGCCGGGGTTTTGCTTTCGCCCATTCCGATAACAAACATTCTGCTTTCGCGCAAACGTGAAGCAAGCCGAGTGAAATCAGAATCTGACGATACAATGCAAAAACCATCGCAGTTACCTGCATATAGTACATCCATGGCGTCTATAATCATGGCAGAGTCAGAAGCGTTTTTACCTTGAGTATAGCTAAACTGCTGGATAGGCGTTAAGTTGCTTTGAAGCAAGTGTTTTTTCCAGCTACTCATTTCAGAGCTGGTCCAATCGCCATAAATGCGCTTGTAAGCAGGGGTGCCATACGTGCTAAGCTCGTCTAAAATAACTTCGATATATTTAGGGGAAACATTTTCGGCGTCGATTAACAAAGCTATAATGCGTCCTGTATCTTGCATAAAAACATCCTTTCGAAAACATATAATTTGTCTAAAGTATATCATAATATACAGCAAATAGGCAAAGGGGAATATAATTATATCATAAAAATTTCGCTCGGCTTGCGATGGAATAAGTAAAATGATATACTAACGGAATAGGAAATATCGGTACACTGGGTTTGTAATAAGCAAATAATTCCCTAATGAAAGGGTATAGTGCATGGAGATCAATCAAGACGAAGTAGAAGTAAAAGATAAAAGAAAAGAAAGAATAGCCCTGATAAAAGAATGGATATGGACACTGGTGTTAGCGGTTGGCATATCTATAGTGCTTACGCAGGTGGTGTTTTTGAATGCAGTGGTGTTGAGCGCATCCATGGAAGACACTGTCATGACAGGCGATAGGCTGCTGGGCCTTAGGATGGCTTATTGGATTGATTCGCCACAGCGAGGCGATGTGGTGGTTTTTAGATATCCCGATAACAAAGACACCCTTTATGTGAAACGTGTGGTTGGTCTACCGGGCGACGAGATAAACATTCAAAACGGAAATGTATATATAAACGGCGAAATAAATGAGGAAATCAATATATATGCAAGCGGCGAAACATTTGCAGACCAAGGACCGTGGACAGTGCCGCAAGACTCGTACTTTATGATGGGAGACAACAGAGAACATTCGTGGGACTCGAGGTATTGGGATACGCCGTTTGTGCCAAAAGAAGATATACTTAGCAAGGTGTTTGTGCGGATATATCCAAACCCCGGGATGATAAAATAACAAGTTTTCAAATGCCTAAAAACGAGGTGAAGTGAGACTTATGGAGCACTTAAAAGACCTTTGCCACTTTTATGAAAATGAGGGTGACGAGCGCCTGCGACTGCATAAAGACAGCATACAGCACCTGGAATTTTTGACGGCGACAAAATATATAGAAAAAGCACTGGGCGAAAACTCGGCAGTGCTGGACAGTTGCGCCGGCAGTGGGGTGTATGCGTTTTACTTGGCTGAAAAAGGACACCGTGTGACAGCAGGGGACATCGTAGGGCATAACGTGGCGCTGATACGTGAAAAAAATAAACATGAAAAAAGCTTGCAAGCGGTGGAAGAAATGGACGCGCGCAAGCTTTCGATGTATCAAGATAGCAGTTTTGATGCGGTGCTTTGCATGGGTGCTTTATATCATTTGCATAAAAAAGAAGATAGGCGTAAAGTGATAGGCGAAAGCCTGCGTGTGCTGAAGCCCGGCGGAGTGCTGGCGTGTACATACATGAACAGGTACGCTGTTATCATGAACAATATCGGAAAAGATTTTGAAAATATAGAAGATGCGCTGCAGTTTTCAAAAAATGGAACAGAAGGTATATATTATGCCGATACACCGACGAATATAGAAAAGTGGTTGGCGGAGTATCCTATCGAAAAGCAGATGCATGTTCCGCTGGATGGCATGACATATTTTATGACGCATACGACAGGGATACTTCAAAGCAATGAGGCGTTTGAGCGGTGGAAAAAATATCATTTTGCCGTGTGTGAAGACGAAAGTCTACTGGGAAGCAGTTATCACAACATGTATATTGCAAAAAAGCTGTAGGGTATAGGGGAAATACCATGGAAAACGGCATCAGGACGGTGGATATTGACGACAGTGCAGATATTTTGAGGATATACTCGCATTATATTTTGAACACGGCATATACGTTTGAGGTAGATGTGCCGACGATATCACAGTTCACAAAAAGAGTGGCGGAAATAAGCAGGGAGTATCCGTTTATAGTATATGTTAAAGACGGAAAAACCGTGGGGTATGCATATGCGTCTAAGCATAAAGAAAGGGCTGCGTATTGCTATGATGTAGATGTGTCGGTGTATCTTGATACAGAGTATTTGGGCGCAGGTATCGGCACAAAACTGTATGACATGTTGATTGAAATGCTGAAAAAGCAAGGGTTTTATAACGCGTATGCCGGAATTACCGTGCCGAATGAACGAAGCGTGGAACTACATAAAAAATATGGGTTTGAAGACATAGGTGTTTTCAAAAAAACAGGATATAAGTTTAATAAATGGTACGGCGTTCAATGGATGGGAAAAGCTCTTCAAGACTATGGTGCCCAACCAAAAAAGATATTGCCTGTCGGAAAAATAAAGCTTTAGCAAATAAGAAGTCGCAGACGTGAAAACTCACATCTGCGATTTTTGTTTTATGATTATTCAATAGGTAGTCCGTTAAGCTTTAAAAAACTTAGTTTATCCATGTATCCACGCTGAAAAATGATTTTCGAGTCTACCACATGGAAAAAACCACAGCCTCTGAATCCTTTAGGGTCTTTCCATTCCATTATGGCCCATTCGCCGTCTTCAAAGATGTTTTCAGGGATGCACACCATTGTGGCCAGTGCAAACTCTTCCTTGAAACGCTGGTAGATAGCCATTTTACCGACTACAGGATCTGTCACAACCTGATGGTTTACAGCGTCTTCTGCATAAAGCTCAGATAATGCTTTGGCATCGGCGTTGTTGAAAGCGTCAATCCACATGAGCAGTGTTTCTTTTGGTGTCATGCTAATGCCTCCGTGTACTTAATAATGCTCTTTACGGCGCATTTTGCGTAAATCATAACGTTTTTGGCCGGCTTCCCACTCGAGGCGTTCTTCGTCGGTAGAAAGCTCCAGCGACGGCACAGGCACAGGCGTGCCGTCCTTATCGGTGGCAACAAACACGATATATGCTTTGTTTATTTTTTTTCGAGAGCCGTCGGCTTGGGCTATGTAAGTGTCCACTTTTACTTCCATTGATGTGGTGCCGGTGTATGTAATGCATCCGTCTAAAACCAGCAAGTCGCCTAGAAAGGCAGGCGCGCGGAAAATGAGCGAGTCCACAGCGGCGGTGGTGACAATTGAGCCGGAATGCCTATAGGCCACTATCCCGGCAAGCTCGTCAATCCATTGCATTAATGTGCCACCAAACAAACGTCCTTCGCTGTTTAGATGTTGATACCGTAAAAGACGAGTGATTTCAGTCTTTGAATATGCTATGCTTTTTTTCATAAAATGCTCCTGTCTAAGTGGGTTTATTGAAGCGGATATGACGTGCTTTTTTATAGCGAGGCATGATACAAAAAACAAAAAGACATAAAAGTCCGATAATGCTTAAAGCAATGCCTAAAATACCACCCGGCGGAAAATATGAAAGGGTGATAGTGGAATCGCCTTGTGGGCAAGATGCCGCCATCAAGCCATAGTCGGCTTGGATTAAGTCCGCAGGCTCGCCGTTTATTTCGCATCGCCAGCCGGTGTCGTAGGGTAGAGTTATAAGAATCATACCATCATTTGGCATGGATATATTGGCGCTAACATGGGCGCTTTTGGCAGTGACATCGGTGGCAGACATGCTTTTTCGTGCGGCGATGCCGTTTTCATATGTAAGGGTATCAGCCGAGGATAAAACATTCATTGACGGCGTAGCGGACTGGGTATCGGAAAGAACTATGCCGTGTAGCATAGCGATACTTTTTTCAGGGTTTGAAAGAGTGTCGGCGTCGGCTTGTGACATGACGGAATCAAAGCCTATTATAAGCGGTAGTGCATCTTCGTTTTTCAAAACTGAAAACGGAGTAGACTCTGCAAAAAGGGTGAGGTTTGGAAGTGGGTATGCGGCAGGATCAGCCACAGGAGACAGCAAATATTCCACGCCGAGAAGGCTCCAAAGACCTACCTCGTCAAACTCTATACGTGAAATTGAGGTTCGGTTGCGACCGAAAGCTTCTTGTAGGCTGAAGATACCGCCGGGTAAAGTGGAGTTGAAACTAAACGGGCTACCATGGTCAAAATACGTGTTTGAAACATTTGGCGCATATATGCGATAGTTACCCGACGGCAGGGGAGTGTTTTCGCCGGCATAAATGGTGTTTTGGGCGAGCACAGGCAAAGGGCCATAGTCCGCCTTTGCGATTTGCTGGTTGAAAAAGATATTCAGGCCGGCCGTGCCAAAGCCGAAAAGTGCTACCACAACCACTAATATACGCGGACAATTTCGCCAAAAAATACGTGATGTGGCGGTAAATACAAGGCCGGCGGCTGATATTATCAATAGAAAGATTAAAAGCGGTAAGTGGATGATGGTGGAGGGGTTTTGAAAATATACCTGCCATGCCACCATACAAACCGTGAAAACAGCCGCAAGGCCACCGTATAAAAAGAAGCCTTTTTTAATAGAGATGCTTTCATCTTCAAGCACTTGTACTGTGGCTAAAACGGCGCACAGAACAGGCATGTATAGCCATCTGGTGTAATAAGTGCCGTTGAATGCATTGAAGGCACTGTTTAAAATCGGAATAAAAAGGCAAATGGCGCACACCAGTAAAATGCCACGTAGCCAGTTTTTGCGCCGATGTATCAAAAATGCAAACACAAATACCAGCCCAAACATCGGAAGGTATAGCTCCGGCGAGGTTGCGTCGGGGTTTGTCATTAAAGTGTTTTGGTGCATCACCTCGGCAGGCAAAACCATGCTGCGGAATAGCTCGAAGTATTGGTGCGGGGTGTAAAGTATCCACTCTGTGCCAAAAGAAAGCATGCTACCCACACGTGGATTGGCAGTGAGCGAGTACACAAAAGGAACAAGTAAAAAACCTGACAAAGCCACGCCACACACAGCTTCCAGCGCTAAAAACAAAAACTCTTTTATGGATATGCGATAAACTTTATACGCCAGCTTTATAAAAAAGTAAACTATCATAAACACCGCTGTGCCGAAAAAAAGCGGAGGATTCACCAAAATGTTAAGGCAGACGGACACAGCGAAAAGCCCGAACTTTTTTGTTTCGATAAGCCTGTCCATGGCGTATGGTAAAAGAGGAAAAAGAGCATATACATCGGCGAAAGGAAAGACGAGGTTTGTTACCCAAAATCCTGAAAATGTATAAAGTATGCTTGCGCATAAGGCGGATAGATCGGTTTTTGTGTGGCGACGTATCCAAAGATAAGAAAAAAGCCCGCCTACGGCAAACTTTAGCATCAAAGCAGGCGCCATTAAATAAGGTGTGATGCTATGTGGAAAAATAAGGTAAAAAAGGGTAAATACACTGCCGAGGTTATACCAAGAATAGCTTTCGATAATACCTGTGCCGAGATCCATGTTGAAATCGTATAAAAAATCCCCGTTGTGCAAAAGGCTTACCACTTGTTGTGCCAAAGGGATTTGCTGGGTTACTTGGTCGTTAGAAACATAAAATATGCCACCTGCGGCGATGGTGAACGGCAGAATAAAAGCCGCCGCAAGAAAAAATGACGTGAGGAATGCAGTAAGTTTCGGGCGAGATAGCGTTGTGCCGTATTTACCGCTGGGAGAAAACGCAGAAATGGCGGAAGAAAAGCGATTCATTATGAAAAATCCTCCTCCATTGGCCAGCCGGCATAAGCGTTCAGGTCGGCGTCTGCCGTGTGGCCTGCGAGATACTCAAAATATCCCTGACAAGCAATCATGGCGGCATTGTCGCCGGTGTAAACTTGTTCGGCCAAAAAGCAAGAAAGATTTTCGTCGCCGGCTTTTTTTGTTATTTTGTCACGAAGCAGCTTGTTTGCGGCAACACCACCTGCAAGCGCTACGGCAGTAGCCGAGGTATCTTTTGCGGCGGAAAACAAAGTGTCGACTAAAATATCGGATACTTTTTCTTGGAAACAAGCCGCCAGCGAAAAAACATCCAGGTCATCGCCCTTCATGTCGGCAGTGTTTTTTATGTTTAGTGCGGCGGTTTTTAGGCCTGAAAACGAAACGTCATAAGGGCCGGATACTTTCGGTGTGGGTAGCTTGTATAAGGTTTTGTCGCCTTTTAAAGCGGCTTTTGCAATAGCAGGGCCGCCGGGATAGCCCAGGCCCAGTGTTCTTGCCACTTTGTCGAAAGCTTCGCCGGCGGCGTCGTCCACCGTGCGGCCCAGTACCGTGAAATGGGTGTAGCTTTCAACAGACACAAAATGGCAATGTCCACCGCTGGCAACAAGACACAAAAATGGTGGCGAAAGAGTAGGATGGCTTAAATAAAGCGATGCCACATGGCCACGCAAGTGATGAACGGGAACAAGCGGCTTTGCAAATGAAAAGGCAAGGCCTTTGGCAAAGTTCACGCCAACAAGAAGCGCGCCTATCAGCCCGGGCGCGGCAGTGACGGCTATGGCGTCTATATCCTTTGGCGACAAACCAGCGTCTGTAAACGCTTTTTCTACAACTGCACTGATGTGCTCTATATGCCGGCGTGAGGCAATCTCGGGCACAATACCACCGTAGAGTGCTTGTTCTTCTACGCTGGAGGAAATAGCATTTGATAAAACCGTGCGTCCATCTTTTACAATGGCGGCGGCGGTTTCGTCACAGCTGGTTTCAATGCCGAGTACAATCATATAAAATGCAGTTCCTTTCTGGTTTTTAAAAGCATATATAATTACAGGCTGGTGCCCATTAGTAGACCGTCTTCGGTGGGGTTATTGTACATGTTAGGACGATTTGATAAAACTTTAAAGCCTAAATCTTGATACAATGCGATGGCGGCATTGTTACTTTGACGCACCTCTAAAAGACAGCGAGAGATATCAAAAAGCATAAGCTCTTGCAATGCATGAAGTATAAGAGCCTTGGCGATGCCTCTGCGGCGGTAACGTGGGTGCACCGCTATCAGCTGTAAATCCACACTTTCAGGCACGGCCAAAAAACAAGCAAAAGCTACAGGAACGCCTTTGCGCAAAGCTACATAATTCCAGCAGCTGAGGTTGCTTAGGTTGGTTTTCAGGCCGTCGATTGTCCATGGGTCGGGTGCGCTTGCGGCAATATCGGCACATTCAGACAGCATGGCGGTTGTCATGGGTGAAAATGTGATACTTTCCAGCATAAGATATCATCCTCGCTTTTGATGAATTTTACTATAGTGAAAATACCTCTCGTTTGGCTTATCCTTTTGCCTTTAGCCAGTTTTCGCCTGTATGCACGTCCACCGAAAGAGGGATACTCATGCTAAAGGCGTTTTCCATTTCTTCTTTTAATATGGTTTTCACCGTGTCGATTTCAGAGTTTGGAGTTTGAACAATAAGCTCGTCATGTACCTGCAACACTAAACGTGCCGACAGTTTTTCACGATGTAGGCGCTGCCACACACGAATCATGGCAAGCTTTATAATATCTGCGGCGGTGCCTTGTATCGGGGTGTTTAGGGCTATGCGCTTGCCTAAAGCCTGGATATTACGGTTTGAGGCAGAAAGCTCCGGCACGGCGCGTCTGCGTCCGTATAGTGTTTGCACATATCCGTGTTCCTTGCCAAACTCTACTGTTTTTTCCATATAATCTTTCACGCCGGGGAAACTGGCAAGATAGCTGTCGATAAACTCGCCTGCTTCTTTTACCGATACACCGATATCTTTTGACAGGCTGAAAGCGCCTATGCCATACACTATGCCAAAGTTTACGGCCTTTGCCGCACCTCTAAGCTGTGGCGTGACCATGTTTAGCGGCAGGCCGTTTACCAAAGCGGCGGTGGCTTTGTGGATATCTTCGCCGTCCAAAAAAGCCTGCTTCATAGCGGTATCATTAGATATATCGGCTAAAATGCGAAGTTCTATCTGGCTGTAGTCGGCATCGGCAAAAACTTCGCCTTCAGGCGCTACAAAAAAAGCACGCATGTGACTGCCCAGCTCGGTGCGCACAGGAATGTTTTGCAAGTTTGGCTCAGAAGAAGATATGCGGCCGGTGCGTGCTTCTGTTTGGTTGAAAACAGAATGTATGCGCCCATCGGATTCAATGACCTTGCCAAGACCCTCCACATAGGTGGAAAGTAGCTTTTGATATGTGCGATATTGCAAAATTTCGTCTATCACGGGGCTGTATGCACGAAGGCTTTCCAAAGTTTCGGCATCGGTGGAGTAGCCTGTTTTGGTTTTTTTACGAGTAGGCAAACCCATTTTTTCAAACAATGCCTCGCCCAGCTGTTTTGGGCTGTTTACGTTGAACTCATACCCCACAGTTTGGTAAATAAACTCAAGTTGTTTGTCAATTTTTATCTTAAGATCTTCGCCGAATGTTTTAAGCGCTGTGGCGTCTATGCCAACACCATAAAGCTCCATGCTGGCCAAAACTTCGGCCAATGGCTGCTCGATATCTAAAAGCAGGGGCATCATTTGTGCTTTATCACATTCACTTTTCAGATGGGTAAACAAAGGATGAAGCAAGGCGGCGTCGGGGTATTCCTTGCAAATAAATTGCGGTGATATGTCGTATTCGGCACACAGGCTTTCCACGGTGTATTTTGGGGAAGCAGGATGCAAAAGATATGCGGCCAGCTTTGCGTCGAAGGTGATGTTTTGGCAAGGGTTTGTTTGGTCGTCAGTGCCAAGCGCCATACGGTGCAACGCTTTTGCGTCAAACACACGTTTTTCACAGCGGTTGTTGCGAAGAAGGCAGAGCAGCTCGTCGCTATTTTCCTGTGTGTGATACACAGCGAATGTGCCGGAAGGCACCACCAGCCAGCCGTCTTCACATGGCGCAAGATATGCAACGCCGGCAGCCACCTGGTCTTTGAAAGGCACAGGGCTGACTTTGGGTAAGTTCAAAGTAGAGGCAGGGGTGTTTTCTTGCGAGACTAATGTATCATCGCTTAAAGAAAGCCTACTTATCATATTATGCATTTCAAGCTTTGCCAAAAGGCTTAGTGCGACTTCTTTGTCTGCTGGTTTCTTTTTATATGCGCCGGCGGCGGTGTCGATGGGTACATCGCAGTCTATCACTGCAAGCTTGTAGCTTAAAAATGCGCTGTCTTTGCCGGCTTTCAGCTTGTTTTGCACAGCGGCTTTTATGGTGTCGCTGTCGATATTTTCATAAACTTCTTGCAACGTGCCAAAATCTTTTATAAGCGAAAACGCTGTTTTTTCACCGACACCGGGAACACCCGGGATATTGTCGGAAGCGTCGCCCATTAGTGCTTTTGTTTCAATAAGCTGTTTTGGCGACACACCGTATTTTTCGAAAACGGCGGCCTCGTCCATGCGTGTGGTTTCGCCTTTTCCGCCTTTTGTGGCGGTGAGCAGTACCGTGACACCGTCTCTGATAAGCTGGAGGCTGTCACGGTCGCCGGTGGCCAGCAAAGCCTCGTCGCCACGAAGAGACGCCGCCTTTGACAACGTGCCTAAAATATCGTCTGCCTCATATCCGGCCAGCGATACCTCAACATACCCTAAAAGCGCTAAAAGTTCCTTTAAAACAGGCATCTGAGCCGCCAATTCTTCGGGCATGCCTTTGCGTTTTGCCTTGTATCCGTCATACAGCTCATGGCGGAATGTGGGCGCCTTTAAGTCGAACGCGACGGCTATTTCGTCGGGTTTTTCAGCTTCTTCCAGCTTTAGTAAAATATTCATGAACCCATAAATGGCGTTGGTGAAAAGGCCATCCTTGGTGGTCAGTAGTTTAATGCCATAAAATGCACGATTGAGAATGCTATTTCCATCCAGTACCAGTAATTTCATATAAACCTCGTTTGTGATAATAGTAGTAAACACAAAGATGACAAAATAGAAAACATTAGAATAACTATACCACAAAATAGGCTTTTATGGTATTATATTAACGTATGTTTTGAAAAGAAAGCTTGTGAATCAGAGGAGGTTTTCATTTGCATATAGGTGATATCGCAAGTGGGGCGGCGCTTGCGCCCATGGCGGGTATCAGCGATAGGGCTATGCGGCGTTTGTGCGCAGAGTATGGCGCGGCGTTTACCGTTAGCGAGATGGTGAGCGCAAAGGCGTTGACCATGAGAGATGCAAAAAGTTTTCGGCTATTGCGTGATGGCGGGAACGACGCACCTTATGGTGTACAGCTGTTTGGCAATGAGCCGGATGTAATGTACGATGCTGTGAAGTGTATTGAAGGTGAATACTTTGACTTTTTGGATATAAACATGGGATGCCCTGCGCCGAAAGTGTGTAACAACGGTAGTGGTAGCGGACTATTACGCACCCCCGAGCTTGCAGGTGAAATTGCCAAAGCGGCAGTAAAGGCAAGCGTGTGTCCCGTCACGGTAAAAATCCGCATTGGATGGGATGACGACACCATGACGGGCCTTGAAGTGGCAAAAAGATGCGAAGACGCCGGCGTGGTGATGTTGGCGGTGCATGCAAGGACACGGGCACAACAATATATGCCGGGGGTAAACCACAAGGCAGTGGAAGACATAAAAAGCGCAGTGAGCATACCTGTGCTATATAACGGCGATGTGGACAGCGCAGAATCTGCAAAAACAGCCCTGCAAAACACAGGCTGTGACGGTGTCATGGTGGGCAGAGCCGCTATGGGTAATCCGTTTTTATTTTCAGAGATAAAAGCAATGCTTTTGGGACAAGATGCACCACAGCCACCTACGCTGACAAAGCGTTTTGCTGTGCTTGAAAGTCAGGTACGTGAAATGTGCGAAGAAAAAGGCGAAGAATGCGCCATGCGCCAAGCACGCAAAGTAGCGGCAGGGTATGTGCGTGGACTGCGTGGTGCGGCGGCACTGAGAAGATGTGCACATTCGCTGACGGTGTTTACCGACCTTGAAGAACTCTCAGAGCTTGCGTGGGCATATAACAGCACGGTATAATAAAAAAGTTGCAAGAAAAAATAATGTTATAAAGCACTCAGCTCGTCCAGATTTTGCTCATAACACGGCAGAAAATGAGTGATAAAATAATCGGCAGCAGGGCAGTTTAGTTCTTTTAGCTGGGATATTTGCTGGGCTTTGGCACTGCGAAACTCGGTGTTGCCGGAAGACTCTTCCTCAAGGCACTTAATCAGTGCAGACAAACGATCGGCCGCTTTCAGTAGCTTTTTTTCGGCTTCGTTTAGTATGTCGCCGCTAAGGTAGGCGTACAGGCTTTGCTGAAGCTCTGGTGGCAACAGATGCGATAGATGCTCGGCGCTTTCTCTTTCCAGCTGCTTGTAGGCTGTTTTCAACGCCTTGTTTTTGTATTTTACAGGCGTGGGCATGTCGCCGGTTAAAATCTCCGATGCATCATGATAAATAGCGGCCACCGCAATGGTATCGGGGCGGATATCTTCAAGGTGCAATATGTTGGTGGCAATATGGGCAAGGCAATGCGCCAAAATAGCCGCCTCAGCGGTGTGCTCGGACAAGTTTTCTTGCCGTGAAGAGCGCATCAACCCCCAACGTGTAATATATTTCATGCGTGAGAGCATGGCGCAAAACGCATATGTTTCAGTGTTATTCATGAATAAGCTCCTTTATTGACCGCCTGATTTATAGGCTTCGGTAGGCGGTAATGTGATACATATATTTAATATAAACTGAGTATAACATATTTTGTGGCATGTCGGTATAAAGAATGGAGAAACTATGACAATAGCAAAAAATAATGCCATTTTATCAAGAAGAGAAGACAAATATGGCGCAGTAAAAATGAGCTTTTTTATAGCGGCAATTGTTTCGGCTGCCATATTTTTGCCGTACTTGATTATTGATAAGGGATTCTTTTTGTATTGTGGCGACTTTAACGAGCAACAAATTCCATTTTACCAATATGTAAACGGATTTTTGAAGTCGGCAGACGGCGGCACGTGGAGCTGGGCGACAGACCTTGGCTCGTCTGTGGTGGCGGGATATGCGTTTTACAACTTAGGCTCGCCTTTTTTATGGCTTAGCTTATTTGTTCCGGCAAGGTTTATGCCATATGCCATGGTGCCCTTACTTATCTTGAAATTTGCCTGCATTGCAGCGGCCAGTGCATTGTTTTTACAGCGCTATGCAAAAACAAGCAAGATGGTGGTTGTTTGTAGTTTAGTATATACATTTTGTGGGTTTAATATATACAACATCTTTTTCAATCATATGCTGGATCCGGTGGCGATTTTTCCGCTTGTTTTGTGGTCGCTGGACGAGTTTATGTATACTAAGCGCAGGGGTGCTTTTGCGTTTTTTGTGGGCCTCGCGCTGGTAAACAGCTACTTTTTCTTTATAGGCAATGTGGTATTTTTGTTTATTTACTTTTTTGTAAAGCTGGCTTGCAAGGAATATACAATCACGATAAAAGGGTTTAGCCTGCTGGCGTTCGAGGCTTTGCTTGGGGTAGGCCTTGGTATGATACTCGCATTGCCCAGTTTTTACAACTTGATAGGAAACCCACGCACAGACAACTTTGCCTCGGGATTTTCACTTATCATGTATGGCGAAGTACAGCAGTATTTCAACATCTTATCGTCCATGTTTTTGCCGCCTGACCCACCATACATGCCGAATATTTTTACCGAAGGCGTGATAAAATGGACGTCAATGAGCTTTTTTATGCCCATAGTGGGAATGTCGGGAGTGTTTGCCTATTCAAAAGCAAGAAAAGGCACAGCACCAAAAATAATTATGTTTATCTGCCTTATCATGGCACTTGTGCCAATTTTGAACTCGTCATTTTATGCCTTTAATGCCAGTTATTACGCCAGGTGGTACTATATGCCGCTGCTTATAGCGGCGCTGATGACTGTGCATGCGCTGGAAGATAAAGACATAGATATCCGCAGTGGTAGCCGAGTGGTGCTGGTGATAACGGTGTTGTATGCAATTTTGGGTGTGCTTCCAAAAAAAGACGAAGAGGGTGTGTGGTCCATAGGCCTTGCCGGCGACCAGATGAAGTTTTGGCTGACGGTGTTCACAGCGATACTTGCCATACTTATCTTTGTTTTTATTGTACACTCAGCAAAAAACAAGAAAAAACTGGGAGCAATGCTGCTGAGTGCGGTGATAGGTTTTTCAATATTTTACAGTATTATACACATAGCGCTGGGGAAATTCCCACAATGGGACAACGACGCGGACTATTACAGCGAGCAATGGGTTGGCACAGCGCAAGTGAGCCTACCGTCGTATGACGACGAGTTTTATCGTATAGACACATATGAGGCACATGATAACTTAGGATTGTGGCTGGATGTGAGCAGTATTCGCACCTTTAACTCCACCATAAACACATCTATAATGGAGTTTTATCCGCTGATGGGCGTGAAACGTGATGTGTCTTCCAAGCCCGAGCTTGAAAAATATGCGCTGCGTGGTCTTTTGTCGGTAAAATATACCTTGATGCCGGCGGAGGAAGCCTCGGACTTTGAAGCAGAAGAAGGCACAGACGGCTGGACATATATCAGGACAGACGGGCCATTTGCCATTTATGAAAATGATAATTTTGTACCGCTGGGCTTCACATATGATGAATATGTATCAATGGATGCTTTATCAGAGGTGAGAGATACAGACAGGGCAAATATTTTGATGCGTGGCATAGGCCTTGATGCAGAGCAAATAGAAGAATACGGGCATTTGTTTGAAGGCGAAAGCGTCACGTGGGAGGAATATCAGCCGGTAGGTGATGAAGACGAAACAGAAGATGAAGAAGATGAAGTGAACGGGACATATACGTATGATCCTGTGACATATGATAGATATGTGGAAAATTGCAACGAGCGAAGAGAAACTGCGGCCTATCAAAGCAGTGCGTCCACACATGGTTTTTCGGTGAAAATCGATATGGACGAGGAAGATCTTGTGTTTTTCGGAGTGCCGTATGATGAAGGGTTTACCGCCACAGTAAATGGACAAGACACACAAGTGCTGAAAGTAAGTGGCGGAATGATGGCAGTGTTTGCGCCCGAAGGTGACAACGAGATAGTGTTTACATATAAAACTCCCGGTCTTTTTGTGGGTGGCATTATATCAGCTGTATGCCTTTTGATATTGATAGTATATGCTTTTGTGTTTTATAAAATTCGCAAAAAAGAACGCATGATTGAAGCCGAGGAGGAACGAGCATTTTCCATAGAAGAGGCCGACCGCATGTTGTCTGCAAGAGACGGTATACTGGAAGTGGATGTGAAAACCATACAAAAGGCGTTTATTGAAAAAGCTGAAGAAGAAAAAGCTGAAGAAACAGAAGAATTAGAGGACAAAGAGCCAAACGAGACTGAAAAACCCGAAAATGATGAAGAGGCCTTGGACGGAGTAAAGGAAAATGACGAAGAAAGCGAAAGCGCTTCGGAAATGGAAGAAACAACAGAAACAGAAGAAACAATAAAGCCAGAAAAAGACAAAGAGGAGCCAAAGGCGTAAGCTGAAAATGTACTAAAAAGACACACAGGAGAGGGATATTGAAAATGACAATGGATTACGCAGGTATTTTAGCGAAAGAATTTAAAGTGGCGGCCGATAAAGTGGCGGCGGCTATAGCGCTGATAGACGAGGGAAATACCATACCGTTTATCGCAAGATATCGTAAAGAAGCCACAGGTAGCATGGACGATCAGGTGCTGCGTGAGCTGAATGATAGGCTTTTGTATCTGCGGAATTTAACTGCAAGAAAGCAAGAAGTGGAAAAATCTATCACCGAGCAGGAAAAAATGACGGATGAGATAGCGCTGGCGTTGCAGTCGGCTTCCACACTTGCCGAGGTGGAGGACATTTATCGTCCATACAAGCCAAAAAGAAAAACACGTGGTAGCATCGCACGTGCAAAGGGCCTAGAGCCGCTGGCGCAAGCACTGCTATGCCAAAAAACAGGAGACGACCCGCAAAAACTGGCAGAGGAATACCTAAACGACGAGGTAGAGGACATAGAAGCGGCACTAAGCGGTGCACGTGATGTTTTGGCCGAAGACTTTAGTGATGACGCAAAACTACGCACAAAACTGCGTGCGTATTACAGCGCCCATGCCATGATAGAAAGCAAGGCCGCAAAAGACGAAGATAGCGTGTATTCAGGATATTATGAGTTCAAAGAGCCGGTAAGAAAGATAGCGGGACATCGTGTGTTGGCCCTAAACAGAGGTGAAAGCGAAGACTTTTTGAAAGTGGCAGTGGTGGTGGACGAAGTGACTGCCAAGGATCTGATGTCAAGAGACGTTGTGAAAAACAGTAGCCTTTGCGCCCAAGAGGTGAAAGCGGCATTGCATGACGCATTTGACAGGCTACTGCACCCAAGCCTAGAGCGTGAAGTGCGCCGTGAGCTTACCGATACCGCAGACGAGGGCGCCATAAAGGTGTTTGGGCAAAACTTGCGCCAGCTATTGTTACAGCCGCCGGTACGTGGAAAGGTGGCCATGGGCCTTGACCCCGGATACCGCATGGGCTGCAAGGTGGCTGTGGTGGATGAAACAGGACGTGTGCTGGACACGGCTGTGATTTATCCGGTGGCGGCGGCGCCGGCAAAGATACTTCAAGCGGAAGAAACACTGAAAATGCTGATTAAAAAGCATAAAGTGGAGGTGCTTGCCATAGGCAACGGAACAGCAGGCAGGGAAACCGAAATGTTTGCCGTGAAAGTGCTGAAAGATTTATCGGTAAGCGGTGTCAGCGCAGAGTATGCGGTGGTGAATGAAGCAGGCGCGTCGGTGTATTCCGCCTCGAAACTTGCGGCGAAAGAGTTTCCGCAGTTTGACGTGAACTTGCGCAGTGCGGTTAGTATTGCACGCAGGATGCAGGATCCATTGGCAGAACTGGTGAAGATAGATCCAAAAGCAGTAGGCGTGGGGCAATATCAGCATGATATGCCTCCGGCGCGTCTTGCGGCAGAACTGAACGGCGTGGTGGAAGACTGCGTAAACACCGTTGGTGTGGAGCTGAACACGGCAAGTGCACCACTGCTTCAGCGTGTTGCGGGCCTATCTGCCGCAGTGGCCGATAATATTGTTGCAAAGCGTGAAGAAACAGGCCCGTTTAAAACAAGAAAAGAGCTTTTGAAAGTGGCAAAGCTTGGCCCGAAAGCATTCGAGCAATGTGCGGGATTTTTACGTCTTGCCGATGCAAAAGATAAACTGGACACAACGGCGGTGCATCCCGAAAGCTATGCGGCGGCAAAGAAACTGCTGGAGCTGTGTGGGTTTACCACAAAAGATATCGGTACACAAGACATAAAAGAACTGCCACAAGCGGCAAAAGAAATTGGCATGAACTCTTTGGCCGAGCAGCTGGGTATAGGCAAGCCGACATTGATTGATATTATAGAAGAACTACTGCGTCCCGGCCGTGACATACGTGACACATTGCCTCCGCCACTTTTGCGTAGCGATGTTTTGGAGATGAAAGACTTGAAGGCAGGCATGGAACTTCAAGGAACCGTACGAAACGTTATTGATTTCGGTGCGTTTGTGGACATTGGCGTGCATCAAGACGGACTGGTGCATATATCACAAATTACCGACAGGTATATCAAACATCCAAGCGAGGTGCTTGCTGTGGGTGATATTGTGACTGTGTGGGTAATGGAAGTGAACGAGCAAAGAAAACGTATATCACTGACCATGAAAAAACCACAATAGTAAATTGAGTTTTTAGTGTTTCGACTATAAAAATACCCCTTGATGTTTGATAAGCTGTTTATCATCCATCAGGGGTGTTTTAATTTACACGTCATTAAAAAGAAAGGTTTGGACGGTCTTGGTCGCCGTCTGCTTTACACATCACAAAACCATCGGGACGGCTGGTGAAATAATAGTACTCAGTGTTTTCATACAGTGGTGGTGAAAGGTAGTTTGGGATGATATTTACATCGTCTTCGACACGCTGTGAAAACCCCGCTTGTGCCATTGTTTCGGCAGGAATACCCACACAGTAAAAATCGGCATATTCGGCGCTGTGCTTTTGCATAAGGGCATCTATGGCATGGCCTATTTGCGATAAAATGTCAGCGTCCCCGATATAGTCGGCAATACGCAACACAAAAGTGCCTTCGGTGGCAATCAGCCGAGTGCACAATAAAGCGCACGGGATGCTATCACCCGGCGAAAACACAGCGTAAACGTCATAGCTTTGATGTGGATATGCAAAATACCTATGGATGATGTAGTCCATATCCTTGTATGGGTTTGCGGCCTCCGGCGGGGTGAATCCACTATTTATCAGCGCGGTTTCGTCTGCCAATAGCTCAAGGCGTGCATCTCCGAAAACAGGCAGTATTTCTTTGCTGGCAACACGTGCTACCGTATAGGCGGGCTTATCCAGCAAGCGATAAAAATGTGACATGCGGCCGCTGGTGTGACCTAAAAAGTTGTAAAAAGGCATGGTTTTTGGGCGGATATTGTTGCAAGATAAAGTACGGCAACCGATAAGAGAAGGCAAAGCGTCCATCAGCTCCAGCCCACTACCTTTTGCGGCGGGGTCCGCCACCCAAAGCGATAGCCAAACATCGCAAGGTCGGCGTGTGCAGGAAGGTATATACCCAGCCAATGCACAAAGCTTCCCATCGGCTTCGCACAAGGCAAAATGAAGCGAGCCATCATTTGCGCAGTAATAATAATCAAAAAGCTCGGGAATCTCAATCAATGGATGAGGACTGTCCCAATATGTGCGCATGAACTTGATGATGGCCTCTTTGTCGGCCATATCAGCCAAACGAAAAGTATACATAATGCCTCCTTATACGTGTTGTATAACTATATGTCCCCCGCCAAAAGCTAGCGAGGGACGATAACATGTAAAAATATAAACGTTATATCGCGCTTCCACCGGTGATTGGTAGCACGGCGCCGGTGATGAAGGCGGCTTCATCAGAAAGCAGGAACGCCATTGCCGGAACAACGTCGTTTGGTGTGGCGTTGCGGCCGGTGGGGTTTGCCTCGGCGGATGCCTGAACCACAAGGTCGGGGGTGTCGGCCAAAAACTTTGTCTCCATCATGCTGGGTGCCACGCAGTTTACCGTGACGCCAAAAGCGGCGTAGTCTGTGGCAAGGCTTTTTGCAAGGCCTCGCAATGCTTCCTTCACCATGATGTAAGCGGCGGTGTATTTTGGTGGCGTGCCGATGACGTAGCTGGTTAGCATAAACAGCACCCTGCCGTATTTTTGCTTGGCCATTTTAGGCAAGAAGTGCTTGCATATAGCCGCGGCACTGTGCACTTGGACATTAAGGTCAAGATAAAACCTGCTACTGTCAAACTTTTTGAAGTTTGTGTTGATAACACGCAAGGCCGGCAGGTGAATGAAATGTGTGGGCGTGCCTACATCTGCCTCGACAGTTTTCACAAACAGTGATATAGCGGCCTCATCGGTCAAGTCGACGTCGAATGTTTTTATCCTGCCTTTGAAAGTGTTTACCAGTGGAGCTAAAAAATGTAAGTCGCCACAGCCTTGGGCAACCACTAAATCGTTTTCATCACCGTTTTCTAAAAGCCGTTGTATCAGCGTAGTGCCCACGTCGCTGGAAGCGCCCGTGACGAGGTAAATATATGCCATATGCCATGCCTTTCCAAATGGTTATTCCACGCCGGCTTTGATAACGCCGCGGGTTACTTTCACACCATCTTGGTTTGTTATTTGAGCTTTAATGGTAAGTGTTTGGAATGTGTCATTTTTTTCGCTTACCTTGCCGCTGATGCACAAAACATCGCCTACATAAACAGGCTTTGCAAACTTCGACTCGACACTGTGCAGAAGGCAACGCTCGCCCGGCAGATATACCCCTGCCAATGTGGAAAACATCCCGGCACAAAGCATACCGTAAACCACACGAGACTTGTGGCCACGGGCTTTTGCGGCGGCATCGTCCATGTGAATGGGAGAGTTATCGCCTGTGATATCGTAAAACTTTTGCATCATCTCGTCTGTGACGGTGACAGAAAACTGCTCGGTGTGTCCTAAAGGTATATCGGAAAATGTGTAGCTGTTCATTTACTCAACACCCAGACGCTCTAGTAAAGAAAGCAAGTCGCCGATGTTTTGAAGGTTGCGCACATCGCTTAAATTGAACTTTAAGCTGTATTTTTTCTCGATGGCAGTCAATAGATTGATCTGCTCTAGGCTGTCCCAGTCTTCTATGTCGTTTGCGTTTGTGCTATCGGTAAGCATAATGTCTTCATCGTCAAAATTATCGCGAAAAATCTCTTGTACTTCGTTCATTACACGTGCTCTGTCCATTTTTTAATCCACCTTGATTGCTTTATTTAAGTTACTATATTCTTTTGGCACTGAAAAAGTGAAAACTCGCTCGGTTTCAGTGTCTTTTATAAGACTAAAGCCAATTTTAGCATAAAAATCTTTTGTCAACAAGTTTTTTGCAGTGGGAAGATATGTGCCGGTGATGGTGGCAATGCCCTCGGCCTGCGCTATATGCACTAATTGGTCAAACACAGCTTCCTCCAAGCCACGCTTAAACACCCTGCAACTCATGACAAAAAGCTCGATATCAAGAGTATCGTCTTGCTTTTTTGCAATCAGCGTGGCGGTGATACCGTTGTCGCCAAACTTGTCTTGCAACTGAGCACTGAGGGTGACATACTCCTCACTTTGCATGCAATGTGTCACCTCGGCGGCAGTGTATCTGCGGGTGGTGAGATTGAACTGGTTTGATTTGTTTATCAGCTGGGTGATACGCTCCACGTGTTCTGCTCTGAACGGGCATATCTGCGCCGTCATTAAAAGGCTGTTTAGGTAGTCGTCATAGTTTGCATGGGCGGTCTCGGCCTGTTGTCTTTGTGCGTTTTGGCGGTACATTTCGTTGCGTTTAATGTCGTCGCCTGATAAAGTGCTGACCTCGAAATATCCACTGCGATCAAGCAATCTTATGCTGTCTTCCGGCGCATCAATGGGCACGGTGGACACCATCGGGAATACGGCCTCTACCTCTTGGCGCTCGGCCGGGTTATCGTCGGCAAAAACAAGGCTGTCTGCACCGATGTTTAAAGCCTTGACAATGCGTGCGATGCTTTCGCTTTTTGGATTCCAGTGTGCTTCAAAACACAAGAAATCACTGCGTTTTAACGGGCTATCTATGCGAGAAAAGCCCGACTCTGCGGTGGCAAGCTCGTTTTTAGAGGCAACCGCCAGCAGAACGCCACGTGCGGCCAAAATGCGCAGATATTCCTGGAAATCGGCATATGCCATGCCGGCAGGCGTTTCACTGCCCAGCTCTATGCCTTCGGCTTCCACCTCGCCTATGATGCCACCCCATAATGTGTTGTCTAAATCACACACCACAGCTTTTTTTGTGATACCGAAAAAGCTTTTGATAAGGTTTGCAAGGCTGTGGCACAGGTAAGGTATGCAAGCAGGCGCCAGCGTATATTTATAGCCGTACCATGCGGCGGAGTCACACCATGTGCTAAGGCCGTGCTCTGCGGCAAGGTATGCCAAATCGTGTAAATATAAATGTGAAGACTGTAAAGCGGCCTGTGCAAATTTTTCGTTCAAACGGTTTATGAACCGCACCCTGCCACGCATATCCCAAGCATCAAGACTGCCGAAATTTCGGTATGTGGGTAGCTCGAAGTTGTTTTGCACTACAGGGCAACCCAGCTTTTCAGCGGCCTGCCATACTTTTTCAAAATGTGAGAAAATATCGTCTTCTTTTGCGGTAACGGTAGCGTCATCATCGCCGGGCAATGGCCAAGCGCCAATGTTCCTGTTAGACGTGTGGATGTATAAAACATCCGGCTCGAACGCGGCAAGGCTGCCGTCGTCAAACACCACATCTTCGTAATAAAGGCCGTATCCACCCTCGTAAAAGGTAGGTTTTATGCCGTTTTGTAGTAAGAAAAGCTCTAAAATAGGACGGATTTCGCCTACAGTACTACCGCCAACAATGGCGATTTTCTTGGAAATGAAATTATCGTTTAGTAAAAGTTCCTTTTTTAGCGCACGCTTTTTTTGCAAAATCATAGCGGCATCAAAAGGATAATTAAGCTGATGCATTGAAAGCCTCCGATATTAAAATAAACACAGGTGCATGAAAAAACACCGAATACATATAAATTATAGCATAAAACAGACAAAAAAGAAATGAAAGCAAACAGAAAAACATAAGGGGCTGTTAAAGCAAAACAAACAAAACAGAAAATATGAATTTACATGCTTGACAATAGACGAAAAAAAGCTCTATTTGCACTTACACAAAATTGTAACTACATCTTCACAATTTGTGTGCTATAATATATGAGATATGTTTTCAAAAACGGTGAAATAAAGGAAAACATAAACTAAAAATGATATTTATAGTATGAGAGATTATATAGGTATAAAAGGCCACGGAACTTGAAGGGAGAACGCTCTATTGGATAACAGAAACCAAAATAATCAGGCACAAAGGCAAAGACCTGGGGATGAGCATACACGCATACAAGGTGCGGTGGGCTCAAACTCATCGAATGCAAATAAACGTGCGCAGGGTGTGGTGGGTGCAAACCATCCTGCACCGAAACGCAGAAAACAACCACAGCAAGGTGAAATAAAAGTAGGGATCGTGGCCGGCAGAGTGGTGCTGAATATAATTAAGGCGCTGTTTGTCTTGGCGTGTTTTGCCATGATTATAGGCGGAATTGTAGGCGTACAGGCCATTCAATATGTGGTGGAGGTTACCTCTAACGATGAGGAACTGCTGGATCTTGAAAACTTCAGCATGGCTCAGACAGGCTATTTTATGGCGCTGAACCCGGATAATCCGAACGCAAAAGAAGAAAACGACTATATAGAACATCAGCAACTGGTGGGCGACGAAAACCGTACATGGGTGTCTATAAGTGAAGTGCCGCAAGACTTGATAAACGCAGTGGTGGCCACCGAGGACAGAGAGTTTTGGGATCATCACGGTGTGAATATCACACGTACGGCGCTTGCCTTGATAAACGAAGTTATTCCGATTGAGGGCATGTATGGTGGTGCATCTACCATCACACAGCAGCTGGTTAAAAACCTTACCGACGATGACGTGGTAGAGGAAGACGGCGACCGTACGGCGGGATATCTGCGTAAACTGCGTGAAATTTTCCGTGCATGGGGTCTTGAAAACAGCTACTCAAAAGAAATGATTTTGGAAAGCTACCTAAACACTATTGGCCTTTCCGGACGTATAGCAGGTGTGGAAGCCGGCGCGCAAACATATTTTGACAAGTCGGTGTCGGAGCTGACATTGGCCGAGTGTGCTACAATTGCCGGCATTACACAAGCGCCTACATATTATAGCCCCTTGGCAAACCCTGACAATGCTCTGGAGCGCCGCAATGATGTTATTTATTTTATGCAGGTTGCAGGATACATCACCGAGGCAGAAGCAGAGGAAGTGTACGACATGCCGCTGGGCATTGCCGAGCGTAAGCAGACGGCTTCGAATTCCGGCACCACCTCTGGTGTGTTTTCTTATGCTGTGGACAAGGCGTATACCGATGTTTTGGACGACTTGCAAGAGCAAAAAGGATGGAGCTATGACATAGCCCGCCAATATCTATACAACGGTGGCTTGCGCATTTATCTGACAGTGGACTTGAACGTGCAAGAGGCACTGGATAATATCATGGTGACAGGATACGACGAGGGCGGATTCTTCATGGACGAAGAACGTTTCCCGAACTATGCCAGCCGAATGACAGTGACAGAAGAAGTGGTGAACGACGCCGGCCTGGTGATAGGATATCAAGATGTGCTACCACAAGCGGCGGTAGCTGTTGTAAACTACGAAGGTGAGCTGATAGCCACATCGGGAGGCATCGGCGAAAAGACCAGTAGCCTTTCGCTGAACCGCGCCATAGGCGAGCTTAGGCGAGACGAAGTGGGCAATTTGGTACTGGATGAAAATGGTATTCCGCTGGTAGATGGCACGCTTAGGCAGGTGGGCTCTACCATGAAATCAGTGGGTGCGTATGCAATTGGCATAGACCACGGCATTATTTCGTATTCTAAGATGGTGCTGGACTCTCCTGTGCAGGCAAGGGACCAGTATAACCCGACAATAGACCCAGTGACCGGAGCGATAGTAAAAGACTGGCCGCGTAATGCGTCAGGCACATACCGTGAGGCGAAAATTCCGGTGGCGGCAGCGCTTGCAGAATCTACCAATACCGTGGCAGTACAGGTGGGTACATGGGTAGGAACTCAGCAGATGTTTGAATTTATGACCGAGACACTTCAGCTTTCAGGTCTTGTGTATCCAAACGACGTCGACTTAGGCCCGTTGGTACTTGGTAGCCAGACGCATGGTGTGTCTGCGTACGAAATGGCGGGCGCATATGCTATGTTTGGTGGCGAAGAAAACTATGGCCTACACACCAGCTTGCACAGCTATGTGAGGGTGGAAGATGCTAAAGGCAACATTGTGCTGGAGCCGGAAATCACCACCGTGCAGGCTATTTCTTCCGAGGCAGGATATGTGATGAACCGTATGCTGTCAAACGTGGTAAGCGACACTAGCGTGTTGGGCGTTTATCCCACAGCACGTGGCATGGCACCCGAAGGCGAGATGGACGCTATAGGTAAAACAGGTACCACCACCGACCATAAAGACCGCTGGTTTATCGGAGCAACGCCTTATTATGTCACATCGGTGTGGTGGGGCTATGACCAAGACCATACATTGTCAAACTGGGGCGTGTCGTCCAGTACACACATAGGTGCTAATGTGTGGAAAGCATTGATGGAAGACGTGCAAGCAGAGCTTGAATATAAAGAATTCCCGCCCATGCCGGAAGGGGTGCAAGAACTGGCATATTGTTCGACAACTGGCAATTTAGCATCAGAGGGTTGTCCTGTGGCAATGGGGTATTATACGTCTAATGGTATACCGGAGCAATGCATAGGCGTTCATACACCTGAAGTGCCGGTGGTTTAATAGGCTAGCTTAACATAAAAAAAGCAAGGCGAATGTTTGCCTTGCTTTTTTGCGTTAATATGATACAAATAGTAATTATTGACAAAAAAGTAGAAATTGTTAGCGGAATTGACACAATTTTCGTTCAATATATGGAAAAACAGGTATATTTTTTCATATTTGTACTTTATAATTTAGATATACAGGAATGATATGAGATATTTATAATGCAACTTGTCATTTTAGTGTAGAAATTCGTCATTTTCAAAGCATACCAAGATGGTATTGGCTAACCATTTTATGTGAACCCCGAAAATAGCTTGTCGCAAAATATAAGCTTAGGTTTTTATAAGATGTATAGCCGAAAATGAAGGAGACAAAAATGCTACTCACACGACAAAGCAAAATAAAAGAAGCTTGGAAGCACCCGGTAGGCCACGAGGTGCTGAGTGGCATGTTGAGGCAAATTGGGAAAAAAGAACGCTGGATAAAACAAGTGTGGATTGCAAATCAGCCACTTCAAAAATTAGACAAGATAGTGGGTGCAGGGTATTGCGACATGTTGCTTGAAATGGCTTCACGCAATGTGGAGGAAATTTCCGGCACGCCACAAAACAGAAAAGTTTGGTGGAAAGAAAATGTGATATATCATATTTTCTTGCCTTCGTTTATGGATTCTAATCATGATGGCATAGGCGACATAGGTGGCGTGATACGTAGACTGGCGTATATAGAGCGTCTTGGCGTGAACACATTATGGCTTACGCCGGTGATGGATATAGACGAAAATTTTGCTGCGAGAAACTATAAAAAAGTGTTTGGCGTCAACGGAGATATAGACGACTTTAAAGAATTACTGAACCAAGCGCACAGGCGAGGCATGAAAGTGATAATGAGCTTTAATATAGGCTCCACTTCAAAACAGCACCAGTGGTTTTCACAAGCGGAAAAAGAAAAGCAAGGCGGATATTATATCATGAGGCCGGGTACTGCCGACAATCCTCCGAATAACTGGAGCAGGGATCACGGGAGCAGTATGTGGGAATGGTTACCGCATCTTTCGGCATGGGTTTTGCAGCTGGGCGGAATTGGACAGATGGATTTAGACTGGGACAACCCCAAACTGCGCAGTGAGATGGCAGACATAGTGAAATTTTGGACAAATATAGGTGTGGACGGATTTTGCTTTGAGCATATCACAAAATTAAGTAAAAGTGACTATGATAACGGGTTATTGTGCTATAATGTAAAGGGAGCTTGTGGGTCAGAGAAATTCACCTATGGGCCGAAAATGCATGAATATTTAAAGGAACTAAGAGAAGCGGCGGGTCCCTCGGTGATGCTTAGCGGCAAAGTGTTTAATGTTGGGCAAGATATGACAAAGCTTATGGTGTCTGAAACTCGAAATGAGCTCGACATGTTGATGGATTATGGACCTGTGGACACAAAGAAATATGAAGAAACAGAAAGCGGAACAATAAAACTGGCTGAGCTGAAAGAATATTATATTAACTGGCAAAGTGATTTTGCGGACACAGAATGGATGCCTATACTTTTTGAGGGACCACGCACCGCACGCATGATAAGCAGGATAGGCGTGGGCCCCTTGTACCGTTGTGTTTTGGCAAAACTGCTGTCTACATGGCTGCTCACACTGCGTGGAACGCCTATTATTTATCAAGGACAAGAGCTGGGCCTACCAAATGCGAGGGAGTTTTCTCAAGAGAGGCTGTGGAATACAACATCAAAACAATACTACTCGGACACACTGGAAGAAACACTGGACATGAAAATGGCGTGGAAGTATGTTTTCCCACACTTGGCTGAGCATACTCAGCTGCCGATGCCTTGGGATGCGGGCCCAAAAGCAGGTTTCACAGGAGCATCGCCTTGGGCAAATATGCTGGAAGGTGCAGATCACTTGAATGTTGCAGCACAAACAGAAGATAAGTTGTCGGTTTTTAGCCACTACAAAAAGCTGATTGATTTGCGAAATGAATCTTCATGCATGACTTACGGTAGTTTCAATCCTGTTTTCGCTAAAAACAAAAAGCTATTTTGCTATTTCAGAATTTATGAAGGCGAAAAATGGTATGTCGAGATGAACTTGACAGAAAAAGAAGTGATTCGTCCAAGCATTATTTTGAAGTCTCAGAAATTATGGCTTTCAAACTATGATAATCAAGGAAAAACACTGAGGCCGTATGAGGCAAACATATATAAATGTGAGTAATAGTTATAATGCGGCGGAATATAATTATGAAGGGGTGAAGTGAAGGTGGATGTCTCGCGCACAGCTATGCTGGTGGGACAAGACGGGGTGGATTTACTGTTTAAACAGCATATAGCGGTGTTTGGCGTAGGCGGTGTAGGTGGATATGTCTGCGAGGCTTTGGTGCGCGCAGGTATAGGCGCAATTGATATATTCGACAATGATAAAGTGGCGAAAAGTAACCTAAACCGCCAAATTATTGCGCTGCATTCCACCATCGGTATGCCTAAAGTGAAGGTGATGGAAAACAGAATAAAAGACATAAATCCTTTGTGTGCAGTGACCGCGCATGAAGTTTTTTATCTGCCGCAAAACGCCGATGAATATCCGTTGGATAAATATGATTATGTGATAGATGCGATAGATACCGTCAGCGCAAAACTTGAAATCATCACACGGGCAAAGGCGGCAGGCGTGCCGGTAATTAGCGCGATGGGAACGGGAAATAAGCTTAATGGTGAGGGCTTTTCTGTGATAGATATCACAAAAACCAGCATGTGTCCTTTGGCGCGTATAATGCGAAAAGAATTGAAAAAACGTAATATTTTCGGAGTAGAGGTGGTATGCACACAACAGCCGCCTCTTTCTAATGTGCAAAAATTGCCACAAGATGAGGCGAGAGAAACCCGCAAAGACATACCCGGGAGTATAAGCTTTGTGCCGGGCACAGCAGGCCTGATATTGGCAGGGCATGTAGTGAGAAAAATACTGGAAAAGCATGATTTATTACCTTTGAAATAAAAACGATAGTAGCTTCAGGAGGGCCTATGCTAAGGTTTGTGATGGGTCTTGCAGGCACAGGAAAAACCACGCATGTGTTAAACGAGATGGTTCGGCGTGCCGACAAAAACAAAAAAAGCATTTTTTTAGTACCGGACCAGTTTTCTTCTTCGGCGGAGCAAATGATATACGATGCGCTGCAAGAAAAACAAAAAGCGTTTGTGCAGGTGCTTAGCTTTCGCACGCTTTCTGAGCGTATTTTAAGGCATAGCGGCAATGCGCATGTACGCTTGCTCAGTGATGCCGGCAGGGTGGTATACGTGCACAGGGCGCTTTCCGCAGTGGCAGATAACTTGCCGGGCTTCGCACGTCAGCTTCGGCGCACAACATTTTGCGAAATGTGTGCAAAAACTTTACTGGAACTGAAAACAGCAGGGGCTACTCCGGCACAGTTGCGAGAAATTGCAAGCCGAGAAAAAGACGATAAATTGATGGAAATAGCCCTTGTGTACGAGGCGTATGAAGCGGAAATAGAAAACAGTGTCATGGACCCTGACGACTTGCTACACATGGCGTCGCAAAAGGCGCAGGAATCTTTTTTTGAAGAAACAGCGTGTTTTGTAGATGGGTTTGATGGCTTTACAGCGCCTGAATATTTAATGCTGGGCACCGTGATGACAATGTGCGAAGAGCTGTGTGTGGCGCTGTGTTGCGACGGAATGTACAAGCAAAAAAAAGAAGAAATATCGATGTTTATGCCGGTGTACAAGGCGGCTTTCAGGTTGGAGCAAATTGCAGAAGACAAAGCAGTTGAGACAAGCTCGCCGCTGATACTTTGTCAAAATCACAGGGCAAAAACAAAAGCGTTGGCAGAGCTGTGTAACATCGCCGGAGCAAGCGAAGGAGAAATAACAGTAAAAGAAAACGCACCCTCACAAGATGCGGGAGTGTATTTTACGTCGGCAGAAAATGAATGGGAAGAAGTGCGCCTTGTGGCGGCTAAAATGTATCAGCTGGCACGATGTGGGGTCTCTTATAACGACATGGCGCTTGTTTGCCGTGATGTGAGTATGTACCGCCGAGTGGTACGGCGTCAGTTTGCGTTGTATAATATTCCTTATTTTATGGACGCGGCAGAAACGGTGGAAAACACTGCTGCCATAGCGTTTATTAGGGCGGCGCTGGCGCTTTTAAAAGGCGGCCTTTCTTCGGCCGGGGTACTGGCACTGGCAAAGTCGGGCCTTTGCGGTATACCTGCGGAAAGCATGATGGCGCTTGAAAACTATGTCTTCACATGGCAGCCCAAAGCGGATGATTGGCGAAATGGCTTTGACAAAGACACAGAAAGTTTATTGTCTGAAACAACAAAAGAAGCCAAAGAACAAAAAGATATGGCGCAGGCGGCACGTGCGGAACTGATCCCGAAAATAGAAGTATTTTTACAAAGGGCAAAAGGCAAGCCGGCAAGTGAATTATCAAAAGAAATATACCTCTTACTAGATGCGTTTTCAGGTGCGGAGCACATAAAGACACAAGTGCAAAACCTTGAAAAACGAGGGGATGTAATACATGCCGAAAATGCACGCAGGGCCTATGACTTGGCAATGGAACTACTTGATGAAATGGCGGGCCTTATGCAAAACACGCAAATGCGCACCGAGGAATATGACGAGCTGTTTTTGCTACTGGTTCGCACCACAGAGTTCGGGCATGCGCCGCAAACTATGGAAAGCGTGATAGTGACAAGTGCGGACAGGATGCGCCTTGCAGGACCGGAATATTGCTTTGTGCTGGGTGTATGTGAGGGCGAGTTTCCCATGGAGGTGGGATATAGCGGCCTTTTGAATCATGATGACAGAGATAAACTGGTGCAAAACGGGATTGAGATGCCGGGAAGTTTTGAAAACAGGAATATGCTGGAAGAGATGTTTTTTTACCGTGCAATGTGCACCCCACGCACGGGAATGTTTATCAGCTATCCAAAACGTAAAGATGGCACGGCGCAGGAATATAGCGCAAATCTTGAGCCTATTTTGAAAGCTTTACAGCCGCAAAAGGTGCAGATGCGCACGCAAGACATGGCGGCAACAAAAACAGCGGCGTATGACTTGTTGGCAGAGGAATACCGCAGGAACACTCCGCTTGCCGCTACATTGTATAAAGCTTTGGAAAACACAAAAGACGATAAAATATTGGGGCAGTTGAGCCTTTTGAAAGATGTGGATAACAAAGGCGAGTTTTCAATTGCCGACAAGGACGTAATAAAGTCGTTGGTAGGTGAAAATATAACTCTTTCCGCAAGCAGAGTGGAAAGGTATTTTTCCTGTAGTTTCGCATATTTTCTTGAGCGGGTTTTACGTGTGACACCAAGGCGAAAGGCCGAAGTGAGCCCGATGGAAAGCGGCAGTTTAGTCCATTATATTTTGGAAAAAGTGCTACTGGAAGCAGGGGATGATTTTAGAGAATATACTGATGATCAGATAAAAGAATCTGTGAAAAAATATAGCGATGAAGTTGTTGAGAACGGATTGCAGGATGACACAAAGCGCACCATGTTTATGCTTTCACAAATAACAAAAACCACCATGGAACTGGTGTGTTTTATGCGTGATATAGCGGCGCAAAGCGAATTTAATACGGATGCGCTGGAGCTGGGCATCGGCATGGACGAAAACAGTGTGCCGGCAATGTCAGTAACCACAAAACTTGGGAATAAGCTGAGCTTGATAGGTAAAGTAGACAGGGTAGATGTGCTAAAAAAAGACGGTAAAGCGTATTTATGCATCATAGACTACAAAACAGGAAACAAAGACTTGGACATGAAGGAAATATATAGCGGTATAAATGCACAAATGATGATATACATGGATATCCTGTGTAAAAATGCTGAAAGCAGGTATCCCGGCGCATTGCCTGCAGGCGTGCTTTATATGGCGGCAGACCCGTCGCCGGCGGCGGCGGAGAGAAGCGATGGAGCAAAGAAAGGCTTCGAGCTGACAGGTTTTTTGCTGAAAGACAGCAAAGTGCTGGATGCGCTGGACGGTGCGAAAGACGGCTCGATTTATCGTTTGTCGTGGAAAAAAGATGAACCAACATCCGGCAAAGGTCTAAAACTTGTCGAAGCTACAGAGTTTGAATGGATACAAAAGCGGGTGGAAGAGCTGCTGGAAGAAATGGCAGACGGCGTGTACAAGGGTGATTTTGCGGCGCGGCCAATGGTGAACAAAGATAAACGGGAGTGTAGATTTTGCTCATATCGTGTGGTGTGTCGCCACGTGGACGGAGTGAATGAAAGGCAGTTATCTGAGCCTGTTTTTTCGTAGCAGGAAAGGGTTTTGAATGTTGATTTTAAAGAGAGGTATTTTGCATGAAAAAACCAATGTGGACACAACCACAAAGCAATGCCATTATAGATGAAGGCGGTGCGGTGCTGGTTAGTGCGGCGGCGGGAAGTGGAAAAACCGCGGTACTGGTGGAGCGTGCCGTTCGCCTGATTACGCGTGAAAATGACCCTGTGGATGCAAGCACACTTTTAATATTGACATTTACTAATGCCGCGGCGGCCGAGCTTCGTGCACGTATTGCAAAGCGTCTGGATGAAGCTATAAAGCAATCCCCGACGCAAGCAAGATTTTTGCGCAAGCAAAGATTGCAACTGCGCAGGGCGTTTATCGGAACGATAGATGCGTTTTGCCAAAAGCTGGTACGTGATAACTTCATGTTGCTTTTTTTGCCGCCGGATATTGCGGTGGGTGACGACACTACGCTGGAAAGCTTGCGTCAAACGGCGCTGAGCCAGACGATGGAAGAGATGTATGCCGATGCGGATTTCGCAGATTTTGCGGCGCAGTACGACAGGGCCCGAAGCGACACGGTGGCCGAAACAGCAGTGTGGGAATTGGCCCGTGAAGTGGAGACACTGCCGCACCCGGAGCAGTGGATTAAAAAGTTTGCGGCGATGTACGACGAGGACTTGCCACTAAGTAAAAGTGTGTGGGGCCGCGAGATGATAAAACACATAAATGCGGCGCTGACCGAGGCGATAGACTTGCTGGATGAAGGGATGAAAGTGATAGACTTTGCACCGGCACTGGCCCCGTATCTGCCGGCGATAGAGCATAGCCTTGAGACGTTTGAAGTGGCAAGAAAAACCCTACAAAATGGCGAGTGGGATAAGGCAAGGCAGATAATAGGCGAGTATAAACAGATGCGCTTAGCGTCTGTAAAAGGCGAAGAAGAAGCTAAAAATGAAATTAAATATATCAGAGAGACTATAAAAAGTAAAATTATAGAAAAAGAAGTAAAAAAATATGGGTTTGTGTGCACAGAAGAGCAGTTTTTAGAGGATAAAAAAAGTGCCGCCGCAAAAGTGAAGGCACTTTGCCGTGCGGCGATATTGTTTCGTGAAAAATATTTAGAGGCTAAAATGGAAGAAAAGGTGCTGGATCATACTGATTTTGAGCATTTGGCACTGAAACTGCTACAAGATGAAAACGGCAACCGCACAAAACTTGCCGATAACATGCAGTATGCGCAGGTGTTTGTGGACGAATATCAAGACACAAATGAGCTGCAAAGTACACTGTATGAATGTCTTGCTGCGCCCGGCGGCGAGAATCTGTTTTATGTGGGCGACATAAAGCAAAGTATTTATAGCTTCCGCAAGGCCAATCCGCACATTTTCTTGCAGAAAAAAGAAAGCTGGAATTTGTATGAAACAAAAAAACATCCATGTGTGATTGATTTGTCGCACAATTTTCGTAGTGCACCCGGGGTGATAGACGGGGTGAATCATGTGTTTACACATTTGATGAGTCCCGGACTGGGTGATGTGCATTACAACGAAAGCGAGCGCCTTATTTGTGGCAGAGAACATGCGATAAACGGTGGGTTTTCAGTTAGCATAGCAGAAGGTGGCACGGCGGAAGAAGCAGCCGTGATAGCAAGACGGATTTCAAGCATGATGGCGGCAAAAACACAAGTGGAAGACAAAGACGGAACAAGAGACTGCCGCTATGAAGACTTTTGCATATTAATGCGAGCACGAAGCAAGATGCCGTTGTTTGTGGAGGCGTTTGAAAAAGAGGGTATTCCTTTAGTGGCAGACTACGCCGAAAATGTCTTGGGAACGCCGGAAGTGCTTCCGATAATTGCGGTGTTGTCGGCGCTTGATAACCCCGGCGATGATGTGATGTTGACGGCCACCATGATGGGTCCGCTGTTTGGGTTTTCGGCAGACGAAATAGCGAAAATTCGCACAAATGCGCCAAAAGGAAGAATATGGGGTGCGCTGGCAATTTCACAAGACGAAAAGTCGGTAGAGTTTTTAGAAACTTTTTCTTACTATAGAACCCTATCCGGGCAGATTTCTATTGGACGCCTATGTGAAGAAATTTTGAATAATACAGGATATCTTTCGGCGGTGTCGGCCATGGAAAGTGGGACACTGCGGCGAGAAAATTTGCTGCGGTTTTTGGGTTGGGCAACTGATTTTGGGGACAGTAGCCGTGGAGGACTTGCGGGTTTTGTGCGTGTGCTTGGCTCAAATGCTGCGTTGCAGGCGCCTGATGTAAAGCAAATGCCGGGACACGTCAGCTTGATGACCATACACAAATCTAAGGGGCTGGAATTTCCTTTTGTGTGGCTGTGTGATGCTGCGAAAACCTTTAGAATAAGTGGGTATGCAAACCGCATACAGCGACATACAGAGTTTGGAATAGGTATTTTACTTCGCGCGGGAGACATACTTTACCCGACGTTGCAAGCAGCGGCCATCAGAAATAAAATGGTACGTGAAGAAACAAGCGAGGAAATGCGCCTTTTATATGTGGCGCTGACACGTGCAAAACAACATATTACAGTAAGCTTTGCAAATAAAAACCCTGAAAGCATGCTGGTAAAGGCAGCAAATAGCTCGCAGTATGCCACGCCGTTTTTGCTTTCTGAGGCGCAAAGCATGGCGGCGTGGGTGATGAGCGCTGTTTTAAGGCACTCGGACGGCCGTAAGTTTTTGAAACAACAGGGTATTTCGGCGCAGATTCCCGGAAAAGAAGAGGGTCGGTTTACGTTGTCGCTTGAAACTTTGCAACATCAAAATGAGAACGAAAAGGAAAAAGAAGAGTTTTGCTTTACGGCAGATCCTGAAGATGATTTGCTGAAAGAAGTGAGCGACGTGTTTTTGCAAAAACCATCTCGGGAGGCGCTTTCGGAAGTGCCAGTAAAAATAAGTGTATCGGCGCTGTCCAAGGGTGAAAATGTCGATTTTCTGCCTAAGCGCCCGTCGTTTATGTATAAAGATGGGCTTTCGGCGGCAGAAAAAGGCACGGCTCAACATGCATTTATGCAGTTTGCTGATTTTGATGCGGCAAAACTTGATGCTAAAAAAGAACTTGAGAGGCTGAAAACAGAGGGCTATATAAGTGAAATGCAGGCAAAAGCGGTGGACATAAACGGAGTGCGGGCGTTTTTGGCATCGGGGCTGTATGCACGAATAAAAACGGCAAATGAAGTGCTACGCGAGTATGACTTTATCACTGCGGTGTGTGCCGGCGATGTGCAAGAAAACTTGCCCAAAGAACTTGCCACGGAAGAAGTTTTAGTGCAGGGAATAGCCGACATGGTGCTGGTATTTTCAGACTATGCCGAGGTGGTGGACTATAAAACCGACAAAAACATCACGGCGAAAGAGCTGAGAGAAACATATAAGTCTCAGCTTGATTTATATCGTGCAGCTGTAGAAAAACGCCTAGGGGTACCTGTTTTGCAGTGTAGCATATGGTCGTTTTCGCTGAAAGAAGAAGTGAAGATATGATGCATGATGAGCAAGTTTACGGCATGATAAAAAAACCTTGGGCGAAAAAGTGAATAATGTCTTGACAAATGTGAAAATGAATGGTATAGTTATCGCTAGTAACAAAGTAGCTGTGGCGAGAGTCATGCTCACCTTGTGTGCCTAGCGGCACCGGGTCAATATCGACAGACGGGCTGTTTAGGCGCGGCTGTAGGTTGGAGCATGGCTGAATATAGGTCATGTTTTTTTGTTGCAAATAAGCAGAATGAAACCATAGATGTATTGATGTTTGACAGGAGGTGCTTTCCATAGCAACAAGCGGCAAAAAAGGCCGAGATGTAGAGATGAACGGCCAGATTCGCGACAAAGAACTGCGTGTGATTGGAGCAGACGGAAGCCAGTTGGGTGTTTTACCTACACAAACTGCTCTTAAAATGGCGGAAGACGCTGACCTTGATTTGGTGAAGATTGCTCCACAGGCGAATCCTCCCGTGGTGAAAATCATGGATTACGGGAAATACCGCTTTGAACAGCAAAAGAAAGAAAAAGAGGCACGCAAAAACCAAAAAGTGGTGGAGACGAAAGAAATTCGTCTTTCGCTCAAGATTGATGTGGGCGATTTCAATACCAAGCTAGGCCACGCTAAAAAGTTTTTGCGCAATGGTGATAAAGTAAAGGCAACCATCCGTTTCCGTGGACGTGAAATGGCGCATGCCAGCATGGGTCTTGATGTACATCGTAGGTTTGCACAAGAGCTGGCCGATGAAGCCACAGTGGAACGTCCCGCAAAGCTGGAAGGTCGCCAGATGATTATGTTTTTAGCACCGCTAAAAGCTCAGGAAGGCGCCAAGAAGAAAGACGTGAAAGCCTCTTCGCAAAAAGACAGTGTAAAAGAAACAGAAAAACCCGCAGTGAATCCCGATGCCGGCACAGGAGCGGCACCGAGCGAAGAATAAAATATATCTGCGAGGAAAATAGGAGGACGAATGAAATGCCGAAACTGAAAACCCATTCCGGCGCAAAAAAACGCTTTAAACTCACAAAAAATGGTAAGGTAAAACGCATGCGTGCTAACCGTAGCCATATTTTGAACAAAAAAACCACGAAACTAAAACGTAGTTTCCGCAAATCTACTTATGTAGACAAAACAAACGAAAAAGCAATCAAAGATATGTTACCGTATTCCTGAGCGAGTCATTGACCGCTTAGCCATCACAGAAGATAAAGAAGGAGTGGAGATACAATGGCTCGAGTAAAAGGCGCCATCATGACCCGCAAGAGAAGGAAAAAGACATTAAAATTAGCCAAAGGCTATTATGGTAGTAAATCACGCCATTTTAAGATGGCCAAACAACAGGTAATGAAAAGCGGAAACTACGCTTTCATCGGCCGTAAACAGAAAAAACGTGATTTCCGTAGATTATGGATTACTCGTATCAACGGCGCTTGCCGTGCACAGGGAATCAACTATTCCACGTTCATGAACAGCCTGAAGAAACAAGGCATTGAGCTGAACCGTAAAATGCTTAGCGAAATGGCTATCCATGATCCCGCCAGTTTTGCCGCTTTGGTAGAAACTGCGAAAAAAGCAGGTTAATTAAATGCGACCAACGCCCGCGCACGCAAGTGTGTAGGGCGTTTGACGTATAAGAGGAAAATGCGAGCGAGGTTTTTGCAATGCAACAAAACATAAGTAGCAGAGATAATGCACAAGTGAAAAACGCAAGGGCACTTGCCACACAGCGCACACAGCGTATGCAGCAGGGCCTTTTTTTCGCCGAGGGAATTCGCTTGTGTAAAGATCTTGCAAGTACCCATCGTGTGCACAGTGTGTTTGTGGCAAAAGATACCCTTAAGCGATATCAGGACCTGGAAATGTTGGCCGACGAAGTTTATGTGGTGAATGAGCCGGTGGCGGAAAAGCTGGCCGGAACAAAAAACTCACAGGGACTTTTTTGTCTTTTTCACACAGCGCAGTATGCATGGGAAGACTTGCAGGCTGAAAAGGGCATCTTGGTGTGTGATACCATACAAGACCCGGCGAATGTTGGAGCAATGGTGCGCAGTGCGGCCGGATTTGGCATGGGCGGCGTGGTGCTGATGAATGGTTGCGCTGACCCGTATTCAGAAAAAGCTCTGCGTGCGTCTATGGGCTCGGTGGGACGAATTCCGATATTGACAGATATTGATGAAGACGATTTTCTGCAAAAGGTAAAAGAAGAAAAAATACATTTAATTGCCGCGGCGCTTGACAAAGAAGCGGTTTCGTATAAAAAAGCAAAAGTGGACTCATTATTTGCTCTTTTGATAGGAAATGAAGGGGCAGGAATAAGCGAGTATCTTTTGTCAGAGGCAAAAGAGAAAGTGTATATTCCGATGCATAACGACGTGGAAAGCTTGAATGCAGGCGTGGCCGCGGCAGTGTTGATGTCAGAGTTGTGCACTGGTAAAAGTGATGAAAGTGAAAAATAAAGCTAAATTTATAAATTTAGTAGCCTAAAATGTGGTATAAAGAAGATAGGGGGTGAAGTATATGGCAAAAGAACATTGGTATTGGCTGGCGGCGGGTCTTGGATTTGGTGCGGTGAACGCAGGCGAACTGCTGGCAGAATATCCGGGCGGCGCGGTGGAAATATCCGAGGACTTGGGCAGTGAAAAGCTGGATGATATATTAACTCAAAAGCAGGCCGAGCGCTTGGCAGAAACCAGCCCTGCTGACTTCACCTTGCCTATACAGCACGCCCGATCGATGGGTGTAGTGTGCATTGGGTATGACGATGAGGAGTATCCCGATACGCTGAAAAACATCCACAATCCACCGGTGATGTTGTTTGTGCAGGGGGATGCATCTTTGCTGAATGGTCGCCTGGCTATAGGCGTGGTTGGCACACGCAGGCCGTCCGCATACGGTGTGGAAGCGGCGAAAGCTATCGGAAGAGGCATAGCACTTGGCGGTGCGGTGATAGTCAGTGGCTTGGCCAGTGGGCTTGATTCCGAGGCGCATAAGGCCGCCTTGGCAGTGAATGGGCCAACGGTTGCATGCATTGCGTTTGGGCACGACCATTGTTATCCTGCCGCAAACCGTAAGATGATGGAAGTTATTGGAAGATACGGCGCAGTGGTGAGTGAATATCCCATCGGAACAGCGCCTGAAAAACCATATTTTTTACAGCGAAACCGTATAATTGCAGGACTATCGCATGGGCTTTGCGTGGTGGAAGCACGCAGGCATTCCGGCACCATGAGCACGGTGAACTTCGCCAGTGAATACGGCCGAGATGTGTTTGCTGTGCCGGGAAGTATATTTTCAGAGTTGTCGGGTGGAACAAACGCTATGATAAGCGAGGGCGCATATGTGGCAGGAAGTGCTACCGATATCTTGGCCGCTTACGGCATAGAGCTGAGTGAAGAAGATTTGGCCTTGCAAGAGGAAACACTGCAAGAGGATACAACGCAGGCACCTGTTGCGGCAAAAAGCCCGTGGCAAGAGAATATAGAACCTGAAGTAAAAGCAGTACAAAAAGAAAAAGCTCCCACGCCGAAAAAAACAAAAGCGGACAAGGCCCCAAAAGGCAATTCTTTGGGCGAGGCATTGCGAGCACAGCTGGGCGACAGTAACGGTCCGGTGAGTGCCAGCGCCGCTGTGGACGCGTTTCGTGCCATACAAGGGCAGATGTCGCCTGATGTAAATGATACTGCCGTGGGTGATGCACAACTGGATAAAATGGCGGCTGCCGTGAGTGACAGTGTGGAGTTTTCTACACGGCCAAGTCAAAGCGAGCCTGAAGAAAAATATAAAAAGAAAAAAACACGAAAAAAACCTATAAAGGGCGAAGCCACACCTTTTTCATGGGACGAAGTACCGAAAATAAACAAAGAAACGGTACAGGATTTGTCGCCTGTAATTTCTAAAACGAAAAATAAACAGGCAGAATCTAAAAAAACTGCACCGCAGCTGTTTTCTTGGGATGATGCGCCACGTGTTGACAAAAGAAAAGAAAAGAAATTGTCGCCCGTGGAAGATGTGCCGGCAAAAAACCCTCGCAAAAAACGCAACGTGTTACTGTCTAAGTTGTTTGACACTTCGGGTGTGGAAAAACAAAAAGAAGACATTAAGCAGGATGAAATAAACAAAGAGCCTAACAATGACGAAAATGCAGTGATGATTGAAGAAAAAAATGCAAAAACAATAAAAAATGTAGAAAATGCAAACGTAAAAAAACAGGTAAAACAAGAAAATCAAGAGCCGAAAGAAACACCAAAAGAAGAAAAAAAGAAAGAAGTTAAACCGGAAAAAGCAGATAAGCCTAAGATGGTAGGCGTGCCGCTACAAAAACCCACCAAGACAAAAGAAAAAGCGCAAAGCAAGCCGGCGGCACAAAAAGAAAACACACATGGGTTTGTGGATACTGCTTATCCAAAGCCGATATCGGAAACCAGTAGCCTGGGGATTGACGCCACCATGCAAGAGAGGCTAAAAACCATAAAAGAAACACAGCGAACTATTGCAAGCGCGTCGCCTGCACCTGCACAAAAAAGGCGGGTCAAGATGTCGGACATGAAGGAAGAAAGTACAGCAAGTGGACAAATTTCAAGCAAAGAAGCCCCGGCATCTTTTGCGAGTGCAACGGGTGCAACAAAGCCTAAAGATGCACTGAGCGCTAAGCCCGAGCTTAGTGATGTGGCAAAGCGTGCGCTGGCTCAGCTAAAGGCAACCCCGGTGGACCTACAAAGTATTTGCGAGAAATCAGAGCTGTCTGTGGCCGAGGCTATGGCGGCACTGACCGAGCTGGAACTGGCAGGCTTATCAAGGCAGCTTCCGGGCAGACGATTTGTCATCATGCAGTAAAATATAACGTATGTATAAACTATATGAGGTGTTATATGTCAAAATTAATTATTGTGGAGTCGCCTGCAAAGGCAAAGACTATCCGCAAATATTTAGGTAAAGGGTACGATGTGGTGGCCTCGAACGGCCACATTCGAGACCTGCCTAAAAGTAAACTGGGCATTGATGTGGAAAATGCATATGCACCGGAATATAAGAACATTAAAGGCAAAGAAAAAATAATAAAAGAATTAAAGGCAAAAGCTAAAAAAAGCGAAAAAGTGTACCTTGCCACTGACCCTGACCGTGAAGGTGAGGCTATCAGCTGGCATTTAGCGCATTTATTGGGCCTTAGTGTGGATGAAGAAAACCGCGTCACTTTTGGTGAGATAACAAAAAAAGGCGTCACCGAAGGCATGGCACACCCACGCAAGATAGACATTGATTTGTTTGATGCACAGCAAGCGCGTAGGATACTTGACCGCCTGGTGGGATATAAACTGTCGCCGTTTTTGTGGCGAAAAGTTCGCAGAGGGCTTTCGGCAGGCCGTGTGCAAAGCGTGGCAGTGCGCCTTATTGTGGACAGAGAACGTGAGATAGAGGCGTTTGTGCCGCAGGAATACTGGAACATCGACGCCGAGCTATCGGCCGAAAAACAGAAGTTCACGGCACGTCTTTTTGCAAATGCAAGCGGTGAAAAACTGGAAGTGCACAGCGAAGAAGAAGCGAATGTTATAACGAATGCCCTTGATGGGGCAAGTTACAGCGTGCATAAGCTGAAAAAAGGTAAACGCAAGCGCAGCCCGGCACCACCGTTTATCACATCTACCCTGCAACAAGAGGCCAGCCGTAGGTTTGGATTTACCGGCATACGTACCATGCGTGCGGCGCAGAAATTGTACGAAGGTGTGGAAATTCACGGCCAAGGAACCACCGGCCTTATCACCTATATGCGTACAGACTCCCTAAGACTTTCGGACGAGGCGGTGGCAGGCGCTAAAGATTATATCACGCAGACATACGGCGATGATTATGTATATGGCAAAAAACGTGTGTATAAACAAAAACGTGCCACAGCCGCCCAAGATGCCCACGAGGCTATTCGTCCGTCCATACCCGGGCTTACCCCGGCCGAAGTGGAACAAAGTATTGATGGTGACGAGGCAAAGCTGTATCGTCTTATCTGGAGCAGGTTTATGGCCAGCCAGATGGCAGATTGCCAAATGGACACAGTATCGGCAGATATTATTGCGAGAGATTACTTGTTCCGTGCTTCGGGCTTCACAGTGACATTTGACGGGTTTACTGTTTTGTATGAAGAAGCAACAGACGACGCGGCCAAAAAAGAAAAAGCACTACCCAGCATGAAGGAAGGTATGCCGCTAGGCCTGAAAAAACTATCGGCAGACCAAAAATTCACCCAGCCACCGGCACGTTATAATGAAGCGACTTTGATAAGAGCGCTGGAAGAAAATGGCATTGGCAGGCCGTCTACATATGCGCCGATTATTACCACGGTGGTGGACAGAGGGTATGTGGAACGTGACCAAAAACGCCTGAAACCAACCGCGCTGGGCCTTGTGGTGAACGATCTGTTGGCCGAGCGATTTGCCGAGATTGTAGATATCACATTTTCGGCCGGCATGGAGTCCAGCCTTGATAAGGTGGAAGAAGGCAAAGCTGACTGGGCAAAAACGGTGGACACATTTTATAAAGGGTTCGACACCAGCTTGCAGAAAGCCGAAGTGGAGATGGAAGGCCAAAAGGTGAAAGTGCCTGAAGAAGAAACAGACATAGTGTGCGAAAAATGTGGCCGAAACATGGTGATTAAAATTGGGCGATATGGTAAGTTTTTGGCGTGTCCGGGCTTCCCTGAATGCACAAACACAAAACGCCTGATGGAAGAAATGCCGGGCAAGTGCCCAAAAGATGGCGGAAACGTAGTGAAAAGAGTGTCGGCCAAGGGACGTGTATTTTTCGGATGCTCTCATTATCCCGAGTGTGATTTTGTCACATGGGACGAGCCCACGGCAGAAATATGCCCTAACTGCAACAGTACATTGTTCAAAAAAGGCGGAAAAAACGCCATGCATATATGTCACAAAGAAGACTGCGGATATACAAAAGCAGTGGAGAAATAAGTGGAAAGTGTAAAGATAATAGGCGGAGGCCTGGCAGGTTGCGAGGCGGCACTTTGGCTGGCAAAACGTGGAGTCAAGGTGGAGCTGTATGAGCAAAAGCCTGAAAAAACATCTGCCGCACACAAGAGCGAAGGCTTGGCCGAGCTGGTTTGTTCAAATTCCTTAAAGGCCGAGCGTTTGGCCTCGGCGGGTGGCTTGCTGAAAGCAGAGATGCGCCTTTTAGGCAGTAGCTTGCTACCACTGGCCGATATTTGCCGTGTTCCGGCAGGTGGCGCGCTGGCCGTGGACAGAAACGAGTTTTCAAGTGCAGTGACAAAAGCAGTGGAAAACTGCCCCGGTATCACGCTACATCGACAAGAAGTGACGGCGTTGCCCAAAGAAGACAAGTGGGTATTGGTGGCGGCAGGCCCGCTGATGGAAGGCGAGCTTGCAGAAGATGTGAAAAGATATATCGGCGAGAACAGTCTGAGCTTTTACGACGCTGCAGCGCCTATTGTTTCGGCGGCGTCTCTTGACCACAGTAAGGTGTTTGCCGCGGCAAGGTACGACCGAGGCGAGGCAGATTATCTAAACTGTCCGTTTGACAAGGCGGGCTACGAGGCGTTTTTAGAGGCACTTCAAACAGCCGAAAGAGCGCAGTTGCATGACGTGGACGGTCCAATAACGGTATACGAGGGTTGCATGCCTATAGAGGTGATGGCACAGCGTGGCGCAGAAACTATGCGCTATGGGCCGCTGAAACCTGTTGGTTTGCGAGACCCTGCCACGGGGCACAGGCCATGGGCGTGTGTTCAGCTTCGAAAAGAAGATACACAAGGCGAGCTTTATAACATTGTGGGTTTTCAAACAAATCTTAAATTTGGCGAACAAAAGCGAGTTTTCAGTATGATACCCGGCCTTGAAAATGCGGAATTTGTGCGGTACGGGGTGATGCATCGCAACACGTTTTTAAATAGTCCCGGCGTTTTAGGTGATGATTTCGCTTTGAAAAACCATGAAAACATATACTTTGCAGGCCAAATAACAGGATTTGAAGGATATATGGAGAGCGCGGCTTGTGGCCTTTTGGCGGCACGTGCCATATGGAAAAAAATGCATGGTAAGCACTGGCAAGTACCACCAAAAGAAACAATATGTGGCGCACTAAGCAGGTATATCACTGCTCAAAACAAGGATTTCCAGCCCATGGGCGCAAACATGGGCTTATTGCCACCACTTGGTGAAGTGATAAAAGGAAAGCAAGAAAGATATCAGCAACTGGCCGACCGCTCACTTTCGGCAATGAAAACATGGTGCGATGAATTTTAAAATGTGAATATAATTAATATATCAGCAGGAGGACGAAGAGTATGAAAGTAATAGTTGATGGTATGGGCGGAGATAACGCACCGTTGGCACCGCTGATGGGTGCGGCGCAGGCTGTGGCAGAGTATGGTGTGAATATCGCGCTGGTAGGCCAAAAAGAAAAAATAGAAAACCTGGCAAAACAGGAAAATATATCGCTAAAAAACATAGAAATAGTGCACGCACCGGACGTTATCGGCATGGACGAAGAAGCTACAGATGTTGTGCGTAAACGTCCCGAATGCTCTTTGGCAGTGGGTATGCGTATGCTTCGTGAGGGTGGTGGCGATGCGTTTGTGTCGGCGGGGGCTACCGGTGCATTACTGGTAGGCGCGACCATGATAGCAGGGCGCATAAAAGGCATAAAACGTGCGGCTATAGGCTCGGTTATTCCGGGAAGCAACAAGCCGTGGATGCTGATGGACTGCGGCGCAAATGCGGAATGCAGGGCAGAGCAACTGGTGCAGTTTGCCGTGATGGGCAGCGCTTACATGGAAAAGGTTATGAATGTGCAAAATCCGTCGGTGGCCATGGCAAATAACGGAACAGAAGAGACAAAAGGAACACAGCTGCAGCTGGATGCATACCCGATGTTGCAAGAAAGTGGCTTGAATTTCATTGGAAATATTGAGGCTAGGGATATTCCTACAGGCGATGCCGACGTGGTTGTGGCGGATGGATTTACCGGGAATATTATTTTGAAGTTAGTGGAAGGCATGGCAAAAATGTTTTCCGGCATGATGAAAGAGATGTTTTACTCCAGCACAAAAACAAAAGTGGCCGGGCTGATGATGAAATCGGCGCTGGCAGACTTTAAAAAGAAATTTGACTATAAAGAATATGGCGGCTCGCCTTTACTGGGTATTAAAAAGACAGTGGTGAAAGCGCATGGCTCGTCTGATGCAAAGGCGATGAAAAACGCGATAAGACAAGCAAAAACTTGCGCTGAAAAAGATGTTCCGGGAGCTATTGAAGCGTGGATAAGTACCCATAAAGAACAAGCAAAAAAAGAATCGTCACAAGAAAAGCAGGATATGGCATGAGTGAAGAGCTGGAAAAAAGAATAGGGTATACCTTTGCCGATAAAGGCCTGCTTACCATGGCGCTGACACATACTTCGTATGCGAACGAGGCAAAGCATCGCCTGCCAAACAACGAAAGGCTGGAGTTTTTAGGCGATTCAGTGCTTAGCTTTGTGGTGGCAGAGTATTTGTTCACCACAGGCAAAAAACTTCCCGAAGGCGAGCTGACACGGCGCAGGGCGGCGCTGGTGTGCGAGTCGGCCTTGGCGGTGTTTGCAAAAGAGGCAGAACTGGGCAAGTACCTGCTTTTGGGTAAAGGCGAAGAAATGGGCGGCGGCAGGGCACGTGCGTCTATTTTGTCGGATGCGTTTGAGGCGCTGATTGCGGCGCTGTATCTCGATGGCGGGATTATGGCGGCAAAGGCGTTTATTTTGCCGTTTGTTGAAAAAGGCATGGCAAAAGGAGCAGACGAAGACTATAAAACACGCCTGCAAGAAGTGGTCCAGCAAAACCCTGAAGAGAATATCAGCTATGTGGTGACGGCCGAGGACGGCCCCGACCATAACAAGAATTTCACAGTACAGGTGAGGCTGAACTCCAACTGTGTAGGTGAAGGCAAAGGCCACAGCAAGAAAATTGCCGAACAGCAAGCGGCAAAGCAAGCGCTGGCGCTGATGGGTCTTATCGAAGACTAAACGGCATAGAACAGGCATTAAAAGCAAGTGATGGGTAAAATCCGGTAGTGTACCAAGGAGAATATATGTACTTAAAAGCATTGGAAATTCAAGGGTTCAAGTCTTTTCCCGACAAGACACGGGTGGCTTTTGACGAAGGAATAACTGCGGTTGTCGGGCCAAACGGTAGCGGCAAAAGTAATATTTCGGATGCCATTCGTTGGGTAATGGGCGAAACCAGTGTGAAGCAGCTGCGTGGCGGCGGCAAGATGGAAGATGTTATTTTTGGCGGCACACAAAAACGTAATGCCATGGGGTATGCATCAGTGCATTTGATATTGGATAATGCAGACAGGCGCATTGATGTGCAGGCAGACGAAGTGGTGATAGGCCGTAAATATTATCGTAGCGGCGACAGTGAATACAGCGTGAACGGACAAAGTGTGCGTTTGCGGGATGTGTATGAGATGCTACTGGACACCGGCCTTGGCAGGGATGGATATTCTGTTATTGGGCAAGGTAGAATCAACGAAATTGTAGATAATAAAAGCACAGAGCGCAGAGAAATATTCGAGGAAGCCTCGGGTATTGCTCGTTTTCGTTACCAGAAAAAAGACGCAGAAAGGCAGCTTTCTTCTGCCGAGGACAATCTTGTACGCCTGAGGGATATTTTAGGCGAGTTGCAAGACAGAGTAGGTCCGCTGGAAAAAGAAAGCAAAAAAGCCAAAAAGTTTTTGGAATACAGCGCCGACAAAAAAGCCCACGAGGTGACATTGTGGGTTGATACTGTGCATTCCACAAGAGAAAACCTGCGAACTCAGCAACGTAAAATAGAAATAATCGAAGCGGATTATACCGCAAAAGGTCGTGAAATTTCGGCGATAGAAGATGAAACAGAAGATATTCAAAATGAAATCAACCGTGCGATGCTGATGATAGAACAGCAAAACGAGGCCATTGTCAGCGTGCAGGAAGAAATAGCCGAAGGGGAAACAAAAGTAGCTATTTTGAACCACACCATAGAACGCAACAAAAAAGACGCAGACGAGATGCGTATGGAAGTGGAAAAAAGCGGCGACACCACAGGCGAGATGGAGTCTGAAATAGCCCTTCAGAAAGCTGATATTGAAAGAGCGGAAAAAGCACTTGAGGCCACAAACGAGAAAATAAGTGTTTTGGAAGAAGAAATAGCAGAGATACAAAAGAAAAGCTTGGAAGGCGGCCGTCGTAGGGATATACTGCAGGCACATTTGGCCGAAATGACCGACGGAATAACCGCGCTGAAAGTGACACAAGCAGCGGCGGCATCTACATCGCAATCGGCGAAAATACGCCTTTCAGAACAAAGCGGTATACTGCAAAACCTGCAAATAGACCTGGAAGAAAGGCAAAAACAAAAAGAAGATATCCAAGGCTTTTTAGACGATACAATGGAAACGCTAACAAGGCTTGAGAATATCAAAGGCGGCCTTGAGATGAAACTGGCCGCCAGACAAAAAGCACTGTCCGAGGCCGACGCCGAAGAACGCGACGTGGTGCGCAAGGCTGAAAATGCCCAGCAGCGCATTGTTATGTTGCAAGATTTAGAACGTAGTCTTGATGGTTTTTCTCACAGCGTAAAAGAAGTGGTGAAGGCAGGTCGGGCAGGCAAACTTCGTGGAGTGATAGGCCCGGTGTCCACGATATTATCGGTGCAAAGCGGGTATGAGATAGCGCTGGAGACGGCGCTTGGATTTGGCATGCAAAACATCGTGGTGAACAGCCAGTCAGATGCAAAAGCTGCCATGGCGTTTTTGAAACAGACAAACGGCGGCAGGGCCACGTTTTTACCGCTGGACACAGTGCAACCACGTCGCATGGATGCATCAAAGCTACCACAAGGTGCCACAAGCGCACAAAAGCTGGTGAAGTATGACGCAAAGTATGAAAATGTGGCGTCGTCACTACTTGCAAATATTGTGGTGGTGGAGGAGATAAACGAGGCCTCACATGTGGCAAAACAGCTGGGCTACCGAAACAGAGTGGTGACAAGAGACGGGCAAGTGATAAACGCGGGTGGTTCCTTCACAGGCGGTTCGGTGTCACGCACAGCAGGCCTTTTCAGTCGCAAGCAAGAAATAGAAGAGCTTGCGGCAAAGCTGGCACAGCTACAAGGCAAAAAAGATGCTGCGATGGAGCAAACAGATAAAATAAAGGCTGAAGTGGACGCTATATCGGCGGAACTGGTGGCGACGAACAGCGAGGCTGTGGTAGCCGGTGGAGATAAAATCAGATGCGAGACTGAACTGGTTAAGATAGACCAGAGCATTGCAGAGCTGAAAAGCAGGGAAAAGGCGATAGCACAAGACGAAGAAGCGCTGAAAGAACAAATAGCAAAAGCAAGCGCAGAGCATAAGTTATCTACGGCAGAGCAAGAAAGCCTTGCTCAAAAAATAGACACTATGACAAAAGAGCTGTTGGGCATTGCCGGCGAAGATGATGGATTTTTAGCTACCCGTGAGCGACTGAACCAAGAGCTGGGAAGTTTGCGTCTTGCGGCGCTTGGGCATAAAAACGATGCCCAGCTACATCGTCAGCGTATTGAAACACTAAAAAGCCAAACAGGAGAAAGCCTAGCGAGGACAGAAGCACTAAAAGCTAACATAAGCCGCTTGATTTCTGAAAACGAAGGCAGTGAGAACGAAATTATAGCTTTGCAAGAGAGCAAAGAAAAGCTGAAAGAGAAAGTGGCGCAGGCTCAAGCAGACATAGAAAGCTTGCGAGCTTCGCGCATGGAGAAAGAAAGCAGTATCAAAGACCAGACAATGCGTGAGCGCACTATTCGTGACGAAAGAGAGGCACTGGGTCGTGAAATCGGCACATTGACAGAGCAGAAAAACACCATTGAAAGCCGATATGACACCACAATGAGCCAGTTGTGGGAAGAATATGAGCTAACATTACCCGAGGCCGAGGCTATCTGCATTGAGTTCACCACGGCGGCAGATTTAAACCGTCGCGTGAGGGAACTGCGTGGGAAGATAAGAGCGCTTGGTAATGTGAACGTGGGCGCTATCGAGGAGTATGCCGAGGTTAGCGAGCGGTATACATTCTTAACGGCGCAAGTAGGAGACGTGGAGGCCAGCAAGCTGTCGCTTGAAAAGATGATAGCGGAGCTTTCGGCAGAGATGACGGCCATGTTCAGTCAAAGTTTTGTGGAAATAAATAAAAACTTTGCACGGATATTTACCGAGCTTTTTGGTGGTGGCACGGCGAATTTGTCGCTTTCAAATCCGGAAGATGTGCTGGAAAGCGGCATAGATATAGAAGTGGCACCGCCGGGAAAAATCATAAAAAATCTCACAGCGCTGTCGGGTGGCGAGCGAGCGCTGGTGGCCATTTGCATATACTTTGCCATATTAGGCGTGAACCCGGCGCCGTTCTGCGTGCTTGACGAAATAGAAGCCGCGCTGGACGACAGCAACGTGGTGCGTTTTGCGCAATATCTGCGCAGGGTAAGCAACAACACCCAGTTCATCGTTATAACACACAGGCGTGGTAGTATGGAAGAAGCGGATGTACTGTATGGTGTAACTATGCAGGAAGACGGTGTTTCGAAACTGCTTCGTTTGCAGGTTGGGGACGTGGACCCAAGCCTTGTACAATAAGAGAAAAATGTGTAAAGTGCGAATTTTGTATGTGAAAGTCTTTTTATTGTGATATACTGATAAGAAGAGAAGTTTTTTTGAAATGTTTTGTAAAAGTAATAGGGTTCAAAGGAGTATATAGATGGGTTTTTTTGAAAAACTGGGCGTGGGCCTGAAAAAAACAAGGGATTCGATCTTTGGCTCGATTAGTCAAATCATGGGCATAGGGGAAATTGACGACGAGCTTTATGAAGATTTGGAAGATCAGCTTATCATGGCGGACGTGGGCGCGGATGTTGCAGACGGTCTGGTTTCGGCCTTGAAAAAGCAGGTACGTGAAAGGGGTCTTACCACAGGCGAGGAAGCTCTTGGTGCTTTGAAAGAGATAGTAGAAGAGCGCCTGAAAGCCGATACCGAGATGCAGTTTGACAAAAAACCTACCGTGATTTTAGTTATCGGCGTAAACGGTGTAGGAAAAACAACGTCTATTGCAAAACTGGCAAATTACTATAAAGAACAAGGCAAGAAAGTGATGCTGGCGGCAGGCGACACATTCCGTGCCGCGGCGGTGGAGCAACTGGGCGTTTGGGCGCAAAGGGTGGATGTGCCTATGGTGCGCCATCAAGACGGGGCAGACCCCGCAGCAGTAATATTTGACGCCGTGCAAAGTGCCGCGGCAAAAGGGTACGATATTGTACTTTGCGACACAGCGGGGCGCCTGCATAACAAAAAGAACCTTATGGATGAATTGTCAAAAATCAGCCGAGTGGTTCAAAAAGCCGAAGCGGGTGCCGGGATAGAAACCTTATTAGTACTGGACGCCGTGACCGGACAAAACGCCATTTCACAAGCAAAAGAGTTTATTGACGCGGCAGGCGCTACCGGTATTGTGCTGACGAAATTGGACGGCACCGCAAAAGGTGGCGCTGTCATAAGCATAAAAGAAAAGCTGGGCCTACCCGTGAGGTTTGTGGGTGTGGGCGAAGGTATGGATGATTTATTATTATTCGATGCACAAGCTTTTGTGGAAGCTTTATTTTTACAGGAGGATGACTAAATGGCACAAAGAGTAATATTGGCGACAAATAACAGAAAAAAACTGGCAGAGATGACACGCTTGTTTGAAGGAAAAGGGTATGAAGTTGTCAGTATGGGCGAGGTGGGCGTGGATAAACTTCCGCCTGAAAACGGTGAAACTTTTGCCGAAAATGCAAAAATCAAAGCTGTTGCGGCCGCTAGAGTATCGGGCGAAATCGCTGTGGGTGATGATTCCGGGCTTTGTGTGGATGCGCTGAATGGTGCGCCGGGCATTTTCAGTGCACGGTTTGCGGGCGAGCCCACCGACGACGATGCCAATAATGAAAAGCTGGTAAAAATGCTTTCACGGGTGCCGTATGCAAAACGTGGTGCGAAGATGGTGTGTTCTTTGGTGGTGGCGGCGCCAAACGGTGACTGCGTAGAAGTAAGCGGCGAGTGCGAAGGAATGATAGGTTTTTCCATAGACGGTGACAACGGGTTTGGGTATGATCCTTTGTTTTACGTAAACCAAAGAAGTTTTGCCGCATTGGAAGACGAAGAAAAAGATATGATAAGCCACAGAAGCAAAGCGGTGGCAGAACTACTGAAAATATTACCGGACTTTTTTGCAAAGCATAATAATTCGGGGCAAGATGGTCAGTAGCCAATATGAAAGGATAATATGAAACTAACAAGTAAACAACGCGCGGCTTTGCGCAAAGAGGCAAACGGTATTGTGCCGGTATTTCAAATAGGAAAAGGCGGTATCGACGCACCTTTGGTGCAAGCTAGCATAGATTGTTTGGCAAAACGCGAGCTGATTAAAATAAAATTGCTGGAGACATGCCCGGTAGATGCACGCACAGCGGCAAATATTTTAGCCGGGGAGTGCAAGGCCGAGGTGGTTCAGGTGATAGGCAGAGTATTTGTTTTATTCCTCAGAAAGAAAAAAGATTCTGAATTTCGTGAGATATTAAAAAATGCAAAATAGAAAGACGCTGATATTTGGCGGAAGTTTTGATCCACCGCATATAGGCCACATAAACCTTTTAAAAAGTGCAGTGGAGATTGTAAATCCCAATGAAGTGATGGTGATACCCTCGGGGATGTCTCCGCACAAAAAAACCAGCGAGACTGACTGGCATGTGCGCAGCGAAATGTGTGAGTGTTTTTACGATGTTTTCCCAAAGCTGACTATCAGCGATATTGAAAACAAGCGTAGTGGAAAAAGCTATACACACGACACGATATGCACTTTGAAAGAAACATATCCTGACAATGAATGGTATTTGTGTATAGGTGAGGATATGCTGGAAAGTTTTGTCACATGGCATCGATGGCAAGAAGTGCTTTCGATGGCAACTTTGGTGGTGATGCGTCGCACAAAAGGTGATAAAGACTTGACGGACGCATTGGAAACGTTGAAAAAAGCAGGTGGCAAGGTACAACTTGCACAAGGTGCAGTGGTGCCGGCCTCGTCCAGTAACATCAGAAACATGGTGGCAAACGGCGAGGATATAAGTGGCTTGGTTTCACCGATAGTGGAGGCAGTTATCCGTAAACATTGTTTATATCTGTAGTGTTCTGCAGGAGGGATGCGCCAATGACGATGTATGAAGCACAGCAATGCGCAAGGAAGAATTTATCGCAAAAACGGTATTTACACACACAAAATGTGGCAGATTGTGCTCGGAAGTTGGCGATACGATGGGGTGCAGACCCTGAAAGAACAGAGATGGCTGCGTGGCTGCACGACATAATGAAAGAAATGAACAGAGAAGACTTGTTGCGAATTTTACATCAAGATGATATAATAGCTGGGTCAACCCAGGAGCGGCCGCTACCTGTGTGGCATGGCACATGTGCGGCTATTTATGCAAAGCATACGCTGGGCATATGTGACGAAGAAATGCTTTCTGCTATTTCTTGCCACACCACAGGCAAAGCCGATATGACAACACTGGAAAAAGTGGTTTTTTTAGCGGATGCAATCAGCGCCGAGCGTGACTATAGCGGCGTGGAAGAACTTAGAAAACTGGCGATGAAGAACCTTGATATGGCGGTGGTGGAAATCATGAAGGAAAATATCCGCCATTTGCAAAGAAAAGGCAAAGAACTTGATAACGATACTATAGATGCACTTTCTTATTTGGAAAAAGAACTGAAATTGTAGTAATGCACTATTAATCCGGAGGAAGTTATTTTGAAGCAGGTAAACCGGGATAATTCTATGGAAGAACAAGTGGTTTTATTGCAAGATGCCATGGAAGAAAACCCAAATGAAAGAAAAAATAAGCCCAGTATTCCGGGCTACAAAAGGCAAGCTATGCCGCTCAATCGTAATGCACATAAAACAGAAAAACCCATACCCAGCGTGCAGGGTGATTATACCGGTAAGTCGCAACCTGAAAATAAAGAAGATGATATGATGAATAAAGAAACTGTGCAAAAACCAAAAGCAGAAGAACACACACAAGAGAATTATTCACCGCCACCACCCAAAAAGAAAAGACGTGGCCTGAAAATAGCTCTGATATCTTTGCTTGTGGTGATAGCTATTTTGGTAGGCACTGTTTTATTTATTGTGCAGTGGGCCAGTAGTGAACTGTTTGAAAGTGACGATGTGTGGTCCGGTAGCGTGATAGAAGAAATCCAAACAGAGGCTTTGCCGGAATATACAGGCAAAGGAATTGTGGCGGGTCTTGTGTGTGGTATAGCGTACGATAACGAAGACGCCGACGGATACACATCGGATGAAAAAATCGGCAACACCGACATGATTATGTATGTGATGTTTGACACGGTGAATAACACCATCAACATCTTACAACTGCCACGCGACACTTACATTGGCGAGGATATAGAGTCCGGCCCATACCAGAAAATAAACGGTGTGTATGTCTCGGCAGAAGATCCCACAAAGCGGATGGAAGCCTTGGCCACCACCATTTACGACCAGCTGAAACTGCCGGTAGACTTTTATGTGAAGCTTGATCTTGATTCCATGAAAGCGCTGGTAGACCATATGGGTAGGTTGGATGTGTTTTTAACACAAGATGTGGTTGATCCTGAAAACCCTGAAAACGTGCTTAGTGCCGGCTGGCAAAGCCTTACAGGCACGGATGTGGAGTTTGTGGTAAGAAACCGCAACTATCCAAACAGCGATATCACTAGAATGCAAATGCAAATGAGCATTTATTCGGCGCTGTTCCGTGAGTTTAAAGAACTTACACCTACAGACCTTATGATGTGGATGAGAATACTTCTTTACTATATAGATGTAGGTGGCTTTGACGATGACATCATGCAAGTGGCGGCGTTGGCTATTGACCTTTTGGAAGTTGAAAGCTCGGATGTAGCAATAATAAGGCCGGCATATGGCGGCAGCCAAGACCCACGCGGCGATGGCCAAGATTATATTTACTTACTGCCACAAGAAACAGCAGATGTTTTAAACGAATATTTCCGCCCGGATGGGCATATTGTGCCGGTGGAAGAGCTGGACATTCACACATTCCCAACAGCAGAATATGGCACAGCTCCCAGCAGTATAACCACCATAGGCGATATGCAAAACGTGGAAGGCGAGGCACCACCGGATCCGACACCGCCTTCCGAAGTGCAATAGGTGTAATATGAAAAAGGAGTATCATTCTTATCAGTCCGGTCGTATTCGGCGTAGAAATACAAGCGAAGAACATGATACCACCTCTGTTATACAAAATCGGAATAACCACGGTAGCGTGTTTGATTATGACAGTGAATACAATCGGGCCACCGGTAATAAACCAAACAGCGTGTTTGACTATGACAGCGAATACGACAAGGCTGTAAAAAGCAAGCCCGACAGTGTTTTTGACTATGACGACACCCCAAAAACGCAAACCGTACGTAATAATGCGTTTGATTATGACGACGAGTATAATTTTCCGCAAACACGTAGAAGAAATATCAATGCAGTAGAGTACGAGGTGCCCATAAAGCAAAAAACACAAAGAAACAATGTGTTTGATTACGACGATGTACCCGTGCAAAGACAAGCTGATTGGCAAGAAGAGTTTTTCGAGCCGCCGGCAAAACAGAAAAAAAGGCGTCGTCGTTGGCCTAAAGTATTGCTTGCGGTGGTGTTGTGTGTTGCGGTGCTGGGTGCACTGGGCGTGAACTACTTTAACGATATCTTCAACACTGGTATTTTAGGAACTATTTTACCCACAAGTGTGCCAAAAGAGTATAACAAAAACGATGTGGTGCATATACTTGTGGTGGGTATAGACAACGAAGAGGGTCGAGACTACGGCGCAGGCATGGGTCTGACCGACATGATCTTATATTGCAGATACGACCTTAAAAATAATAGCCTGAATATGCTTCAAGTTCCCAGGGATAGTTTTGTGGGGGATGAATATGACACAAACGGCACCGGGAAAATCAACGCATTATTGATTTCGGGTGATGACGAAAATGCGCCGATAAACAACTTGGCCGGCCCATTTCAGGAGTTGTTTCAGCTGCCTGTAGACCATTATGTGGCCATGGATATGGATGCACTTACTGCTATTGTGGATGCGCTTGGTGGCATTAATGTATATGTGCCACAGCCCATGAGTTATGCCGGAAGTAGCCTTGATCAAGGTTGGCAGTGGATGGACGGTGCCGCGGCAGAGTTTTTTGTAAGAAATCGCCAAGGTGATGGCTTCGAGCGTGGCGACATAGACCGTCTTGATAACCAAAGGCATTTTTATTCGGCGGTGTTTCGTCGGTTGCTCGACATGACGCCTACAGATATCATGAACCTTTTGCCGGTGTTTGAAAGCTATTGCAACACCGACATTCCTCTTAGCGACATGATGAGCTTGGCGGTGTCTGCGCTGAATTTACAGCCGGAAAACGTGATGTTTTGTAAGGCGCCGGGCGCCACGGCAGACCTTGACGGCAGCGGACGAAGCATGTATTACATAGACTTATATGGACGTGGAACGCAGGAAGATCCGGGGCTTGCAAATTTGCTAAATCAATATTTCCGTGAGGCCGAGCATCCTGTGCCTGCCGAAGAACTGGGCCTACCGCAGATACAAATACCGTCAAACATAGCGCTTTACCCACCAAATGTGCAAGGCATGTCTGAAGTGCAAGAGCCTGAGGGCGGCGCAGATGTGAATGTGGAGTGGCAACCGGGATAAAAATGCAAGCTGCTTTGTAATATGGTATAATATAAAGATACCGTGCTTTATTTAAAGTTTCGCGACCATCAAGATATAGCCGATAATATGTGTTGTAACGTTGTTATCTGGCGTAAAAAGACAGGGGATTATTAATGGAACCATTTGAACTGGCAAAAACAATCAAGCATGTGCTGGACGAAAAAAAAGCAACAGATATCAAGGTGCTAAAAGTGGAAGATCTCACCGTTTTGGCAGATTATTTTGTGATAGCCACAGGCACGTCGTCCACGCAGGTGGGCGCACTTAGCGATGAAGTAGACTATAAACTGGGCGAGATGGGCGTGCAACCTTTGCGAATTGAAGGTAAAAAAACAGGCGGCTGGATTCTTTTGGATTACGGCAGTGTTATTGTGCATGTGTTTTACCCGCAGGCAAGGGAATATTACGATTTGGAACGACTGTGGGCAGATGCTCAGCTTGTAGAAATAAAAGAATAACGACAGATAAAGTCTTGACAGAGGTTTTTTTGTGTCGGAATAAAATAGTGCCAATAAATATATTGTCGCACATAAAATTAGGTGCCGCATGGATGGCAGTAGGAGTTGGGTGTTATGGTAAAATATGATCCAAAAATATTAGAGCCAAAATGGCAAGATCATTGGCTGGAAAATAAAACATTTGCAGCAAAAACAGGCGAAGACAAGAAAAAGTTTTTTGTGCTGGTAGAGTTCCCGTATCCCAGTGGGCAAGGCCTGCACGTGGGACATCCGCGCCCATACACAGCTATGGACGTGGTGGCACGCAAACGCCGCATGCAGGGCGAAAATGTTTTGTATCCCATGGGCTGGGATGCGTTTGGCCTGCCTACAGAAAACTTTGCGCTGAAAAATCATATTCATCCGGCCATTGTTACAAAAAACAATATCGATCGTTTCCGCAAGCAGATTCGCTCGCTGGGCATGAGCTTTGACTGGGACAGAGAGGTGGATACCACCGATCCTTCTTATTACAAGTGGACGCAGTGGATTTTCTTGCAGCTATATAAAAAAGGCCTTGCATACAAGAAAGAAATGAGCGTGAACTGGTGTACCAGCTGTAAAGTTGTGCTGGCAAACGAAGAAGTGGTAAGCGGAAGTTGCGAGCGTTGCCATGGCGAAGTTATCCGCAAGGTGAAAAGCCAGTGGATGCTGAAAATCACCGAGTATGCAGGACGTTTGATAGACGACTTGGTGGGCCTTGATTACATCGAACGTGTATCCACTTCGCAAGTGAACTGGATTGGACGCAGCCACGGCGCCGAGATGGTTTTCGCCACCAGCGCAAAAGATGACCTTGTGGTATACACCACCCGTCCCGACACGGTGTTTGGCGCCACATATATGGTAATGAGCCCCGAGCATCCTTTCCTGAAAAAATGGGAAGGTCTGCTTCAAAACGGGGAAGAAATTGCTGAATATCAAGCCGAAGCCTCTAAAAAGAGTGATTTTGAGCGCACAGAGCTAGCCGCAGACAAGGAAAAAACCGGTGTATGCCTGAAAGGCGTACATGCTATAAACCCCGCCAGCGGCGAGACAATCCCCATTTATATTTCCGACTATGTTTTGGCAAGCTACGGCACAGGTGCCATCATGGCGGTGCCGGGGCATGACGAGCGCGACTATGCGTTTGCTAAAAAGTTCGATCTGCCTATCATCGAGGTGGTAGCAGGCGGCGACCTTGAAAAACAGGCGTACACAGACATAGCAAACGGCACCATGGTGAACAGTGGCTTCTTAAATAAAATGGACGTAGAAACAGCCAAAAAAGAGATTGTGTCTTGGCTGATACGCAACAATAAAGGCGAGGCAAAAACAAACTATAAACTGCGTGACTGGGTGTTTAGCCGCCAGAGATATTGGGGCGAGCCCATACCGATGGTGTGGTGTGAAAAATGTGGATGGCAGCCCATTCCCGAGAGTGAGCTTCCGCTGGAACTACCGTATATAGAAGATTTCGAGCCTACAGCAGAGGGTGACAGTCCCTTGGCAAGGCACGATGAATGGGTGCAAACCACCTGTCCTGCCTGTAAAGGACCGGGACGCAGGGAAACAGACACCATGCCACAATGGGCAGGCTCGTCATGGTATTTCTTGCGTTATTGCGACCCACACAACAGCGAAGAACTTGCCTCGAAAGAGGCGCTGGAATATTGGATGCCGGTAGACTGGTACAATGGCGGCATGGAGCATACTACACTGCATTTGCTATACAGCCGTTTTTGGCACAAGTTTTTGTATGACATCGGTGTTGTGGGCGGTAAAGAACCATACATGAAACGCACATCTCACGGCATGATTTTGGGCGAAGACGGCCAGAAAATGTCTAAAAGTCGTGGCAACGTGGTAAATCCTGAGGATGTAATAGACGAGTTTGGCGCCGACACCATGCGCATATACGAGATGTTTATTGGTGACTTTGAGAAAACTGCGCCGTGGAACATGGCGTCTATCAAAGGCAGTCGCAGGTTCTTAGACCGTGTGTGGGCGTTGCAAGGCAGTGTGCTGGACACAGACGGCATACGGCCGGAGCTTGAAGCAAACGTGCACCGCACCATCCAAAAAGTGACAAACGATGTGGAAAATCTAAAGCATAACACAGCCATTGCCGCTATGATGAGCTTGCTGAATGACTTCACGGCATCGGGTGGCGTGACAAAAGAAGAGTACAAAATATTACTAAAGTTGCTTAATCCGTTTGCACCGCACATGACAGAAGAAGTGTGGCAAAACATGGAGTTTGGCGAGGAAATTGCCCTGCAGGCATGGCCTGTATGGGACGAGGACAAACTACAGGAAAACAGCATCGAGATTGTGGTGCAAGTGAACGGTAAACCACGCGGGCACATCACCGTTGCGGTGGATACAGCAAAAGACGAGGCTTTGGGCATGGCGAAAGCAGAGCCTTCCATTCAAAAACAGCTGGATGGCAAACAAATCGTAAAAGAAATTTGGGTGCCAAATAAATTGATCAATTTCGCCGTAAAAGGATAAAAAACCATCTTTTTTCGACAAGATTTTGCATGTGAATACGATATACTCCATATAAAAGAAATTTTACAATGGGGGATTTTGCATGGATGATAAATCATACGCAATTATGTTTAATGGTATCACAGATACCATAGTACAATTGGAAAAAATGACCGCAAAGCTGTGTCGTTTACAACAAAAGGTAGAGGAAATATACATGTCTTGTGAAGAGGCTGATATAGTGGTTTGTGATGAAATCGCACAAGATGATGATACCGAAAACACCGGCTGTTTGAATGACGATTCTGAAGTTGTAACGGCTACTAAAGACAAAAAAGAAACTTTTTGACAAATTGCGTTGCAAAATGTATTGACACTATGGAATAAAGTGTGTATAATTTAACTGTTATATAGGCACGGAATACTACAGATGCCGCAGTGGGAAGAAGCTGTGGGAAGAATAGCATCTTCTCAAAAACTCCTGCTTATTAGCGCAAGGGGGGACAAAGATGTCGGAAGTTCGCGTAAAAGAAAATGAATCGTTGGACAGCGCATTGCGCAGGTTCAAGCGTTCGTGTGCAAAATCAGGCGTTCTGGCCGAAGTGCGTAAGCGTGAAGCTTATGAGAAGCCTTCGGTAAAACGTAAGAAAAAATCCGAAGCAGCGCGCAAGCGTAAAGTGAAATAAGTGTTTCGGCAAATGCATCGTCAGACGGATCCTTACAGGGTCCGTTTTTATGTGCAAAAAAACAGGAACAAAACTTTTATAATGTGATATAATTGGTAATATATATAGTATCAATAGTTGGCAGGTGCTGACGTGTAGATAAAACAAGGAGGCCTAAAAATGTTTGTGCCACAGGTGATGTTCAGAGATGTGACAAAAATCACGCCGGAATATCTGCAAGATAACGGGATTTTGGCATTGGTATTGGATGTGGATAATACATTGACAGCCCACGACAGCCAAGAAGTAAAGGAAGATATAGAGCTTTGGCTGAATAAAATGCAGGAAAACGGAATAAAGCTGATGCTGGGTAGCAACAACACAAAAAAAAGAGTGGGACCGTTTGCCGAGCGTCTGGGCTTGCCGTTTGCTAGCTTTTGTTGTAAGCCATCGCCAAAATGGCTGTGGGAAGCGCAGAAACGCTGGGGTCTACCCAAAAAAAGCATTGCTTTGGTGGGAGATCAGCTGTTCACTGACCTTTTGGGCGGCACGCTGTATGGGGCAAGGGTTTTGGTGGTGAAGCCGCTATATGAAGACATAAAGCCGACGGTACGCTTTAAGCGCCACTTGGAAAAACCGTTTCTTTTACGCTACTATAAAAACGGGGGCAAGCTACTTTGAAGATAAAAATGCCTTTGTTTGGTCCGGCCGGCAGGGGCGATTCATTTGCTGAGTGCGGGTTTAAACACATGAAAGACGTGCCGGATTATTTGGCGAAGTTTCAGCTGACGGCATATGAATATCAGTGTGGGCATGGGGTGCGTGTGAACAAAGACACCATGGCGATAATAAAAGAAAAATCGAGTGCCATGGACATAGCTTGCAGTTTGCATGCACCATATTATATTTCTATGGCGAGTATGGAAGAAGAAAAAAGACAGAACAGTGTAAATTATTTACTGCAAAGTGCACAGGCTGTCAGGATGCTTGGCGGAAACAGGGTGATTTTTCACTGCGGTGGTGTAGGCAAACAAGCGCGAAGTGATGCACTTAAAAAAGTGGAATACACCTTGCAGGTGGCGCGCGAAAGCCTAGACGAGCAAGGATATAGCGACATACATTTATGCCCCGAGACGATGGGAAAGTCTGGACAAATAGGCGACCTCGACGAGATATTACAGCTGTGTAAAACAGATAAGCGGCATATTCCGTGCCTTGATTTTGGGCACTTAAACGCACTGACACAAGGCAGTATTCGCACAAAAGAAGACTATAAAAGGCTGACAGACAGGATAGGCGAGGTGCTGGCAGATGACAGGGCTACATTTTTTCATGTGCATTTTTCAAAGATAGAATACACTAAGGCGGGTGAAAAAAAGCACCTGACTTTTGATGATACAGTATTTGGGCCGCCGTGGGAACCGTTTGTGGAAATGCTGGCGGAAAATGGCCTTGCGCCGGTGGTGATATGCGAGAGCAGTGGCACCCAAACTGAAGACGTAAAAACTATGCAACTGGCATATCAAGATAAAATAAATAAATAAAATATAGCAAGGAGAAAAATAATGCAAGAGCGTGTGAAAAAAGTGGTAGCGGCTATGCCCGAGGGTTTTGAAGCAGCAGTGATTGGCACGGCGAATAATAGGTTTTATCTTTTGGATTTCGACGCACATTCGGCGGGAACATTAGTGGTTTTTCCACATAAGATGGTATATATTATCGACTCGAGGTATATAGAAGCCGCACAAAACAATGTGAAAAATGCCGAGGTGGTGCTTCAAAAAGACGTGATGACTCAGCTGGACGAGTTGTTCCGTGAAGAAGGCGTCAAAACTGTGCATCTCGAACACGATATCTCTGTGGCGCAATATGAGGAGATGAAAAAATGCGTCCCGAGTGTGAATTTTGACATAACAGACACGCTTAGCAAACAGCTGGCACTTTTGCGTGAAGTGAAAGACGACGAAGAACTTGGTAGAATGCGCAAGGCTCAAGAAATTGCGGATGCGTGTTTTTCTCATATATTGGGTTACATCAAAGAAGGCGTACGGGAAATTGACCTTATGCTGGAAATGGAATTATTCATGCGTAAAAATGGTGCGCAAGGTGTGGCGTTTGACACCATCTGCCTAGCAGGCGCCAACGGAAGCTTGCCACATGGTGTGCCGAGTGAAAACAAGATAAAACAAGGCGATTTTATCACCATGGATTTCGGGGCGAGATATCACGGGTACTGCTCTGACATGACCCGTACAGTGGCGCTGGGTCAGCCAAGCGAGGAACAACGCCGTGTATATGATGTTGTGCTGAAAGCTCACCTTGCCGGCATTGCCGCCGCAAAAACGGGTGTTTTGGGCAAAGACGTTGACAAAGTGGCAAGAAATGTGATTGAAGAAGCAGGATATGCAGATTATTTCGGACATGGGCTGGGACATTCTATAGGAATAGCCGTTCATGAAGAACCAAGATATTCACCGATAAACAACACAAACGTGCGTGCAGGAACAGTGATGACAGTAGAGCCGGGAATTTATCTGCCGGGCAAGTTCGGCGTGCGCATAGAAGACATGGTGGTTGTGGGCGATGCCGGCGGGGCATCAATAACAAAAAGTCCTAAAGAACTACTGATCCTGTAGTTTTCGCAGGCATAATATTTTAGGCGACTATAATAAAACAGCATTTTGCGATGTCTGTCACAAGATGCTGTTTTTATGTGCAATAAAAAGTGATTGTCGGTTTTGGATTTTCTCACAATTTACCAGTAATAAGTTTGAAAATCAGTGATAATTTGTAGAATGCAACATGTAGAATATATTGTGTGTTTTTTGTAGGTTTTACTATTGACTATACAATATATAGTGTGATAAAATTTGGAGCATAGACTTTGTGGCATGCATGTGGCGTGAGCAAAAATGATGAAGGAGTTAGTGTGAATGCAAACATCGAAGGTGCGCACTATTATAAAGCGTGATGGACGGCTGGTATTATATGATGAAGCGAAGATAGCAAACGCTATACTGAAAGCATTGACTGCTTGCGGCAAAGATGATGTTGCGGCGGCGGCGCGCATTGCCAACGAAGTGGGCGAGGTGTTGGCCTCGCAGGGTAAAGATAGCTATCGGATAGAAGAAATTCAAGACGAGGTAGAAAAGGCGCTGATGCGTACCGGGTACGAGGAAGCCGCCAAAAGCTATATTTTATATCGTGCTCAGCGCACCCATGTTCGTGACTCGAACACGTCGCTGATGAAGGCGTTTGATGAAATCACTAACGCAGATGCTCGCAAATCCGACCTAAAGCGTGACAACGCTAACGTAGATGGTAACACTGCCATGGGTAGTATGTTGCAGATTGGTTCGGCCGCGGCAAAAGCATACAACAGCTCACATTTGCTGACAAGAGATCATGCGAATGCTCATAAAGACGGCTGGATACATATACACGACTTTGATTTTTATTCTTTGACCACTACATGCTGTCAGATTGATTTGATAGAGCAGTTTAAAGGTGGGTTCTCCACCGGTCACGGATATTTGCGGGAGCCGCAAGACGTGCAAAGCTATGCGGCACTTGCCTGCATTGCGATACAAAGCAACCAAAATGATCAGCACGGCGGCCAAAGTATCGCAAACTTTGATTTTGGCATTGCTCAAGGCGTTGCAAAAACATATAAGCGCGTGTTTGCGGAGAATTTGGCAAAAGCGTTGCAACTTTTAGACAGCGACATGGAAAAATGGACGATTAAACGTTGCAAAGAAATATGTCGCGCAGCAGAAAAAACTTCAGGCGAAGCGCCCAGGCTAAGCGGCAGTGAAAAGTTTACACAGCAGCTGAAAGCTGACATGAAAGATGAAGTGGCGCAAGATGTCTTGTGCAAGGCTATTGATTTCGCTGAAAAGACATCTGAAAAAGAAACGGACAGACGCACATATCAGGCCATGGAAGCTTTGGTTCATAACTTGAACTCCATGCATTCACGTGCCGGTGCGCAAACACCGTTTTCTTCCATAAACTACGGCACAGACACATCGCCGGAAGGACGCATGGTGGTGAGAAATGTGCTGGCGGCCACAGAATCGGGTCTTGGACATTCCGAAACACCGATTTTCCCTATTCAGATTTTCAAGCTGAAAAAGGGTGTGAACTATGACGAAAGCGACCCAAACTACGACTTGTTCAAGCTAGCTTGCAGGTGTAGTGCCAAGCGACTATTCCCGAATTTCACTAATCTGGACGCGCCGTTTAATTTGCAATATTATCAGCCTAATCGTCCCGAAACAGAAGTCGCAACCATGGGTTGCCGCACTCGTGTGATGGGAAATAACTATGATCCTACGCGGCAAACAGCATATGGAAGAGGAAACCTATCTTTCACATCAATCAACTTGCCACGTATTGCGATTGAAGCCGGCAAAGACGAGAAAGCGTTTTACGAAAAACTTGATTCTATGCTGGAAATGGTGGCGCAACAACTACTGGATAGATATGAAATTCAGGCAAAGAAAAAAGTGCGCAATTTTCCGTTTTTGATGGGTCAGGGTGTGTGGATGGACTCAAAACACCTTGGTCCGGACGATGAAATCCGTGAAGTGCTGAAACACGGCACACTTTCTATTGGGTTTATCGGCCTTGCCGAGACTTTGAAAGCTTTGTATGGTCGCCACCACGGCGAAAGCGCCGACATGCAGGAAAAAGGCCTTGCTATTGTGCAGCATATGCATGATTTCTGCACTAATAAAGGCAAAGAAATGAAGATGAACTTCACCTTGCTGGCAACACCGGCAGAAGGATTGTCGGGCAGATTCATACGCATGGATAAAAAACGATACGGCGAAATTTCCGGGGTTACCGATAAAGACTATTACACAAACAGTTTCCATGTGCCGGTTTATTATTCCGTTCCGGTGTTTGAAAAAATTCAAATAGAAGCACCATACCACGCCATGACGCCTGCAGGACACATTACTTATGTGGAGCTGGACGGCGATACTGCTGAAAACCTGGAAGCATTTATGTCGGTGGTACGTTGTATGCATGACGCCGGTGTGGGATATGGCAGTATAAACCATCCGGTGGATAGAGACCCTGTTTGTGGGTATGTTGGTATCATTGGCGAGGTTTGCCCTAGGTGTGGCCGCAAAGATGGAGAGGCTATAGACCCACAAAAACTGGAAGAGCTGAAAAAGCAATATCCGTATATGTCAGAACTGTATGGACACGCATAAATTGCCGATACACGCAGAAAACAACTTAAAGAGGAGTATGCATAATGGAAAAGCAACAAGTGGGACAAGGGGTAGGATTTGAGCGTATTCGTCGCATCACAGGCTATCTTGTGGGCACAATGGATAAATGGAACGACGCAAAAAAGGCGGAAGAGAACGACCGCATCAAGCATGACATGATTGCTCAAAAGCAAGATATGGCGGGCTGATAAGCTATAACGCAAAATTAATATTGAACGCACATATATTTTGCCATTTCTCCTTGCAAAGACAGGGGAAATGGCAATTGCTTGTGAAAGGGGAAAATGATGGCATTTTGGAAGAGTCTGCCGGGAAATAGCTTGATATTAGCTGAAGGTGGATTTGTGATGGATTCTATTGTGGATGGGCCCGGGCTGCGCTGTGCTATCTTTGTGCAGGGGTGTCCTCATGCTTGCCCAAACTGCCACAATCCGGCCACACACCCATTCGCAGGCGGCGAGATAATGGACGTTGATATGATATATAACAGTATTAAGGCTAACCCTTTATGTGGCGGGGTGACATTTTCGGGCGGCGAGCCTTTTTGTCAGGCAAAAAACTTGACGTTGCTTGCGAAAAAACTGAAAACAGATGGGTATGAGATTGCCGCTTATAGCGGATATACATTTGAGCAGCTTTATAAAAGCACACACGAGCAAAAAGATTTACTGAGATATTTAGACGTTTTGATAGACGGGCCTTTTTTGGAAGCGGAGAAAGACCTCACACTGCGATTTAGAGGCAGCAAAAATCAGCGAATTTTGTCGGTATGGGAGTCTTTGAATAAAAATAAAGCTGTGTGGGAAAAGAAATCTAGCTGGATAGGCGACTGAAAATAGGCGCAATAAAACAGAGTTTTAAAACTGAATATGCAGCCGGAAAAATGCTGAAAATATAGCCGGCATAAATAACATTATATATGAAGTTGTCTTATATATAATGTAAGGGAGTGTCATTTCAGGCAAAATATCATTAAAATTAGTTTATGTATTTTCACAAAAAAGATTGGATAACTGCACAAATGTTGAGGCGACAAAAACGGCAATAAAATAGTCCGAAGAAACTTAATTGTTTCTTCGGACATTTTGATTGTTTATGGATAAATAAGTGAAAGTTTTTGCTGATAGGTATTGAAGATATCTATATAAGCTTGTCTATGTTGTGCCTCGGGATGGTATATATGGGAATATTCAGAAGAAAGAGCCTTCATGGCGGCGGTTAAGTCCTTGTGATGGCCACACATTACGGAAGCGGCCACAGCAGCACCTTTTAATGAGCCTTCCTTTTCGGTGGGAACATAAACGTCGGCGTCAAATAGGTTTGTTTTGATTTGCATCCATGTTTTATTATTTGTGCCACCGCCCAAAGCAATAATTTTAGTAGGGTCTATACCAAAATCATTCAAAAGCATTTTGATTTCTACAGAAACACCAAAACTGATAGCTTTGTAGAAATCAGCCAAAGTATGGCGTCGGCTGAGGCCGTAGAATGTGGCAAGGCTTTCGGAGTCGTGTGCAGAAGCATGGCGTCCTGCAAGGTATGGGAAGAATAATAAATCTTCGGGAACAGTGTCGATAGCATCATCAAGGGCATCAATGTCAGAGTAGCTTAGCTTATGGAATGGATTCAGCTCACGTAGCCACTCTACGCTACCGCCGGAGTTATTTACCCCGCCGATACAAAACTGAAGGCCATCAACGGGATATATGCCATAATGTACACCGCTTTCAAAATCTTTATGGGTGAGAGGTAATTCTTCGCGAAGTCCAATCAAAGCCTCTGCGGTACCCATGGAATTCAACACATTACCGGGTGCCCATGCACCACAGGCTACGGCGGTGCAAATATCATCGTGGCCACCGATGCAAACAGGAACAATGGGTAGGCCCAACTCTTTGCTACGGGATGCTGTTACGCTACCAACGGCTTCGGTGCAATGAAACACAGGCGGAAAGTACTCGCCGGCTAAATCAAACTTGTTTAAGAACGCCTCGTCATAAGAGCGGGTTTTGATATCGTATGCATAAGTGCGTACAGCCAAGGTGGGATCTGTGCCACGCTCACCGGTCAGCTGAAAACATATATAATCAGGCACAGACAGCCAAAACGCTTTCTTAGGCAAGTCGGGATACAGCTTGCGAAGCTGTAATATTTTTGCAAGGCCTACTTTCGGGTTCAGGTGGATTCCTGCTTGGTAGTAAAGATCTTCTGCGCTACGCTCCTTTAAAATCTCGGGAAAAACTATTCGTGCGCTTGAATCATGCCATGGCATAATACGAGAAATTGGTTTTAAAGTGGCATAATCTAAAAGTAGCCCGCTTTCAGCCATGCCAGCAATGCCTATACCTTCTATAGGCGCAGTAGCTGTGGCCACCACTTTCTTAATTAGTTCTTTTGTGACTTTCCACAGCAGTTCAGGCTGGTAGTACACATAACCTTTGCTACTGGTAGAAACCTGATTTTCTACTTTTTGTAGATCCAAAAAAGTTCCATCGTGATCAACCAAAGCACATTTGATGTTAGAAGTTCCGATATCCAGTGTTAAATAGGCCATGATACCCTCCTGAAATATTAAATTTTATATAATATATACAATTTTTTTTTGGACTAGTCAAATTGTGAAAAATATATTTCCAAATTATTAAAGACGTTTTGCTGAAATATATAGGAAATTTGTATAAAATTCATAATAAATATTTATTTATATTCAACAATGATAGACTTTTGTCATCAAAATGTCAATAATTTAATTTGCTCAAAATGATTGCAATCATTTTTTTCCTGTGCTATAATGATCGCGTACCTCGCATGTTTCGATATTAGTTTGAGCATTAGTGTAATAAGTTTTGTGCACATTATGACACATTGTTGACCACATTGTATTTAGTGCGGAGCGTTGTGGATAAATGCATAAACAGAAATACACGACAGATGACAAGTAAGTACAGGTCATGAAGTTTAAGCGCAGTAGAGGAATGAAAATCTGAAATTCTATGCAGAGGTTATCGCTTGAGAGGAGGAAGATCATTGCCGCAAGACACAATTTTGGAAATGATAGGTATTGACAAGCGGTTCGGCGGTGTTCATGCTTTGAAAACGCTGGACTTTGAAGCACGAAAAGGCGAAGTGCATGTTCTTATGGGCGAAAATGGTGCCGGTAAGTCCACATTGCTCAAAATTTTGAGTGGTATTTATAAGGCTGATGAAGGCCATATAAAAATCGATGGACAACAAGTGGAAATTCGCAATCCTATTGATGCAAAAGCAAAAGGGCTTACGATTATTCACCAGGAGTTGAGCATGTGTAAAAACATGACAATTGCCGAGAACATTTACCGCGGTGAAGAACACAAAGGTAAACTGGGGTTTGTAGACAAACAACAAATGGCCTATGAAGCACAGAAACTGCTAGATCGTTTGAAAATGGACCTAAAAGCTAATACACTTGTGCGTGAGCTGTCAATTGCACAACAACAAATGGTTGAAATTGCCGGTTCGTTATCACAAGAAGCAAAAATTGTTATCATGGATGAGCCGTCTGCTTCTCTTACAGACAGAGAAATCGATGCATTGTTTGAAACTATTGCACGATTTAAAGAAGAAGGCGTGTGCATCATATATGTATCTCACCGCTTGAACGAAACCTTCACCATTGGTGATCGTGTTACCGTTATTCGTGACGGCGAATACGTTGGTACTCGTGAAGTAAGTGAAACCACACCTGATGAGCTGGTTGCAATGATGGTAGGTCGTCCGGTTGAAAACATGTATGCAGGTGATCCTCCTGTTGGTGGCGAAGTTGTTATGCAGGTGAAAGACTATGTGAACGACAGATTGCACGGAGTGAGTTTTGAACTTCGCAAAGGCGAAATTCTTGGTTTTTCAGGTCTTGTGGGTGCCGGACGTACAGAGCTGGCACGTGCTATTTTCGGCCTTGATAAAATAGATTCGGGCGAAATTTTCCTCGAAGGCAAAAAAGTATCCATTAATGGTACAAAAGACGCTGTGAACAATCACATCGCGCTGGTGCCGGAAGACCGTAAAGGTGCCGGTCTGGTTTTAGGAAACACAATGGGCTTTAACTTGACATTGGCTGTTTTGAAAAAATTCATTAAACTTGTTGGCGTCAACAGCAAAAAAGAAAACGCAATTATTGAGCAGTATGGTCAAAGCTTGCGTATTAAGTCTGCAGGTCCGGGACAGCGCTGTGCTGACTTGTCCGGTGGTAACCAACAAAAAGTGGTTATTTCGAAATGGCTGGCAACAGAGCCTAAATATCTGATTTTGGATGAGCCTACTCGTGGTATTGACGTGGGTGCCAAAGCAGAAATATATGCATTAATCAACCGTCTGGCCAGCGAAGGCCTTTCTATCATAATGATATCTTCCGATTTGCCGGAAATTATCAACTTGAGTAGCCGTGTGGTTGTAATGCGTGAGGGTCATGTGGCAGGCATTTTGGATTCTCAAGATGAGCCATTGACACAAGTAAATGTGATGAAATTAGCAGCAGGAGGAGAATAAGCATGCAGAACGAAAACGGAGCTGGCATCAAGCGCCAGAATCCCATCGTAAGAGGGATTAAAACATATTTTCAACTACATACAGGTACATTGATTGGTTTGATAGTTCTTTGTATCGTTGTAAGCTTTGGCTCAGAAAACTTTTTCACAGTTGACAACATCGTAAACATTTTCCGTCAAAATACCATTAATGGTATGATCGCAGTTGGTATGTCCCTTGTTATCTTGATCGGTGGTGTTGACCTTTCGGTTGGTTCGGTATGTGCTGCCGGCGGCCTTTTGGTGGTTACACTGGTTGAAACAATGAATGTGCCTTTGCCATTGGCTATCATAGCTGCTTTGGTAATGGGCATGATCACCGGTGCTATCAACGGTATGTTTGTTGCTTACACCACACTGCCTTACTTTATCATAACATTGGCAATGCAGATGACCATGCGTGGTGTTGCTTACTTTATCCCCGCAGGCTATCCCATTATCTCTAACAATGAAGCACTGAACAGCTTTGGTAATGGTAACTTTGATCTTAGCCTATTTGGTATTGAGTTCCAGCTACCTTATCCGGTTATCTTGATGGCTGTAGTATATCTTATCTTCACAACACTTTTGAACCAAACACGTTTTGGTCGTCACGTATATGCTATTGGTGGCAACAAGGAAGCTGCCATCCACTCCGGTATCAACGTAAAACGTATCCAAGTTATCATCTTTATGATTAGTGGATTCATGGCTTCCATGACAGGTATCGTACTTACTTCTCGTATGCTTAGTGGCCAGCCCAGCGCAGGTGAAGGCTACGAAGGTGAGGCCATTGCAGCATCCGTTCTTGGCGGTGTAAGCTTCGGTGGTGGCTATGGTACTTTGGGCGGCACACTAATCGGCGTGTTGATTCTAGGCGTTATCAACAACGGCATGAACATGCTGAGACTTGAGTTCTACTATCAACAAATTGCTAAAGGTTTGGTTATTTTGTTCGCTGTATACTTTGACTCTATCAAAGATACTTTGGGCGAAAACATCCGTAAGAAACTGGGCATGAAAAAGAAATCAGTTCCGGGTTCTTAATTAACTATGTGATCAAAGGAAGGTAAAACTTCCTTTAGATTAATAAAAAAATTTTTGGAGGACTAAGAAATGAAGAAGTATCTTGCACTTGCACTTGTTGCACTTATGCTGGTAACAGTTCTTGCCGCTTGCGGTGGTACTGAAGCCACTTCCACACCTGCTAGCGAAGCAGCTCCTGCCAGCGAAGCTCCCGCTTCCAGCATGGCTGAAGAAGGTGGCGAAGAAGCTGAAGGCGAAGTAATGGCTTACGAATTCGGCGCAGTTGTTAAAACTCTTGCTAACCCGTTCTTTAAACTAGTTGCTGATGGTATCGAAATCGGCGTTGCTGACA
>CAYJIG010000006.1:0-62080 GCA_964370165.1 uncultured Oscillospiraceae bacterium
ACAAAACGGCACCAACAGAAAGCAACAAGGTGTACTGCACACCTTGGATAAAATAAATACCATATTTAGGCAAGAAACTAAAGTTTAAAAACCCTGCCTCGCTAAATAAAAATTCTTCCATTGGGTATTATCCTTTCTACAGCATGTATATAAACGAGCCACTGCACAGCGACTGCCGTGCAGTGGTCATAAAAGTTATAATATAAAAAATGGTGTAAAATTTACTCAAGAGCAGAGCTGCTTAGCTCGTTAGCTTCTTCGATGAAAGCGTCCATGCTGCCGTCTTCCAACACTTTAGCAATGGTAGCGTTGATGGAAGGAAGTAGACCTTTAGGATCGTCTTTTTCTACCCATACGCAATAAGGAAGTGCTTCGCCCAAAGCCATTTCTTCAACTTCGATAACAGCAAGACCTTCGTGAGCTTCAGCATATTGCAAAGCAACAGCGCCGTCCAAAATCAAAGCACTGCATTTGTCGTAAGTAAGGCTGTTAATCAAATCGGTAACGCCGGGTATCAATAGTGCTGTAGCGCCGGGCATAAACTCGCCAATCATGTCGGCTTTTGTGGTGCCACTTTGTGCGCCTACAGACAAGCCGTCGAAAGACTCAAAAGAAGTGAATTGGTCAATGTTTTCTTCCTTCACCAAAATCATGGCAGGAAGATCTGTGTAGTAAGGATCAGATGGAGTGGCAGCGTTTTCACGCTCGGGAGTGGTTTCCATAGCAGCAATAACCATGTCGCACTCGCCTTTAGCCATCAGGTTCAAAAGAGTGTCAAAGCTCATGTCGGTGATTTGTAGTTCGGTGCCCATATCCTCGGCAATTTGATATGCTAGAGATACGTCGATACCCACCACTGTGTCTTGGCCGTCTTCTAAAATACGGAACTCAAAGGGAGGATAATCGGGTGAAGTACCATAAACAAGAACGTCCATGTCGGGTGTGGTAGCTTCTTCTTCGCCTGTGCTTTCGGCGGCACTTTCAGCAGGTGCGCTTTCGGCAGGAGTGCTTTCAGCAGGTGCACTTTCGCCGGAGCAAGCGGCAAAAGATAGAACCAACATCATAATAAGTAAAACAGCAAGTAACTTTTTCATGTAAATCTCCTTTAATGTATAAACAAATAAAAAATCATGTCAAATAAAACAAGATTATGTTTGAGTATATCGCTTTAAAGCTGAAAGGTCAATAGTAAAAAGAATATTTATGCAAAATATACAGTAGCTGTGGCCTTTAGGGAAACCGCTTGCCAATATTGCCATAAATGCTATAATAATGATGCGTACAAAAATAGGCAAAGTAGGAATGTGCTTTTTACAAAAGAAAAGTGAGTAATAACATGGAAAAAACAAATATATATAACTCGGAACTTGTGGTGAATATAAATAAACTACATAAAAATATACAGACAATTTTGCAAAGTTTACCGCATGATGTAATGCTTATACCTGTTCTAAAAGACAACGCATACGGCCTTGGCCTGGCACACATCGGGCAAGAAGTGGCCAAAGTGGATGCTATAAAAGTGATAGCAGTATCGAATGTGTCGGAATCACTAAAGCTTCGTGAATGCGGCGTGGAAAAAGAAATCCTGGTAATTGGCGGCATACCGTCGTTTGTGGCAAAAGCTGCTGTGGAATCCGGCGTGACAATAGCCGTGGGCCGCCTGGGCCTTATTCCTTTATTAAAGGATATAGCAATAAAGCTGGGCGTAAAAGCCAAAGTGGAAATAAAATTGGAAACAGGTCTAAACCGAATTGGTTTGATGCCGGGCGAAGAGCTAGAGCACTTGATAAACGAGATAGATGCCGCAAAAGAGCAAATAGAGGTAAGAGGGGTGTTTTCTCACTTTGCCGATGCACAGGATGATGTGCGCTCAAAAAATCAGTGTGATATGTTTGAGCAAGGGATAGCTCAGCTGAAAGAAGCTGGCATTTGCGCAAAAAGATATCATATTGCCGGCAGTGCAGCCATTGAACTGGGCAAAGAATGTTATTATGATGCTGTGCGCATAGGCAGACGCCTATATATGGATCATCCCACAAAACCATTTGGTGATATTGAAGAGGTGGCCACATGGCGCAGCTGGGTGACAAATATACGTACACTACAGCCGACACAGCGCCTTGGATATGGCGAGGGCATTGCTATGGATAAAACAACAACGGTGGCCACGGTGGGTATAGGGTATGGTGATGGCCTGCCGCAGGCGTTGGCTGAATGTAAAGCGCCTGTGCTGGTGGCGGGAAAGAACGCCAATATTTTAGGAACATGCATGGATCAGTGTTTTATCGACGTGACAAACATTGAATGTAGCATAGATGATGAAGTGGTGTTTTTTGGATATAGTGAGGGCGGAAAGTTTTTGTCTTCACAAAAAGTGTCTTTACTTATTGGCGGGAATGAAGGGTGTGGGCTTACGTCGGCGCTGGCTTCTCGCGTAAAAAGGACATATGTGTAGGTGATAAAAGTGAAATGGTTAGTCACAAAATAGTCATAAAGTTGTGTTTTTTATAATAAAAATAGATGTAAAAAATGTAAATTTAAGAAGTATTATATGATATTGAAACAAAATTCTTGTTTTTTAAATTAGTATTTGATATTATGGAGATAGTTAAAAGATTTAGATATATCGAATTTGAGAGTGCTTTGCGTGCCAAAGTAATTTTGGTGCGAGTTTAATATCTTCGTTGCTTCAGTAAAAAAACATATAAATGCAGTAAAACGAGGTGATATGATTGGCAGATAATTCGGTTGAAATGGTCAGAAAAACAGAAGCACAGGCAGAAGAAACTGCACGCCAAGCTACACACAAGGCGCTTCAGATAGTTGAAGATGCCCGTGCGGAGGCAGTTCGTTTGTCTAAAGATGCAGAAAAATCAGCACGCGCTAAAGCAAGCGATGTTTTGGCGGCGGCACAAGCAAAGAGTAAAGAAGAATCCGAAAAAGCACTGCAAAACCTTTCCGGCGAGATGGACGCTTTGCGTAGCAAGGCACGTGCGTCTCAAGATGCAGCAGTGAAAATGATAGTAGAAGCACTGGCCTGATTTTTATTGGGTCGGTTTTCTTTGGTTTACTTTAAGTGATCAATATCAACCCTGAAAGGAAAGGGGGATTTTTACAGAATGGCTGTTATGCCAATGGAACAAATTACTCTTTGTGCGATGCGCAGAGACTCTAAGAAAATATTAGAGCTTTTGCAAAGACGAGGAGTAGTAGATGTAAGCGACACAGGTGCAGAAGATGAAGTTTTTCAAAAAACCGACACCGTGGCAGTGCAAGGTTTGCTACAAAGAAACGCTGAAATTGCCGAAGAAGCTTTAGGTATTTTAGCAAAGCATGTGCCTAAAAAAGGTGGAGGGCTAGCGTTTTTGCAAGGCCGTGAGGCCGTGGACGTGAAAACAAACGAAGCTTTTGAAAAACTGCAAGACGACACACTTCGTGCCGCAAACAAAGTGGTGAGGTTGCAAAAAAACATCACAGAAGCTAAAGCGGAAATTATCCGCGCAGAGGCCGGCAAAGAAGCCCTGAAACCATGGATGGATTTAAGTGTTCCGCAGACATTTGCAGGCACGAAAAAAACATCGGTGTTCATAGGCTCACTAGAAGGGGACCAGCCGCTGGATACCATTTTACAAAAAATGGCAGAGGCTCAGCCCGACTTGTCGCCGGTACATGTGGAGATTATCTCCCACAGTAAGTTTCAGACATGCCTTTTGGTGATAGCGCCAAATCGCTTCACCGCACAGACAGAAGATGCACTAAGGGCTGTTGGGTTTGCTCGTCCGTCGTCGGCAAGCGCATATACTCCAAAAGAGCAAACAGCTCGATTGGACGAAGTGTGCACCAAGGCGGAAGAAACCATCAAAACAGCAACGGAAAAGATAATTGCGCTGGATGAACGCAGGGAAGATTTCAAATACCTGCAAGACAACATGACCATGCGTGCAGAACGCTATGACGTGGTATCGAAATCGATGATTTCAAAGCATGCGTTTGTGCTTAGTGGTTATCTTCCGGCGGAAGACTCGGCAAAGCTAAAAGAAGAACTGATAAGCAAGTTTGACTGCGATGTACAGTTACAGGAGGCCGAGAGGCCGGGTGACACTGTACCGGTGAAGCTGAAAAACAATTGGTTCTCAGAGCCTGTCGAGGGCATTGTGGAAAGCTATGGTGTTCCCGGCAAGAAAGATATCGACCCAAGCGGGGTCATGTCGGTTTTCTACTACATTATGTTTGGACTGATGTTTGGCGATGCAGGCTATGGACTTATTATTGTAGCGGTATGTGGATATTGCCTACTGAAGTTCAAAAATATGGAACCCAACTGGAGCAAAAACATACGCATGTTCTTCTGGTGTGGCGCATGTACCATGTTCTGGGGAATTATCTACTCCAGCTATTTCGGAGATGTGGTAGACGTTGTAAGTAAAACGTTCTTCGGAACAGAAGTTTCCATTCCACCCGTTTGGTTCTACATTACCGATGAGCCTATGTTGATGCTTGTGTTCTGCTTGGCTATTGGTATTGTGCATTTGTCGGCAGGCTACATTATGCGTGCTATCAAAAATGTCAAAAACGGCGATCCCGCAAGTGTTGTATACGACACCGTATTCCCGCTGCTTATTTGGTATTCGCTTGCTGTGGTGTTCTGCGGCAGTGATATGTTTGCAAACTTGGCAGGATTCAGGGTTACACTACCTCCGATAGGTACACAAATTTGCTATGTACTTGCCGGTATAGGCGCTCTGGGAACTGTATTGTTTGGTGGCAGGGAAAGTAAAAACTGGGCTCTTCGCATTTTGCAGGGCGTGTATGCTTTGTACAATGCATTGTCAGGATGGCTTTCAGACACGCTGTCATATGCACGTCTTTTGGCGCTGGGCCTTGCCAGTGGCGTTGTTGGTAGCGTTATGAATGAGCTGGGTGTTATGGCTGGTGGTGGCGTGGTAGGTGCTATTGTATTTATAATGATATTTGCAGCGGGCCACGGCATGAACTTTGGCATTAATGTACTGGGCGCTTATGTGCACTCGAACAGGCTTGAGTACATTGAATTTTTCGGGAAATTCTATGAAGGTGACGGACGTAAGTTTAAGCCTTTTGGAATGAATACAAAATACTATAAAATAGTGGAGGAAAAATAGTTATGACATTCGCTGATTTACAAACATTTCTCGGACCGGCTTTTGCCGCATTTGGGGTAGCTATAGCTGTATTGTTGCCGGGTATCGGCTCGGCCAAAGGTGTAGGACAGGCAGGTCAAGCTGCAGCAGCTGCTCTTGTTGATGAACCTTCGTTGTTTGCACGTGTTTTGATTCTACAGCTTCTACCGGCCACACAAGGTATTTACGGCTTTTTGATCGGCATCATTGCCATGGGTAGCGTTGGTATCACAGGTGGCGACGCTTCCACAATTAGCATAGTAAAAGGCTTGTGCTACTTAGCAGTATGCTTGCCTATCGGTATTGTGGGCATGTTCTCGGCCATCCATCAAGCAAAAACATGTGTAGCAAGTATCAATCTTGTTATCAAACGTCCCGACCAGTTTGGTAAATCAATGTTGTTCCCCGTCATGGTGGAAATGTATGCTATTTTGGCACTTTTGATTGCTTTTATCGCTTTGGGTGGCGTAGCCGCCATGCCTATTTAAGCGAAGGCCCATACCAACAATATTTTGTAAAGGAGGGTCTGACGCTTGACAGGACTTGAGAAGATTATAGCTGAAATTAAAGACGAGGCAGCAGTAGAGGCTGAAAAAGCCATAGAAAGCGCTACAAATGAAGCTAAAAAAATAGTGGAAGCTGCCAAGGCTGAGTCGGCACAGGTTGTAAGTCGCATTGAAACCGCGGCAAGTAGCGACGTGTCCGATATGGAAAAGAACCGTGAAGGCGCCATTGCGCTGCAGCGACGCCAGCACATTTTGGCCACAAAGCAAGAATTACTGGCCGAAACCTTACAAAAAGCACGAGATTCGCTATATGATTTGCCACAAGACGCTTATTTTGACTTGATAGTTCGTTTGGTAGCCGTCACCGCTCATACAGGCCAGGGCGAATTGATGCTAAGCGAAGCTGACAAAAAGCGTTTGCCGAAAGATTTCGAGAAAAAAGTAAAGGCTGCTGTGGCAAAAGATGTGCAGCTTACAGTGTCGGATGCTACCCGTCCCATCGACGGTGGATTTGTGCTGAAATATGGTGATGTAGAGGAAAACTGTTCCTTTGCCGCTATTTTTGACACTCGCGCAGATGAGTTTGCGGACTTGATTCGCGATACATTGTTTGCATAAACTAAAGCACAAAATCACCTGAAAGGAGGGGCGTTGTGGCAGGAAAAGATGATTATGTATTCGCAGTAACACGGGTGCATGCAAGTGAGCGTGGCCTGTTAAGTGTGCAGGATATGCAACAGCTGATTGCAGCAAAAAGCATAGCGGAAGTGTTCCGTTATCTTTCTGACAAAGGCTGGGGCACGCCTGACTTGCCGCCCAATGACCCGGACGCACTGGTGGCTTTTGAAACAGATCGCACATGGGCGTTGGTAAGCGAGCTGATGGACGATTTGTCACCGTTTAATGTGTTTTTGATGTCTAACGACTATCACAACCTTAAAGCGGCCATCAAGCTGGCCTACACAGGCGATACAGACGAAGATGAAAGTAGTAAATACTTTCAAAAATATGGCACAATACCGCTGGAAACCATCATAAAAGCAGCCAGTGATCATGACTTTTCACATTTGCCGGCCGATATGGCTCAGGCAGGACGCGAGGCATATGAGGTATTAGCTCATACAGCTAGCGGCCAGCAATGTGATATGGTTATCGACAAAGCGGCTCTTATCAGCATGGATAAATCAGGCAAAGAAAGCGAGAGCGAGCTTTTACGCAGATACGTGGTATTGACGATAGACTCCGCCAACATTAAAAGTGCGGTTCGTTGTGCACGTATGCAAAAAAACATCGATTTTTGCATGAAGGCTATTGTGGATGCAGGCACACTAAATGCATCAGAGCTAGCCAAGGCGGCCGCTGACGGGTTTGAGTCAGTGTGTGCATATTTGTCCGGAACAGAGTATAGAAATTCCGTAGATATGATAAAAACATCTATGGCTATGTTTGAGCGCTGGTGTGATAACCAGATGATAGAGCTGATTAAACCTCAGCGGAATAACTACTTTTCAATTGAGCCGATAGCCGCGTTCATTTTGGGCAGAGAAAACGAGATCAAAATGGTACGTCTGATAGCATCGGCAAAGATCAACAATCTAGACAGTGCTGTATTGCAAGAAAGGTTGCGTGAAACCTATGTATAAAATTGCCGCACTGGGAGACAGAGACAGTATTTATGGGTTTGCTTCGGTGGGAATAGAGATTTTCCCGGTGAAAGAACATATTGAGGCACTTCGCACTTTGCGCCAACTGGCAGAAAGCGGATATGCCATCATTTATATGCCGGAATCTCTTTATTCTGCACTGGGCGAAGATTTAGACGTGTACCGTGAGCGTGCATTACCGGCGGTAATTGCCATTCCCGGCGTGTCCGGGAACACAGGCATCGGTATGCAACAAGTGCGCAGAAGTGTGGAGCAGGCTGTTGGCTCTGACATTATTTTCGGAAACGACTAACTTTAATCAAAGCTTTGCGGTGTTATATGCAAAGTAATCAGGTAGTTGTTAGTTGTTTAGCCGCTGTGTTTCTTTATAAAACGTATAGTTTTAAAAATGGAACAATACGCGGAGTAAATGCACGTTTCTGGAAGCGCAGGGATTAAGAGATAGTGATATGTGCTAAAGTATATACAACTAATGACTCAAGCAAGGCAACTGATAACTACATGAGAGGATGATTCACAATATGAGCAGTAAAGGCACCATCCTGAAAGTGGCCGGCCCGCTTGTTATTGCTGAGGGCATGCGCGACGCCAATATGTTTGACGTGGTACGTGTGTCGGACAGCCGTCTGATAGGCGAAGTTATAGAAATGCATGGCGACCAGGCCAGTATACAGGTATATGAAGAGACAAGTGGTCTTGGCCCCGGCGCACCGGTGGAAAGTACCGGTATGCCGATGAGCGTGGAGCTTGGCCCCGGCCTTATCCAAAGTATTTACGATGGTATTCAGCGCCCGCTGGAAGTTATTAAAGCTAAAATTGGTGACAGACTGGAGCGCGGTGTTGAGGTACCCAGCCTTAATAGAGATACTAAATGGCAGTTTGATGCTAAAATGAAAGCAGGCGACGAAGTTCAAGGTGGCGACGTTGTCGGCACAGTGCAAGAAACCGATGTGGTACTACATAAAATCATGGTACCTCCCGGCATTACAGGCAAGCTGAAAAGTATCGACAGCGGCGCATATACTGTGGAAGAAACAGTGGCCGTGGTTGAGACAGAAAAAGGCGATGTACCGTTGCAACTGATGCAACGTTGGCCGGTACGTAAAGGTCGTCCGTATGCACAAAAACTTTCTCCGGACGTGCCGCTGATAACAGGTCAACGTGTGGTAGACACATTGTTCCCCATCGCAAAAGGCGGTACTGCCGCTGTACCGGGACCGTTTGGTAGCGGTAAAACAGTGGTTCAGCATCAGCTGGCAAAATGGGCCGATGCCGATATCGTTATATACATCGGTTGCGGCGAGCGTGGCAATGAGATGACCGACGTTTTGCTGGAGTTCCCCGAGCTGAAAGACCCGAAAACAGGCAAAAGCCTGATGGAACGTACCGTGCTGATTGCAAACACTTCCGACATGCCGGTGGCGGCGCGTGAAGCGTCTGTATACACAGGTATTACCATTGCGGAATATTTCCGTGACATGGGCTACTCGGTAGCCTTGATGGCTGACTCTACCTCTCGTTGGGCCGAGGCCATGCGTGAGATGAGCGGACGTTTGGAAGAGATGCCCGGTGAGGAAGGTTATCCCGCATATCTTTCCAGCCGCTTGGCGCAGTTCTATGAACGTGCAGGCCGTGTGGTCACATTAGGTAGCGAGCAAAGAGAAGGCGCGCTTTCTGTTATCGGTGCGGTATCCCCCTCAGGTGGTGATATTTCCGAGCCGGTTACACAGGCTACACTTCGCATCGTGAAAGTGTTCTGGAGTCTTGATGCTCAGCTGGCGTATGCACGTCACTTCCCGGCAATCAACTGGCTGACAAGTTACTCGCTATATCTTGACGATGTGGGCAAGTGGCTGGACGCCGAAGTTGAATCTGACTGGATGGAAAAACGTGGCCGCATAATGCTGTTGTTGCAAGAAGAGAGCGAGCTGGAAGAAATTGTGCAACTGGTTGGTATGGATGCACTTAGCCCGCCTGACCGCCTGAAAATGGAAGCCGCACGTAGTATTCGTGAGGACCTTTTGCACCAAGATGCTTTCCATGATGTGGACACATACAGCCCACTGCCAAAGCAATATAAAATGATGTCTTTGGTGCTTGATTATTACGACGCAGCACAAAGAGCTTTGGAAAAAGACGTTAATGTAAACGACTTGGCAAAGCTGAGTATTCGCGAGGCTATCGGCCGTATCAAGTATCTGGAAGCAGATAAAGTTGAAGCCGAATACAAACGCATCAACGACGAAATAGATCGTGAAATAGAAGAACTTGTACAAAAGCAGAAGGAGGAAATCTGATGCCAAAAGAGTATAGAACCATACAAGAGGTAGCAGGCCCTCTTATGTTGGTACGTGGCGTTTCAGATGTTGCCTACGACGAGCTTGGCGAGATTGAACTTGCCAGCGGTGAGCGTCGCCGTTGCAAGGTACTTGAAATAAACGGTGGCAACGCACTGGTACAGCTGTTTGAGTCTGCCAGTGGTATCAACCTTGAAAACTCCAAAGTGCGCTTTTTAGGGCGTAGCATGCAGCTGGGTGTTTCCGAGGATATGCTTTCTCGTGTGTTTGACGGCCTTGGTCGTCCCATCGACGGCGGCCCCGACATTTTGCCGGAGTTTCGCCGTGATATCAATGGCTTGCCGATGAACCCTTCGGCTCGTTCATATCCACAAGAGTTTATCCAAACAGGCGTTTCTGCCATTGATGGCTTGAACACTTTGGTTCGTGGCCAGAAGTTGCCTATTTTCTCGGGTAGTGGTTTGCCACATGCACAGCTAGCCGCACAAATTGCTCGTCAGGCAAAGGTGCGTGGTACTTCAGATCCGTTTGCTGTGGTTTTCGTGGCCATGGGTATCACGTTTGAAGAGTCGAACTTCTTTATCAACTCTTTCAAAGAATCCGGCGCTATCGACAGGGCTGTTATGTTTATCAACCTAGCAAATGACCCCGCCGTAGAACGTATCGCTATTCCTCGAATGGGTCTTACTGCCGCAGAATATCTAGCTTTTGACAGAGGCATGCACGTTTTGGTTGTCATGACCGATATCACAAACTACGCCGATGCTTTGCGTGAGGTTTCTGCCGCACGTAAAGAAGTTCCCGGTCGTCGTGGATATCCCGGCTACATGTACACCGACCTTGCTACACTGTACGAAAGAGCAGGACGTCTTGACGGCAACAATGGCTCCATCACAATGATTCCTATTTTGTCCATGCCTGAAGACGACAAAACTCACCCCATCCCTGACCTTACCGGATATATCACCGAGGGTCAGATCATCTTGGCACGTGATTTGTATCGTAAAGGCTTGCAACCACCCATCGACGTGCTACCCAGTCTTTCTCGTTTGAAAGATAAAGGTATAGGCGAAGGCAAAACCAGAGCTGACCATGCCAACACAATGAACCAGTTGTTTGCCGCATACAGCCGTGGTAAAAACGCAAAAGAGCTGATGACGGTGTTGGGCGAAGCTGCACTTACCGAGATTGACATTTTGTACGCTAAGTTTGCAGATGAATTTGAAGCGAAATATGTCAGCCAAGGCTACGAGACAAACAGGGATATTGAAGAAACCCTCAGCATTGGCTGGGAGCTACTGCGCATACTACCGCGCTCTGAGCTGAAACGTATCAACGACAAGTTCCTGGATGAGTATTATGCACCAAAAAGCGAATAAAACACGCTGAAATAAGGTATAAAAGCAAGAAAACACAATGCATAGCCGTGTGCTTGAGTGTTGAAAATCACTATCAAGGCATGGCGATGCAGAGTGTGTATAATCAAGACTAAAGAAGGATGCAGGAGGTTCCCATGGCAAAAAAACAGGTGAACCCAACCCGTATGGAGCTCACCCGTACAAAAAGAAAGCTGACAACGGCCAAACGCGGCCACAAGCTTTTGAAAGATAAACGGGACGAGCTGATGCGTCAGTTTTTAGAGCTGGTACGGGTAAATAAGGATTTGCGTGAAAAAGTGGAAGAAGGCCTCAAAATGGCGGCCGGTAACTTTGCGTTGGCCAGAGCCTCAATGAGCGACGAGGTACTGGACACTGCTTTGCTTGCGCCCAGCCAAGAGATTTCTATCGAAGCTTCTCAGCGTAATATAATGAGTGTGCTTGTGCCGAATTTCGAGATAAAGACACGTAGCTCCGATGAAAGCAACATATATTCTTACGGCCTTGCCTTTACTTCAGGTGACTTGGACGATGCAGTAAAGAGCGTGGCTGATGTGTTGCCGGATATGCTGAAATTGGCAGAAGTGGAAAAAAGCTGTCAATTGATGGCGGCCGAGATTGAAAAAACTCGGCGGCGTGTTAATGCGCTGGAATATGTAATGATTCCGGGCATGCAGGAAACTATCAAGCAAATCACCATGAAGCTGGACGAAAACGAGCGTAGCACACAAATTCGTCTGATGAAGGTGAAAGACATGATGTTGGCAGAGGCACATCGCTACGAAGAGCGTGCCGAGGAGAAATTCCAGCAGTCGGCAGAGGCATAGCTTGCGCTAAGCTTTCAGTAAACAAACACAGAGTGGCCACTTTAACCAAGGTGGTCACTTTATTTGCGTGTGAATATCTATCAGAAATGCATTATAAATTGCTTAAATCAAATTTTATTGATTTAAGTGTTGACTTTTGCTCTCCGGTGGTGTATACTAATGTCAAATCAAAAAATATTGATGTGATGATTTTGGGCATAAGAAAGGTAGGCTCGTGATGGAAATAGCAAAGTCGGCCTGGGATTTTTTGCAAACGCAAGTTTTGGGCATGAAGTGGTTGAACGATACAGTGGGAAATATATTAAGTGGGTTTGGGCTTGATATCACCTCACCAATCGGTGGCAGTGTACAGTTTTTTATATATGATATAATTAAAATAACAGTTTTGCTGTGTTCGTTGATTTTCATTATTTCGTATATCCAAAGTTATTTTCCGCCCGAAAGAAGTAGAAGAATACTTAGCCGATTTAAAGGCATTTGGGCAAATATAGTGTCGGCACTATTGGGCACAGTGACGCCTTTTTGTTCTTGTTCTTCCATACCGCTGTTTATGGGATTTACCAGCGCAGGATTACCGGTTGGTGTTACATTCAGCTTTTTGATATCGTCACCCATGGTGGATATCGGCAGCTTGGTGCTACTGATGAGTATATTTGGCTGGAAAGTTGCGGTGGTGTATGTTATAGTTGGCTTAACCATTGCGGTAATCGGAGGCACGTTGCTGGATAAAATGGGCATGCAAAAGTATGTGGAAGATTTTATCCTGAATGCCGGAAATATAGACCTAGACTCGCCCGACCTCACAAAAAAAGATCGTATGATATACGCAAAAGAGCAAATGGTTTCCACATTCAAAAAAGTGTTTCCATATATTTTGATAGGTGTGGGTATCGGCGCTGTTATTCACAACTGGATACCACAGGAAATAATTGAAAGTATACTTGGTAGCAACAATCCGTTTGGTGTTGTTTTAGCAACAATAGTGGGTATTCCTATATATGCCGATATCTTCGGAACCATTCCTATTGCAGAGGCATTACTTGGAAAAGGCGCACAGCTGGGAACAATTCTTGCCTTTATGATGTCTGTTACCACATTGAGCCTACCGTCGCTTATCATGCTGAAAAAGGCAGTAAAACCTAGGTTGCTAGGTGCATTCATTGCGATATGTGCAACGGGAATAATCATTGTAGGCTATTTATTTAATGCATTTCAATATATGCTTATATAGGAGAGTTTGAAGATGGCGCAAACATGGTATCCTGTAATTGATTATACAGAATGTCTGGAATGCGGGGCTTGTATTCAAAAGTGTACGCATGGAGTTTATAATAAAGAAAAAGCTTTATCGCCTGTTGTTGAAAACCCGATAGAATGCATAGATCATTGTCATGGATGCGGAAACCTATGTCCTGCCGGAGCAATCACTTATGTAGGCGAGGATACAGGCTGGACACCTGAAAAAGGAAAGTCTATGTCTGGCTGTGGTTGCGATTAAGTATAATATTAAATAAAAATACAAACCAGTTAATTAGGAGGATTTAAAATGGCACTTTTCGGTTTTGGAAAAAAGAAAGAAGAAACACCATGTGGTTGTGCAGGTGGTTGCAATCCGGCACAAGCAGAAAATCAAGCTTCAGAGGGTTGTTGCGGAAGTGTTGATGCTCAAAGCATCGCAGCCGCAAAAGAAAACTTAGCAGACGGAGCTTCGGTGAAAGTATTGGGCTCGGGATGCAAAAAATGTAATCAGCTGGAACAAGCTACAAAAGAAGCCCTTGAAAACTTGGGCATGGATACGGCTATTGATCATGTGACAGACTTTTCGGCCATTGCAAGCTATGGCGTTATGACAACTCCTGCGCTGGTGGTAGACGGAAAAGTAGTATCGTACGGCAAGGTTTTGACAACAAGCGAAGTTGAAACGGTGTTAAATAAAGTTAGAGGATAAAAAACATATAAAAAAAGGTGAAACTTTTAATAAAGTTTCACCTTTTTTATGTATGCAAGCTTAGTTGCCAATAATTTGTACAAAAAACTTACGAGAACGTGGTCCATCAAACTCACAAAAATAGATGCCTTGCCAAGTACCAAGGGCAAGTTGTCCGTTATGTATTGGTACACTCACGCTTTCGCCAACGCAAGAAGCTTTTAAATGTGCGGCAGAATTGCCTTCGAAATGCCGAAATTCCGCTCTATCGGGAAATGTTTTGTCTAAAGCAAAAAGAAAATCGGTGACAACATCCGGGTCAGCGTTTTCATTTATGGTAATGGCGGCGGTGGTGTGAGGAGTGTATACAGTACAAATACCATCTTTCACACCGCTGTCAAGCAAGGCTTGCTTTACTTGTGATGTGATAAGTTTCATCTCGGAAGTTTTAGTTTCAATAAAGAAAGTTTTGATAAAAATCACTCCTTAAAACTCACAATTTCGTCCATTGATTTACGTGGACGTGCCGCCGGTGATTCATCAGGATATCCCAGTGGCGTTACGGCGATAACGGTATATTCATCGGGAATATCAAGTATATCTTTTATTGTATCGTTTGTGAAAGCACCAAGCCAACACGTGCCAAGACCAAGATCGGCCGCCTTCATCATCATAAAACTGAGTGCAATGGAGCCGTTGACAGTGCCTCTGTTTTGTCCGCATACCATGAGTGGCAGATCTTTATGCGACACAACTAAAGTAACAGGTGCCTGCTCGACCATGTCTTGGTCGTGGCACGCAGTAACCAGTTTTTTTCGCAAATCAGGATTTGTGACCACAGTAAAGTGCCAATCTTGTGAGTTGCGGGAACTAGGCGCTAAACGCCCGGCTTCCAAAACAGCATTTAGCATGTCTGAGGGTATACTTTTATCTTGATAACGACGAATACTCCTGCGAGAATGAAGAATTTCATCAAATGTCATACAGACTCCTCCTTGATGATATCAAATTGTTTTTCAGCTACCCAAATATTTCCCGACGAAGAGATAAGGAATAAAGACATGCGGTGTCCACCTACAAGTGTGCGATCAAATGTGACTTGCCCGTTGTCATCGGGATGCAAATAATAAAATAATCGCTGAGCGGTAGAGGCGTAGGCCTTACCGTCAGAAAGAGTAAAACACAAGGTATAAGAGGCAGAAGACGCCACGATATCTGCAATAACATCTTTTTCACCGTGGTATAAATACAGTTTATCGTCCTCTATGACGAGGTTTGACATCTGGCGCACAGGACAGCTTTTTCCCATGGATGGAAGCCCGGGCTCTAAGAAAAGTGCAATTCCCGTGTATATTTTAGTAAAAGATGCAAGCGGCAGTTCTGTTTGCACGGTGTCATTACTTGCAGCGTTAGGGTCGCTTATAATAACGTATTCTGCACCATTACGCTTTGCAAACCCATGAATAGTTATCAAATAACAATTATCAACATCTTCCGAGGCCGGCAAATCTTGTATGTCGTTACTTTCGCCGGTTTTTTCTGTCTGAGTTTGCGAATGAACATGAACAGCAACTGCCCTACCCAGCCACACCTCGCGTCTTAAGGCGGGAATACTGGTATAGGCAAGATAGCTGGAAAAACCATATATGCCGGCAGTAGCACATAAAAAAGATAAGTTATCATAGTTTTTTTGAGTAAAATCATAAGAGCAATGCGCTATTTCTTCCGGAAGCAAATCACGCCCATATCGATTCATCATCATGCATAGGCTGGTTACGCTACAAATTTTACTTGCCAAAAGAGGATCACGTGTGTTACAAGAATATGCCGGTAAATGTAAAAGTTTATCATATGCAGATAACTTCTGACCAATTTGCTGGGTGGCGTTGGTAGACACTGCTAATAAATAAACACGTGGGCTGACGGTAGGAATATCACTATATAAAGAAATACGCATTTGCACTTTATCGGCAGGCGTAACACCTTCAGCCAAGCTAAGCACATATCCATCTACTTGTGCGATTTCATCAGAATCGGGCTTCGGACATGTGCGGGTAATATATGTGCCCCAAAGCCCGAAGCTGAACCATTTGCTCCACACACCACGGCTGGCAACCCTTACTTCCATCTCCACGCTGGTGCCTTTAGGTGTGTCTACATTCCAGCTGGGAATAAGGCCGAAGAATCCCTCACAAGAAAAAGATGTAGAGGTGTAAGTGCCTTGGTCAACATACTCGCCTGCGTGCCGACCAAGCTGAACACATCCTGACTCAACAGCGGCATTCTCAAAATAGCCGGGCGCGAAATCCGTCACACGGCGTAAAACAAAAAATCTACCTGCCATCTTGCGCCCTCCTCTGTAGTTTGTTATGCTATAAATTAGAACAGATAAATATATACTCTTATTTTAGTCTAAAACAGTGTGCAAAACATGTCAAGCGAACAAGTATGAATAAACAATAAAATCATTAAAATTGTGAAAGAAAGGCAGGGGATTAAAATTAACAGTATAGATAAAAAAGTGGCTAAAAAGCCGGTAGAAGTGGATTTTTTTAAGCATTTCAAGTTTTTAGGTGCGCTATGCACAAACAAAAAAGGAGATTTGTGCTTTAGAACAAAAAAAGCGAGTATTGAAAAAAATAGTTATGATACAAAATGGTGGATATATAAAAACAAAAAAATAAAGCATGTTTCATTACCAAAATCCATAAATCGAGCCATATGGTATGATGATAATTCTTTGCTATTGACGGGCTGTGGCGGCAAAAAAGAAAAAAACATGGCAAGTAAAGGTTTGCCATATACAGATTTTTATAAGTATGATGTTTCACAAAAAGCAAAACCAAAATTTTTGTTTAGTGTGAATATGGATGTTGAAGATGTGGCGGTGCTACCAAACGGAAAAGTGATGTTTATAGCAAACTGGGATCCCACCGTGGAAATAGCGCTGAAAAAGGCCAAATATGACACAAAAAAAGCCGCAGATGAAATAGAAAAAACTCTGGCATGTACTGAAGTGGTAAGCTTACCGTTTTGGGAAAATGGCGGCAGCTACATTAAAAGCACATCACGCAGGATATATGTGTGGGAGAAAAAATCACTAAAGGCTATTACAGATATAAATACACAGGTGCTGGAGATGTGGCCGGCACAAAATGGTGAAGGTGTGTTTTTTTCGGCACAGGAAAAACAAGTGTTGATGCTGCCAAACGAGCGCCTTTTTTGGTGGGAAGAAAAAACCGGAACACTTTCAGACTGCACACCATCGGATGAGTTCAGAATCGGCTGGGTGGCTGTGATGCAAGACACTAGTGCGCTGGTAGCCGCAAGTACCATGCAGAAATATGGGCTGAACCAAAACCCTGCGTTTTATAAGCTGGCCGCAGACAAAAAAAGTTGGGAATGCCTGTATGAAGACGGCGCATATAGTGCGGGACCAGCCGTTTCAGCAGATCTTTCCATGGCAGCTCAAATGCGTCCATTCGCTGTAGGGAATAAAGTTTACTGGAACAGCACAATAAACCAGCAAAGCATGCTTATGTGTATTGACGCAAACAATGGAAAGATACATCCTGTTATAGAAGAGTTTTGTGTGGTGCATGAGCTGGCAAATGCAGGAGATAAAGGTATTTACATCTCGGCGATGAAAAGCCAAAATGGTGCTGAAATTTTCATGATAGAAAAAGGCAAAGTGAAAAAGCAAATCACATCATTTAACACAGAGATAATAAAACAGTTCAAACTAAGAAAGCCGATACCGCTAAGCGTAGGCTCAAAAGACAAAGAAATCCACGGGTTTGTATTACTACCTAAAACCACCAAAAAGAAAATTCCGGCCATTTTAGATGTTCATGGTGGGCCAAAAACCATATACACCGATGCTTTGTTTCACGAAATGCAGTACTGGGCAGAGCGTGGCTATGCGGTGATATATTGTAACCCACGCGGTAGTTGCGGACGTGGAGATGCCTTTGCCGATATACGAAAAGACTATGGCGGCAAGGATGCCGATGATGTTTTGGCCTTTTTAGACGAGGCCATAAAAACATATCCGCAGATAGATGAAAAACGTATAGGGGTAACCGGCGGAAGCTATGGCGGGTTTATGACAAACTGGCTTATTGGCCATACACATCGTTTTGCGGCAGCGGCCAGCCAGCGCAGTATAGCCAACTGGGACACCATGTCGCTGGTTAGCGATATAGGTCACTACTTTACAAAAGACCAAGCAGGCGGAGATATTTGGGATGGTACACAAGACTTAAAAAGGCAAAGCCCGATACATTCGGCCCATAATATAAAAACACCCACACTGTTTATCCATTCAGATGAAGACTATAGGTGTCCGCTGGTGGAAGGTATGCAAATGGCGGCATCACTGATGTATTTTGGTACACCGACAAAGCTGTGTGTGTTCCACGGTGAAAATCATGAACTGTCTCGCAGTGGAAAACCACAAAACCGCATAAAACGGCTAGAAGAAATCACACAATGGTTTTATAAATATATGAAGCCATAAATACAAAAAAACACTGTACCAACATGAACTGGTACAGTGTTTTTGATGTTTGTTACGTTAGGCACTGGCAAAAGCCAGTTTTTCCGAGAAGTTCTTTTTGACACGTAGCAGAGAATATAAACGAGAAACTTCCATAATAGCACATAATTTATCGGCCATACAAACAATAAAGCTTTCTTTATGGCGCGGTAGTGGTCTGGTCACAGGCCACATATGCTTTACGATGATGTCTTCTTCTATTTCAGATAAAGTATATTTACGTTGTGCGTTATCAAGTGCACTGTGAGGATGATGCCAAAGGCGTTTTGCGCCCATTGATTTATCTTCAAAGAAAAAGTCATGTAGCAAACCTGCACGAGCAGCAGCTACGTAATCAAGTTTTAAACGCTGACAGATCAAAAAGCTCATGTAAGCCACATAAAGGCTGTGGTCTAAACGGTTCATGGACTTGCCATGGTGTTCTTCATCCCCAAGGAGTAATACCTCGGGGTCGGCTAAAATGTCTGAAACAATATCCTCAAAATCTTCACGAGTTTCGGTCTTCCACATAGATGAATTGCTCCTTATTGTATACACAAAAAACCTGCATATACAACCTTACAAAAAATATAAATGTGCGGATAAATACAAAGGCTTTTATCTAGTCGGATAGGCACACAAAGTATACTTTAAATCGACAAAAAATGATATAGACAAACTGGCAGAACTTTTCTCAACATTCAAAGAATAATATGCTAAAAACTAACAAAATTATTCAAAATCTTTGGCTTTTTGGCGTACCATGTCTGCTGTGGGATATTCCTCAAACGATGTGATGGGAATTTCCAGCATTATTAAGGCTAAAATCAAGTTTTCTAAATTGGGATTTTTCCATCTCATTAGCTGCAACGAGTTCCGTGCAAGAGCAAGAGCATGCTCGGCATCAAAAGTATATTCCTGCACATAAGTGTCTTTGGCAGCAATAAAAGCATATAGCCTGTCAGACTCGTTTTTTACTTCCGGCATCACTTCACTAAGTACAGCGGCGGCATATTCGCGTTGCTCCATACCTAGAGGAAAAATGCGATGTTTAAATTCTCGCTCTTCTCGCTCCAGCTGCTCTTTACTAACAAATGGGAATCCATGAAATATGGACTTAAAGCTATTCATAAAAACTCCTTTATACTTATCTATATATGTAGTATACAATATAATGGTGTAAAAAATATGATATACTGAAATACAATAAAATGCAAATACTAATTTTAGTTTATATAATATTAAGGGTGTGAGACTATGATGAACAATGAACAATTATCGATGGCTGGCTGGTTGCCACATCACAACAAAGCGGCACATAAAGGTGTGCTGGGAAAGCTTGGGATACTGTGTGGCAGTAGGCAATATCGTGGTGCGGCTATTTTGTGTGCCGAAGCGGCTTTAAGGTGTGGTGCAGGAATGGTACAAATGGCATCGGTGGAGCCTGTGTGTAATGCCGTGACAATAAGGCTACCGGTGTGTACATTGCTACCGATTTCTGAAAACGAAGTAGGTGGTATTGAGAAAAAAGGCGCCAAGATGCTTTTAGAGCAAAACCCAAAGGCTATTGTGGCGGGGTGTGGGCTTGGAAACACACAGGATACAGCATATATGGTGGAAGCATTACTGGAGAATGATACCATTCCGCTGGTATTAGACGCAGATGCACTGAATGTGCTGGCCGGTAATATATCGGAATGCCAAGAGGACGTAAAAGAAAACATAGCAAAAACTTTAAGCGAGAAGCTGAGCAAAAGAAAAGCCGCAACAATCATCACCCCGCACATAGGCGAGATGGCAAGGCTGTGCCGATGCACTGTGGCTGAAGTGACTGAAAATCAGCAAGAAATAGCCGAAAAATACGCAAAAACTCATGAATGCATTGTGGTACTGAAAAGTTATCGAACAGTGATAGCTTTCCCACAAAAACAAACATTCATCCATGACGAGGGCGGAAACCCGGGCTTGGCAAAAGCGGGTAGCGGAGACGTGCTGGCGGGTACAATCGGCTCGTTGCTGTCGCAAGGTGTTTCGGCAGATAAAGCGGCAATGCTGGGCGTGTGGCTTCATGCAAAAGCCGGCCAAAAACTTCTTGAAAAAATGGGCGTAGCAGGAATGCTGCCACAAGATATACCGACGCAGCTGGCAAAAGTGATTAAAAAACTGCAAGAAAACAAAACTATCTAGCCGAATGAAAGGCCTACAGGACAATGATCGCTTCCCAAAATATCGGCATATATAAGGCTGTCTTGCACATTCGCCATAAGCCGGCTTGAAACAATCCAGTAGTCTATACGCCAACCGGTGTTGTTTGTCCTGGCGTTACCACGATAACTCCACCAACTATAGGCGCCGGTTTTGTCGGGATAAAGCGCACGGAAAGTATCGGTGAAGCCACAAGACAAAAGTTCGCTCATTTTCTCGCGTTCTTCGTCGCTAAATCCGGCCTGGCCACGGTTAGGACCGGGATTTTTAAGGTCGATTTCATTGTGGGCTACGTTTAGGTCTCCGCAATATATTACCGGTTTTTTTGCATCAAGCGCTACCAGATAATTGCGCAAATCATCTTCCCACTGCATTCTGTAGTCGATGCGGTTCAGCCCGGCTTGTGCGTTTGGGGTGTATACATTCACAAGATAAAACTCGTCATATTCTGCGGTGATGGCTCTACCCTCGTCGTTGTGTTTGTCGTCAAACCCAAGATGATATGACACCGAGATGGGCTCTTTTTTTGTGAAGATGGCGGTGCCTGAATACCCTTTTTTCACGGCAGAGTTCCAGTATTGATGATAGCCTTTTGGGGCATATTCGGCTTGATCGGGCTGCATTTTACTTTCTTGGATACAAAATATATCGGCGTTTATTTCTGAAAAAAACTCATCAAAACCTTTTTTTAGCACGGCGCGAAACCCATTTACGTTCCAACTGACAAAAAGCATAAAATCCCCCTTAAAATCATAACTTGTTCATTAAATAATGGTAAAATAATATTAAAACAAAGTGAAAAGATGTATAAATGCTTGCACAGAATGAAAAAGAAAGGTACACTTAACACTAAGTGTTTATATTTTGATGAAGACAGTTGATATTTTTACTAATTTTAGTATACCAAAACAATACATAAAAATCTAATAAATTCATATTTCAAATTAATGAAAACGCAAATTGAAATAGCAAATTTGTAAGGAGGCCGATGAAATTGTCAAATACAGATAAGCGTGAGATGTTTGGTAACAAACCGTCAAAAATTAGCCTGATAGGACTCGATTTAGACAAAACGGCGCTGAACAGTAATAAAGAAATCACGCCGCGGGTGCATAAAGCGATTGTAAATGCGATTGAGGCCGGGATACATGTGCTACCGGCTACAGGCCGCGCCAAAAGAGGCGTCCCGAAAGCGTTTTTAGACATTCCCGGCGTGCAGTATGCCCTCACTGCTAATGGAGCAAACGTGTATAACGTGATAACAGGCGAAAGCTTTTTATCAGATTGCTTTGTGAAAGAAGATGCACTAAAATTATTGGACTTGTGTGAAATGCATGATATTTTAGCTTGCATTTTTCTTGATGGCGAAGTGTATTCCAATCCGGTTGATTTGGACTGGGTGACAAAGAACCACGGGGCGAAACAAGCAAAGTATATGGCAGGCAGTCGTGATTTTGTGCCGGATGTTCGCAAGCTGATTATTGAAAGCGAGAACCTGGTAGAAAAATATTCGCTAGTGTTTTTTGATTTGCAGCAAAGAGAAAAAGCTAAAGAAATTTTCAGAAACAGTGGGCTTTGCAGCGTCACATGGTCTTTGCCAGATAACCTGGAGCTGAACACATTGACGGCAAACAAAGGGCATGCTTTGCTGAAACTTGGCGATGCGCTGGGGATACAAAAAGAAGAGATAATGGCAGTGGGTGACAGTACAAACGACTTAGAAATGCTGAAGGCTGTGGGATATGCTGTGGGCATGGCAAACAGCCACCCTGATGTGCTAAAAGTGGTGGATGATATAACTACTACTTCTGATGAAGATGGTGTGGCGCTTGTTATAGAAGCCGTCACACCAAAAAGGTAAGGGTGTTAAACATGTCTAATAATATGCTGAAAAATATACGTATGATAGGTCTTGATTTGGACGACACAGTCTTGAATAGCGACAAGCAAATGACACAAAAGGTGCAAGACGCTATAAAAAAAGCTGTAGATGCAGGCATCACAGTGTTGCCGGTAACAGGACGCTCATATAGCGCGTTGCCAAAAGAGTTTATAGGCATACCGGGTGTATCGTATGCCGTGTGTTCAAACGGCGCGATTGTGTATGATGCAGACAACAAGGAAATGATATCGCAATGTGGGTTTAGCAAAGAAAACGCATTCAAGGTATTGGACATTTGCGAAGAGCACAATGTGGTCGCGTCGGTGTTCATGGAAAACGATGCATATAGCGAGCAGGATATAAACTACGAAGAGCTTTTGCGGGTGTATGATGACATAATAATAGAATATTTCATCAAAAGTCGTGTGGTGGTAAAAAGCTTGAAAGAACTGGTAGAAACTAGTGAAAGCGTTGTGCAAAAATTTACGTTGATATTTTACGACCCATCCATCAGGGACGAAATACGCCGTATATTTGAAGAAAAAGGGCTTTGCGAGGTCACATCTTCACTGAAAGATAATTTAGAGCTGAATGCACCCGGAGTAAATAAGGGCAGAGCTTTGCTGGATTTGGGAGAAAAGCTGGGAATAAGCCAAGCTGAAATAATGGCTATAGGCGATGGCTCGAACGACCTTGAGATGATACGTTCGGTGGGATATGGTGTGGCCATGGGCAACGCATGTGACGAGCTGAAAGAAATAGCAAAGCACGTGACATGTACCGCAGACCAAGATGGTGTAGCCGTGGTTATTGAAGAAGTATTAAATGCCCGGGTATAGCAAGATTTGTTTTGTGGAATGTTAGAAATGAAAGGTGAAGTAAATGTTTGAGAATAAACCTAATAATATACGTATGATAGGCATTGACTTAGATGGAACTACATTAGACGGAAACGGAAATCTAACACCCAGAGTGCGTATGGCCATAGAGAAAGCCATTGAAAAAGGCATAGTTGTTTTGCCGGCAACAGGGCGCAGCATACCTCAAATACCTAAAGAGATAAAAGAAATACAAGGCATGAAATATGCAATAACTGTAAACGGTGCCGAGGTAACGGATATACAAAATGATATTAGAATATATGAAGACTGTTTTAAAAAAGAAGATGCACTGCGTATTTTGAAAATTGCCGAAGAAAAAAATATCATGAGGGCGATATTACTGGGCGGTAAATTTTATTTTTCAAAGCTTGATATAGCTAGCATGGAAAAAATTTACGGTAGAGAATTACTTGAAATGTTTGGCTTGCATACAGCGCCTGTCAGTGATTTACACAAAATCGTCACAGAAAGCACACATGATGTAGGAAAAATCGAATTAATGTTTTTAGATAAGAACTTTCGCGAAGAGATGAAAGCGTATCCTTTCGGGTGTGCTGTGACATCATCGTTTAAAATGAACCTAGAGCTGAACACAATAACTGCAAATAAAGGCGCGGCATTGCTGGCCCTTGCAAAAGAACTGGGAATAAAAAAAGAAGAAGTAATGGCTATAGGTGACAACACAAACGACATTGAAATGATAAAAGCTGCGGGATATAGTGTGGCTATGGGTAATGCTGTGGCTGAGCTGAAAGAATTGGCAGACGACATCACTGCCTCACACACTGAAGATGGTGTAGCACTGGCAATTGAAGCAATACTGGGAGTGTAAAATATAAAAGTCTTGCAACAAAATGTGAAACAGTATATAATATATCGGTATAGTTTGATTTATCTGTTAGTAATTAATTGGGTCAAATAAAAGGAGCGTTGTTTTAAATTGAAAAAATGGATATCGTTGTTGCTTACCCTGATTTTGATGATTTCAATGACCGGTTGTGTAGGCGATGTATATGAAAATGTAGCAACCATTAACGGAGAGGAAATTTCTTCGGGGCTATATCTTATGATGCAGTATATTGCATATACTGAGGCAGAGGCAGAACTTGGTGTTACAGATGGTAATTTTTCAAACCATGAAATAGAGGGTCAAAAAGCAGACGACTGGATCGCAGCCGAGGTTGAAAAGAACCTGCGCCGCTATGTGGCTGTGCGTGAATTGGCACGTGAAAACGACATGGTGGAAATAGACGCAGCAGGCCAAGAAAGTGTAAACCAGCTGATGGAATATTGGCCGTATCTGGAAGAAATGTACTGGGATAACGGCATTTCTCAGGACACAGTACTTCGTGCATATACTTCAGAAGAGCTAGCACGTATGGTGTTTGAAAAAATGTATAGTGAAGGCGGCGAGATGGAAGTGCCGCAAGATGAGCTACAAGCAGAATATGCTGAAAAATATGCACACATTAATGTGATTTCAGTTCCTACAACTTCCGAAGACGGGACAACAGACGTGCAGGAAGAACTTTTGGCTGAAATGGATAAATTGGTGGAATTGCTGGAAGACGGCAAAACACTGGAAGAAGTAGCGGCTGAAGATATTGCGCCTCTTTATGATATGTTGGGCCGTGATACATATAACGAAGATGCCGGACTGGACAATATTTATGACTCGTACATAAAATATGACCAAGAAGACTTTGAGGTTTATACCGAGGAATTTTTACATTACCTTAAAGGCTTGGAAGTAGGAGAATTTGGCGCATATAATATGGGCAGCACAGTTATTTTGTATGAAGTCATTCCTACGTTTGTTGACCAAGAAGAGTATGACAGCATGTTCTCAACAATTTTATCTCAGCTGAGAAGTGAAGAATATGAAGCATATCTGGAAAGCATTTACAGCCAGTATGAAGTAGAGTGGAAATTTGGTGCTCGCTGGTATCATAGCATATCTAAAATAGTGTAAAATTAATAAGTGACGTTGCCGTTTTCTTCTTTTGTTTTAGAGGAAAATGGCAATTTTTACTTATTCACAAAAACTTCACCCTCATTACAAATGACAAACATATGTAATTTGTAGTATAATATCTACAAAAGATACTGTTTTTCTATCGAACTGGGGTATATAATAGGAGTAAAAACAGGTTAAGGAGAATAGAATGAACAACACTCCCAAAAATCCACAAAAATCATTTTTGATTTATGTCGTTATTGCGCTTGTAATGATGGCAGTTTTTCAGTTTTTTGTTTTGCCTAATGTGACAGAACCACAAATTGAAGAAGTAAGCTATTCTGAGTTTTTGGATATGTTAAACGAGGGAAGCATCACAAAAGTAGAAGTGAATGAAGTGGAAAGTCGGATAAATTTTGAAGCAGGTGAAGACACATATTATACCGGCTTGTTTGAAGATCCGGGCTTGATAGAAAGGCTGCAAGAAACAGAAACAGCCGATGGAGAACCGATAGAGTTTGGCGAAGTGGTTCCCGAGCAAATGAGCTATCTTACCAGTTTGTTGTTCTCGATGATACCAACAATACTGATGTTAGGGCTACTATTTTTGTTATACCGTAGCATGATGAAACGCAGCGGTGGCGACATGATGAGCTTTGGCAAGAGTAACGCTAAAGTATATGTGCAAGCGCAAACAGGAATAACATTTGAAGATGTGGCGGGTCAAGAAGAAGCAAAAGATGCATTGACGGAGATTGTGGATTTTCTGCACAATCCCAGCAAATATGCCAGTATCGGCGCAAAAATGCCGAAGGGTGCATTGCTTGTAGGCCCTCCGGGAACAGGTAAAACACTACTTGCCAAAGCGGTTGCAGGCGAGGCCGGCGTGCCGTTTTTCTCCATCGCCGGCAGTGAGTTTGTAGAGATGTTTGTGGGTAGAGGCGCCGCACGTGTGCGTGATTTGTTTAAACAGGCCAAAGAAAAATCTCCGTGCATTGTGTTTATTGACGAGCTTGATACCATAGGCAAAAAGCGTGACACTGCAGGCATGGGCGGAAACGACGAACGCGAGCAAACCCTGAACCAGTTGCTTAGTGAGATGGACGGCTTTGACGGAAGTAGCGGCGTGGTAATTTTAGCGGCAACAAACAGGCCCGAAACTTTGGATGCGGCGTTGCTGCGTCCCGGCCGTTTCGATAGGCGCATTCCTGTGGAACTTCCGGACTTGGCAGGACGTGTGGATATTTTGAAGGTACATGCCAAAAAAGTTATCATGGACGACGATATAGACTATGACATTATTGCACGCACCACTTCAGGTGCATCGGGTGCAGATCTTGCAAATATCATCAACGAGGCGGCACTGCTTGCAGTAAAAGGAAATCGCCGCATGGTTATGCAAAAAGACCTCATGGAAAGCGTAGAGGTGGTACTGGCCGGCATGCAACGCAAGAATAAAGTGATAAGCCCGAAAGAAAAACGAATTGTGGCATATCATGAGATTGGACATGCAGTGGTGGCGGCAAAACAAACAGGAAGCGCACCGGTGACAAAAATCACTATTGTGCCACGTACCTCGGGTGCACTTGGATATACAATGCAGGTGGATGAAGAAGAGCAAAACCTGTTGTCACGGGATGATATCCTGAATAAAATAGCAACCCTTACAGGTGGGCGCAGTGCAGAAGAAGTGGTGTTTGGTAGCATCACCACAGGCGCATCTAATGATATCGAAAAGATAACAAAGATGGCACGTGGAATGGTAACACGCTACGGCATGAGTAAAGAGTTTGACATGATGGCGCTGGAAACGCAACATAATCAATACCTTGGCGGAGATGCTCAGCTGGCTTGTGGCCCGGAAACAGCGGCAAAAATCGACGCAGAAGTGCTAGAAATCATCAAAAAAGCTCACGAGAGTGCAAAGAAAATTTTGCTTGATAACAGAGAAAAACTGGATGAGCTGGCAGATTATTTGCTGGAAAAAGAAACAATAACCGGCGAAGAATTTATGGCGATTTTAAACGACGAAGATCCAAAAAAGACACAAGAAGAACCACAACCTGAGAATGAAACAAAAGATGTGGAAGGTCCAAAAGCAGAAGAAATAGAAAAACCAGAGCCCCAAAATAAAGAGCACGAAAATGAAACGGTTGAAGCCGAAAAAGCCGAAAAAGCTGAAAAAGAATAAAAAATATCCAAATAAAAAAGGCGCCTCTTAGAAAAGAGGGCCTTTTAATTTTTGCTTTACTTTTATCGCGAGCCTTGTAATAAAGACTGTAAAACGGGACGTTTCTCTATGACATATATCAAGAGAAGACCTAAGAAACAACAGCTAATCACTTGGCCCACACCGACACTGAAGCCATAGCTTGCCCATGTGACAGCAAAAGATGCGCCGTCTATTGGGAAAAGATAGGCCAATTGAGCTCCCACAAAAATAGCATTCAAAATCACGGGTGGAAGGCTGGAAAGCACCGGTAAACCACGAAAACGAATATTGCGCAACTGATAGGTTAAAATAGCGGCAATCAGCGTAGCGGCAGTGCCTACCACCATGTCAATGGCAACACCGGTAATCATATTGGCGATAAAACATCCAAGGGTGAGGCCGATGATAGCATGAGGCGAAAGAACAGCTAAAATGGTTAAAGCCTCGGCCAGACGGACTTGCACAGGCCCGTAAGATATAGGCGCAAACACAAGACACATGGCAATATAAACGGCCGCGATGGTGGCGATACGAACAAGTTTTTGTACAGACATAAAATATTCCTTTAGCGGTAAAATTTTACTCACAGACTCCGCCGGTGTCCATGAGGTGTATCGGCAAAAACCAAAGCCGAGCGGCCCAAAATTCATTCGATGAATGAAAAAGTGGCCTTTTGATAAATAAAAAGTACGAAAATGAATTATAACAGGTTTTTTAAAATGATACAAGTGCTAAAATGTTAAAGATAAATAACACGATAAATTTATAGCTTGTATCTGATACCATCTTTGTATTCTTCATAAAGCTTGCGGTTGCGCTCGTCGCCACCGTCTTGGTTTGCGCTGTAAAATACAGGCGGATATTCCACTCCGGCTGCACGCAGTTTTTTGACTGTCTCCACCACCAGGCTGTTCACCAGTGCGGCGCCTACTACGGTGGAAGAAGGTGCCATACGTTGGGATAGACCCTCTACCTCACACAATGCGTCGCCCGGATCACCGTGGTTGTCCAGTACGTAATCACACACCTCGAAAAGACGTTTGCCGCTATCGTGACGGCTGGTTTCGCTTTTAGAGTATGCAATGCTTGTTAGGGCAATCGTGATCACGCCTTTTTCTTTTGCAGTCAGCGCCACATCGATACCGGCGGGATTACGTCCGCTAACAGAATGGACAATCAAAATATCACCCTCGGTGAAATCTACTTTTTGCGCCACTACTTTACCGTAGCCGTTAATACGCTCCATGCGGCTGGTGTGGCTGATGGGGCTGTTGAACAGTAGTGTTTCTGTGCCGAAAATCGGATTGACTGTCATAAGTCCACCGGCTCTGTAAAACATTTCCTCGGTGATGATTCCGGCATGGCCTGCTCCATATACGTAAATAGCTTTTTTGTCCAAAATAGCCTGGCACATTAAACCGGATATTTTATCAACGTTTTCTGCTTCGGCTTTATCTACCAATGCCAGTAGTTCCATAACTTTTTCAAAATATTGCATAACGACTCCTTTATTTATCGGTGAATCCACCGTAATTATGATGTTATATTCCCTTGCTGACACCTAAAGTATACCCACCGTCTACCGGTAAAATTACTCCGGTTAAAAAGCCTGCTTTTTCTTCACTGGCCAAAAACATCACGGCGTTTGCGATGTCTTGCATGTCGGCATACCTGCCCAGCGGTACTTTTTTCATTCGTTCTTCTTCCAAGGGACGCAAAGTGTCATCCTTCATGCGGCTCGATATGGTTTCTGTCATGGTAGGCCCGGGACTTACCATATTTACCCTGATACCCATTTGAGCTAAGTCCATGGCCATTATTTGGCTTAGGGCGTGTTCGCCTACCTTGCTAACGGTATAGTGAGTACGGCCGGTTTTAAACTGCAATGCCGTGCTGGAGCCCACATTCACGATGCAACCTTTTTTTTGTGCGGCCTGCATGCTGTGTACTGCGGCTACAGAGCAGTGGTAAGGTGCGAGAGTGTTAAGTGCCAGTGCGCCTTCCCATTTTTCGGGGGTGATGCCGTCCCATGCGGCGCTTTCACTGTATGCGCCGGCGTTGTTTACAAGCACGTCTATAGCCCCAACATTTTGCACAATATCGGCAAATGTTTTTTCGATACTGGTAACGTCTTCTAAGTTGCACACCATCGCCACGGCGTTTTCTTTACCGGATTTAATGGTTGCCATGCCGTCTTGTAGCTTTTTTTCATCGCGGCCGATAAGCACCACTTTAGCATCTTCAGCCAAAAAAGACTTGGCAATCTGAAGACCCATTCCACGATTTGCACCGGTGACCACCACTACCTTGTTTTTCCACTCGCTCATAATATTACACCTCTTTTCAAATGTTGGGGTTACTCGTATGCTTGCTCGCAGTAAGCGCAGCGATAAACTTCGCTGGTTTCCTGCCACTCAAATATTTGATCAAGCTCTCTTTCGGTGCTGGTGATACAGCGTGGGTTCATACACTTTGCCACGTTGACTACTTTTTTTGGATGTGCTAGGCGGCGTTTTTCCACGATTTGGCTTCCAACAATAACGTTCACCGTGATTTTAGGGTCGACAAACCCTAAAACATCAAGGTTGATATCTACTTCATCTTCAATTTTCACAATATCTTTTCTGCCTGTTTTTCCACTGCGGGCATTTCGGATAACGGCCACAGGGCAATCCATCTTATCAAGCTCAAGCAAGTTTACAATATCCATTCCTTTTCCGGCCGTTATATGGTCGATAACAAGACCACGTTCAATGCTGTCAACATGCATTTTTTATCCTCCTAATCTGGTTTGGGAAATTTCACCAAATATCTTCAACACGAAGCATGGCCAAAATCAATGCCATGCGCACATATTTACCATACAGTACTTGCTGAAAATAAGCGGCTCTTGGGTCGCTGTCTACCTCGGTAGATATTTCATTGACGCGTGGCAAGGGATGCAATACCATCATATTTTCTTTAGCCATGCGCATTTTTGCTGCATCTAAAATATAGCTGTCTTTTAAGCGCACATAATCCTCTTCGTTGAAAAAGCGTTCCTTCTGCACACGTGTCATGTATAAAACGTCTAAATCGCCTATTACATGTTCCAGCTGCTCTACTTCTTCAAAATCAATACCATTTTCCTTTAGCTCATCCAGCATGTATGCAGGCAAGCGCAACTCTTTGGGGCTGATAAGCACAAACTTGATGTTTTTACGAGCCATCAGTGCCTTGCATAAGCTGTGCACAGTACGGCCAAACATTAAATCTCCACAAAGGCCGATGGTGAAATTATCCAGCGAATGATTGCTGCGTATGCTACGAATAGTTAAAAGGTCGGTCAAGGTTTGAGTGGGATGCAGATGGCCACCGTCACCTGCGTTGATGATAGGAATACTGGCCACTTGTGTGGCCACAGTGGCTGCGCCTTCTTTTGGATGACGCATGGCGATGATATCGGCAAAGCATTGTACTGTTTTCACGGTATCGCGCACAGTCTCGCCTTTTGTGGCACTGGAAGAATCTGCCGTTGAAAAACCGAGTACACTCCCGCCAAGTTCCAGCATTGCAGCTTCAAAACTTAAACGAGTTCGGGTACTCGGCTCATAAAACAATGTTCCTATTTTTTTGTTACGACAACACTCCGCAAATGACAAAGGAGAGGCCACGATACGATCGGCCAAATCAAGAAGTGCATCTGTCTCGGAAATGCTTAGGTCATCGGGAGAAATCAAATGACGTAATGGGTTCACAGTACGTCCTCCTTCAATAATATTTTTTATTATTATGCCTTATATTTACCATAAAATCAAGCAACATAGCATATTGAATATCTAAAAAATATAACAATATTGTTATTGATTTTCACATACTTTTTATTTATCATAAAATACAATAGCAAAAGCACATAAATGTGTAGTTGGATATTAGTACACAAGGAGGGTTTTAAGTGAGGATACTTAGCGTGGATTCCATGAGAGCTGCCGAAAAAAAGGCTGTTATTGACGGCACAAGCTATGAGCAGCTGATGGAAACAGCAGGGACACTGGCGGCAGAGGCTATCATAAAACACACAAAAAAACAAAGTGATCCTCCTACAGTGCTGTTTTTGTGTGGAAAAGGAAATAACGCAGGGGATGCCTTTGTGGCGGCAAGAGTGATGGAAAAAGCCGGATGGCAGTGCTATATTTTGCCTCTTTGTGGCGAAGAGTATACCCCTTTAGCCAAACGAAATCTTCTGCGCTTGCCAAAGAATGTGGTGCAAGCGGATACTTATCCCGATAAAGAATTTGACGTTATTGTGGACGCAGTGTTTGGCATTGGGTTCAAAGGAAACTTGCCCGATGTTGTCAAAGATGCTTTTCGCACAGCAAGAAACCAAGATGCTTTTTCTGTTGCGTTTGATCTTCCAAGTGGGCTATTGGCAGATACGGGCGATGTTAGCAGGGGATGCTTTTGCGCCGATTTAACCCTTACTTTCGGCGCACACAAACCGGCGCTTTTGGTTTTTGGTGCTAAATCGTATGTTGGCAAGGTGCAGCTAATAGACATTGGTATCTAAGAATTTGCCACAAAATAGGATATTATTGGTGAATTTGCTTACAATAATATATTTTGATAAAAAATGACGTAAAAAGCTGGTATTTTCTCTTGACAGACACCCGATAAGCTGTGTTACAATAGCTGTGCTGTCCATTTTTTATTTTAGTTTGTAGGATAATTCACATCTCGTATTTGTGTATGAATAGATGGACTAACCAAAGTGAAAATACGTAAAATTTTAAGGAGGTAATTGATTCGTGAAAAATATGATTATTGCTCAAAGTGGTGGCCCGTCCCCGGCCATCAACGCTTCTTTAGCCGGTGCTGTTTCCCAGGCTATGGCCAGCGGTGAAATTGGTGTTGTATACGGTGCTTTGCATGGCTTGCAAGGTATGCTTGCTCATCAAATTATTGACCTATCAGCTCAGATGAAAACAGCTAAAGATTTCGAGCTGCTTAGCCATACTCCGGCTATGGCGCTTGGCACTTGCCGCTTTAAGCTGCCTAACGATCCAAACGAAACTTATGACCAAGTGTTGGAGATTATGCGCGAGTATAACATCGGCTACTTCTTCTACTGTGGTGGTAACGACTCCATGGATACCATCTCTCGTTTGTCGGCATTCTTCCGCTCGAAAGGCGAAGACATCAAATGCATTGGTATCCCAAAAACAGTTGATAACGACTTGGCTGTTACCGATCATACTCCCGGTTTTGGTTCGGCTGCACGTTTTGTTGCTGCCAGCTTCTCCGAGATTATGATTGACTCTTCCGCATATCCTTCCAAAACTGTTACCATCGTAGAAGTTATGGGACGTAACGCAGGCTGGCTTACTGCTTCCAGCGTGTTGGCACGTGCACATGGCTTTACCGGCCCACACTTGATTTACTTACCCGAGGTTCCTTTCTATCCTCAAAAATTCTTGGCTAAAGTGGACGAGCTACTTCAAACTGAAAACAACGTATTGGTGGCTGTGTCTGAAGGCATCCGTACAGAAAACGGCAACTATGTGGCTCAGTCCGAAAGTGGCGCCATTGATATGTTTGGCCACCATGCCTTGGGCGGTGTTGCCAGCGCTTTGGAAGCATTGGTACGTGGCAAGCTAAGCGAAAAATATACCGACATGAAAATCCGTAGCGTAGAGCCCAGCATTCTGCAACGTGTGGCAATGCACTTGGCTTCCGGCACAGACCTGAAAGAAGCTCAAGATGTAGGCATGCTGGCTGTGAAAGCAGCTCTTGAAGGCAAAACAGACTACATGGTAGCTATCAAACGTGTGTCAAATCATCCGTACCTGGTACGTTATGAATTGGCCGCTTTGTCCGACGTGGCAAACCACGAGCGCAAAGTACCACTGGAGTGGATCACCGAAGACGGCACAAATGTATCTGAAGAAATGGTTGAATATCTGCGTCCGTTGTTCCGTGGCGAAACTCAAGTGAGCTACGAAGACGGTCTGCCCCACTTCTTCAAACTAGACCACACAAAAATCGTAAAACCCTGCAAATAATATTTTGTGGTATTTTAAGTAAAATATGTTTTATTTTTACCATTTTTCTCGTTTTTTACGGGAAAAATGGTAATTTTTTTATCTTTTTAGCGATTTTTGAGTCTTTTTAATATCACAAATTATTGCAAAATAACAGGTGTAAACATTGATTTTTTGGCAAAATTCGGTATAATACACGTTATGAACTATCATACGACATTTGTTTGTAATATGGAGGAAAAAACATGTTGTTGGCCATAGATGTAGGAAACAGTAATATTGTACTGGGTGGATATAAAAACGGTGAGCTTTGCTTTTTGGCAAGGATAGCCACCGATAGGCGGATGGAAGCCGACCAATATGCACTGCAAATACAAGGGATACTGGAGCTGTATGGTGTAAAGGGAGAGCAGATTGAAAAAGCGGTGATGGCAAGTGTGGTATCGCCACTGACTCCTGTTTTACAAAAAGCGCTACTGCATTTCACTGATACCCCTGTGCGGGTGCTTTGCATAGACGATGCGCAATTGTGTGGTATAGAAGTGGTTATAGACAATCCGCAAGAGCTGGGCACGGATATTTTGGCCAGCGCCATAGCTGTGAGGGATACCATGCCGCTACCGGCGGTTATCATCGACATGGGCACCGCAACAAAGCTGACAGCACTGAATGAAGACGGCAAAGTGCTGGGCGTGGCAATTTTACCGGGACTTTTTGTGTCGCTGGATGCACTGGTATCAAGGGCGAATGCACTTGGTGGAATATCGCTGGAAAAGCCAAAGCATGCCATAGGCCGCAACACACCTGAAAGTATGAGAAGTGGTGTAGTGCTTGGAAGCGCAGCCATGCTGGACGGGATGATAGATAGATTTTCAGACGAGATGGGCACAGTAAAAAGTGTTGTAGCAACAGGCGGTGGTGCGGCGTTGGTGGTACCATGTTGCCGAAACAATATAAAACTTAGCGAGACATTACTGCTGGATGGTCTTGTGACTTTAATTGAAAAAGATGATAAGTGAATAGTGCTAGAAAACACAAGTCATATGCAGGTGCTATTTGTAAATATAAAAAATGGATGGGGTGAGCCTTATAGAAAATCAAATAACAAGCCATTATATTTTTTATATTAAAAATAATGAAGGAATACTTTTGTCTTCTGAGGAGATAAACGGAGATGAAGCAACATCTCAGCCATCTATTGCGCACTTGCAAGGCTCATCACAGGATGGCGGTTGGCTTTCACTTTTTGCCAACAGTGGCCTTGGTGCTGTGTTATTGTTTACACTGGCGATGTTTGCTATTGTGCTGTTTTTCAGGTTTTTATTGTCTTTGCGCTGGGAAAAGAAAATGACAAAAGAGGAAGACGGCGTAAAAACACTGGAAGAAGAAATGTTTGGGGAAGGGTTTTTAGCAGACGATTCACAGCAAACCGAGGTAAAGATTCCCGTACTTGAAGATAGCGGATATGCTGTGCCGGCGCCCACAGTGGTGATTAAGAAAGAGTTTTCTGCAACAAGAAAGAAAACCATATACAACGTGGCAAAACCCGATGAATATGACAACTTAGAGCAAGAGGAATCATCGCCTTTAGATGTAATACATAAAGCCCACATTGGCCGAAAATCATACAATAAGCCTACGGAAAACGAAGATTCAAGCCACGAAACAGAAGAAACTGCACGCAAGGAATATGAACTGGCACAAGAAGAGGTAGTGCAAGAGGTTTTGCCAAAAGAAAAAGAAAATGTGGTGCATGTGACGCTGAAAAAACCACACGGAGATAAAGAAAGCAAAGCAGTGGTGATAAAAAAGTTTTCTCAAAAACAGCTGCGCACAGGCAGGCCGAAGAAAATGATTTTTCGTCAGGGCGATCCCGAGGACCTAGATGCTATTGACGAGTGATTGTGGTGAAAAAATTGTGACAATTTAAAGATAAATGACGTAAAATCGATATTAAAAAACAGCTTAAAACATTTAGGATATCATTTAGCCGGATGCTGTGGTATAATATCTAGCGAGCAAGAAGTTCTTGCTGTCACTTTTAATTTAGAAGGAGATCATTTAAGAAATGCGTATATCAAAATATTTTAAAGTACTAGTATGTGCTTTAGCAGGTGTGCTTTTGTTGGCATCTTGCGCAGGCGAAGAAGCTACTTCCGAGGCGTCTTCTGTAGCAAGTACAGCAAGCGAGGCAGAAAGTGTTGTAGCAGAAAGCACTGCAGCAGAAAGCACTGCAGCAGAAAGTACCGAAACTACCAATACAGAAGAAGGAGAAATGATAATGGTTGAAATTACTATGGAAAACGGCGGCGTGATAAAGCTTGAGCTGGACGAGCAAGCAGCGCCTATCACAGTGCAAAACTTTGTGGACTTGGTGGAAGACGAGTATTATGACGGACTTACATTCCACCGGATAATTGACGGATTTATGATTCAGGGCGGTTGTCCTTTGGGCACAGGCACAGGCGGTCCCGGCCACGAGATCAAAGGCGAGTTTGCCTCTAACGGTTGGGAAAATCCCATCTCACACACACGTGGCGTGATTTCTATGGCGCGTAGTGCCGCTCCCGACTCTGCCGGCAGCCAGTTCTTCATCACAAACGGCGATGCAACTTTCCTAGACGGTGATTATGCTGCTTTTGGCCGTGTGGTAGAAGGCATGGAAGTGGTAGACGAAATTGCTGTGCAAGAAGCTGAAATGGGTGGCGACGGCAGCCTTAGCTCGCCTTTAGAGCCTATCGTGATGAAAACAGTTCGTGTAGTGGAAGCCTAGGAGATAATTACAGTAATGAATGCTATCAAAAAAATGGTATCCTTTTTTTGGAATCGCAGCTTGATGATTTTTCTTATCATAGGCGGACTGAATACCATTGTTTCCATGAGCTTGAATTATGCGCTTAACACATGGGCTGCATGGCCGTTTTTCTACTCGTCGGCGTTTGCGTTTGCCGTGTGTAGCGTACCTAGCTTTTACTTCAACCGAAAGTATTCTTTTCAAAGCACGGCACCACTGCTGAAAAGCATCATAAAGTTTTCCACGATTATTACTGTGTGCTTTTTACTTAGTTATGTATTGAACCACCTGGCAATGCCGTTTTTGCGAGAAGAGTTTTTGCAAACCTGGCCGCAAAGCGTATATACGTTTATCCGTGTGGTGGGCTTGCAGGTGGTGTTTACCGCTTTGAATTATGTGGGACAGCGTTTGTGGGCGTTCAAAGAATAAATGTTATACATTTTGACATAGGAAAATACCCGATGTGTAGTCAAACATTGGGTATTTTTTTACTTTGTTTTTTGCTTTTTTGGTGGTAAAATGAAATGAAGAGAATAAATTTCTTTGTTTTTTAATAGTTTAGCAATATGTTTCAATAGGGGAATGGAGGCAAAAAGCATGGCAGAGGTACTTTTACGTGGTGTTGAAAAAAGCTTTGGGGCAGATAGAACTATTTTAAGAGATATCACGCTAGCCGTACCAAATGCGGAAATGCTGGTGTTATTAGGGCCGCCGGAAAGTGGGAAAAGTCTGCTGCTTCAGATGATTTTTGGCACTCAAAAACCAACAAATGGCGAAATATATATAGACACAAAACCGGTGAAAGAGCAAAATCCGCTTGAACGAGATGCGGCGATGGTATACCAGATAAGTGCGCTTTATCCGCATATGTCTGTGCAAAAAAATATAGCGTACAACTTGCAAATGCATAAAATGCCGGAAGAAGAGATTGAAGATAGAGTGATGGAAGCTGTGCATCTTTTAGGGATCCGAAACTGCCTGAAAAAGATGCCAAGAGAACTTAGCGAAAAGCAGCGGTTGCAGGCGGTGATAGCAAGAGCGGCGGCATATAGGCCAAAGATATATTTGTTGGATGATCCTTTGGTGAATACTGCGGCAAAAGCAAAACCGGACTTATGCAATGAGATTTTATCACTGCACAAAAAGCTGGACGCAACATTTATTTATGCCACCAACGACGTGAAAGAAGCCGCCTTGCTGGGAAAACGCACGGCAGTGATGGACGACGGAATAATAAAGCAGGTAGGTGAATGGGATGAAATACTAAAAAGTCCAAATTCATTATCCATTGCAGAATATGTGCAAAGTGAAAAGATAAATGTGATAAACGTTATTCCGTTGGAAGCGCAGGGAAATGTAGGGGTACAAATAGGCAATACAGTGCTTTTGGTGCCGGAAAAATATACCCAGGTGCTGAAATCGTATGCCGGCAAAAAAGTGAAGATGTTTATAAGGGCGAAAGACATTTGTTTTGATGATACGCCAAAACATAGCATAATGAGGCTACCGGGCACTATAAAAGCAAGAGAGCTTGCAGGTGGGTGCATTTACACCGAGCTTAGCGTATATAATCAAAGCTTATATATGCTGGAATCAAGTAGCAGCGCATACAAGTCCGGCATGGAAATACCCATCGGTATAGACATGGAAAATGTACATTTTTTTGATTATGAAAACGGTAAGGTGCTACTTTCAAAATAAGATGAAAGTTGATGTAGAGTAGTGCTATAACTTGTGTTTTATACCATACTTTGGTAAAATAGAAAAAACTTTGATGAGAAGGGGTGGGAGTATTGGCGACTTATAATGAAAATACTTCAGACAGAATGCTTGTTGACTTGTGCAAGGAATATGAGCTAAACAACTATATTGATCCAGAAATATCAGAGCGTTTAGGCGTAAAACGTGGCCTTCGTAACGCAGACGGTACCGGCGTGCTGGCAGGACTTACCAATGTATGTGACGTGGTGGGTTATAAAATGGTGGATGGCGTGAAAACCGCGGCACCCGGCAAGCTGATTTACCGTGGAATAAACATGGAACGTATCATTGATGCGGCATATGAAGAGGACAGGTTTGTTTTTGAAGAAGTGATATGGCTGCTTTTGTTTGGCACGCTACCACATGAATCAGAACTTGAAGATTTTAAAAATATTTTAGAGCATTATCGCAACTTACCTCAGAATTTTATAGATGACATGATTATAAAAGCGCCCAGCCCAAATATCATGAACAAGATGGCACGCGGTGTTTTGGCGCTGTATTCGTATGATGATGACCCGGAAGGCCAAGACCTGATGAATGTTATCAGGCAGTCGATAAAGCTTATTGCCGGCTTGCCCACCATCATGGTGAATGCATGGCAGGTGAAAAGACGTACATATGATAAAGAGTCGATGTTTATACATCATCCTTTAGAGGGTGTGTCTATGGCAGAGCATGTGCTGTCCATGTATAGAGCCGACCAAAAATACACACGTGAAGAGGCAAAACTGCTTGATTTGTGTTTGGTGCTACACGCAGACCACGGCGGCGGTAACAACTCTACTTTTTCAACACGTGTGCTTTCCAGCACAGGCACAGACACATACAGCGCTATTGCGGCGGGTATCGGCAGCTTGAAAGGTCCAAAACACGGTGGTGCAAACATGCGTGTGATGGAGATGTTGGAAGATATGTCAAAGAATATCGAAAACCATATGGATGACGATGAAGTACTGGAATATCTGCGTCGCATTTTGCGCAAAAAAGCAGGCGACGGTAGCGGCCTGATTTACGGGCTTGGCCATGCGGTATACACTGTGAGTGATCCCAGGGCGGTTGTTTTGCGTCAGCGTGCGGAAAACATGGCCCATGAAAAAGGCTTTGGCAGAGAGTTCCATCTATTACACGCAGTAGAGCGCTTAGGTCCTGTGGTATTTGCTGAGGAAAAAGGCAGTAAAGACGTTTGTGCTAATGTGGACTTGTACTCGGGGCTTATCTATAAGATACTTGGTATTTCGGAAGAATTATATACTCCGTTGTTTGCCATTGCACGTATACCCGGCTGGTGTGCACATCGCGCCGAAGAAATTTTGTTTGCAAACCGTATCATACGTCCTGCATATCGGTATCTGGGCGTTCGTCAAAAATATGCACCGCTGAAAGAAAGAACACATCATATCGGCGAATAGCCTATAGGGGGCCAAAGTGAAGGGAAGATTGTCTACTCTATTGATCATACTGGTGATGATATTGGTAGGTGCTATGTATTGGGTAGATTTGGCCTACTATACAGACATGCAAAGCGGATTTGTAACACGAGGCAGTGTAGCGGCACGAGGAGTTATACTGATTTTACCGCTGTTAATGTGTGTTTTAGGCTTGCGCACTTTAGGCCCACGCGCCATATCCACAATGCGTATGAAAAGTGGTGGATTATCGGTACTGTTTGGCTTGGCGTCCGCCATGGGCATGGCATATGGTGCCACATTAATGATAAGTGGCTTGCAGCTGGGATACACATACCGTGTAGTTATGGGTGTACTCACTATTTGGTATGGTGCATGGATGTGCCTAATGACGGTACAGATGTACACACAAAAAGCCACCGCACCTACCCAAAGCGCAGTTTTCGGGATATTAGCGGCCATGCCTTTTGTGATGCAGTCGGTAGAACGAATAGTCATGGCGCCGTTCAGCATACATCGCTTAGGCGAAGTGGTACAGGCTTTTTCAGTGATATTTGTCATGCTGTGGTTTGGCGTGTTACTTCGCTCGGTGTACGTGGCTTTACCACGTCGAAGGGTGTATTGGATGTATTTGATAAGCCTTCTTACATTTTTGTTTGCCACATGCTTGGAACTACCGTATACCATGCACTTGTTACTGGCAGGCCAGGCGGGCGCCATGGAACTGTTTGAAAGCGTGCATATGGCGGTTATAGGCACAGTGGCCGGCGGCCTTGCCATGAATATAGGTAAAGAGGAGCAGGAAAGCTCTCTTGTTGAGGTTTAAACTATAACTTAATATTGATAAAGATGAAAATCCACCAGCTTCTGGTGGATTTTCATTGTTACTACGGAATATTAAATATATTTGCTCAAACTATTTATATTACTTCAAGCTTTATAATTAATATTACTTATGAGATTCATTAATCATAGCAACTATGACCAGTATCCCGGCTAGCACTCTTGATATATATAGTAGCGCCCCTGTGATTATAAGAGGAGCAAATGTATTGATATCCCAATAATATTCACGTATGAATTCAATCATGGTTTTTCTCCTTAATAGTAGTTGTTAATTATATTTATATGGTATAAATCAATACTCATACAATCTTGGACTTTTTGTCTACATATTCCTCTCTGGAAAAAAGGTTACCGCACTTTGAGCATTTGTATTTGATGGTATACCATGCTCTTATTCCGGGTATTAATATTTCGTGTTCTATTATTTTGTCAGGCGGGTTTAGTGTCTCTGATTTATATGCAAATGTTTTATTTGTATTCTTGTATTCAAGTGTGCGTTGTTTTTCTTTGAAAAATACTTGTTCAACTCTAATCTGCTCACGTGAAACTATATTTGCTTTTCTAACACCGCACCTAGGACATTTTGCTTTTTTTAAAAACGCTTGAAAAACGAAAACTGCTATGATACCCACTATCACAACTATTATTTGCCAGCTTTCCATTCCCTACTACCTCCATTTTCAAAATAATTTAGAAATGTATCTTGACACCTGTTACAAATGTTATTGTTCTCTTGTAGCGGAGTACCACACTGGGAATAATATTGCATTATTGCACCTTCTTTCTGATTATGTTGCCTTTGACGTTTGCGGTTTGATTTTGCTTTTCTAATAATAGTAAAGCTTTACATTGACATTTAGTTCATGTCAATCTTACCCCTAATATACCATATACTTAAGAAAATGACCAGTAGTGAATGTCATTTTGGGGTGAAAAATGTTTAAAAACAAACAAAAAGGTGGACGATTGAATCGTTGTGGATTGCAAGTGAGGCGATATCGCAAGTTGCGGAGATTATCCCAACGCGAAGTTGCCGATGGACTACAGCTTTTGGGTCTAGATGTCGGGAAGAATGCTATTCAGCAAATAGAAAGCGGACAGCGATTTGTTACCGACACAGAGCTATATGTTCTTGCGCAATTTTTCGAGGTCGGGGCGGATGCTTTATTACGTATGGAAGACGAATAGTAACACATACAAAAAATGGGCTGTGACAATGCTTAATCGTCACAGCCCATAGGTTTATCAGTTACCATTTGCGTTTTTTGCGTGATTTGTGTTTTTGGGAAGGCATTTTCTTGGCACTACGCTCCAGTTTTTCCATTTTTTTGCTAGAGCCTTTAGGCAGATGTGATTTTGCAGCAGAAGATGAAGACTTGCGTATAAGTTTTATAATAACCATTAAAATGATGACTACTAAAACTATGCCAATTGCGATAATTAGCCATATGGTAGGCAGCGCAGGAAGGCCGGGGATGGTGATGGTAGGCCATATGCTTTGCAGTAGCGAGGATGCATCGTCGGTACTTGTTACGGGTGTGGACGACACGCTATTTTGTAAGCTTTCGGTATCGGTGGCAAAGTTTTCTTTAAACAGGAAGAATGACGAAAGGCCTGATTTTTGAAAATCTGTTGCCATCAAAGCTGTGGCAGCCTGTGCAGTGAGAACGTCGTCGGGCATGCTGTCAGGGCTTTCAGAAAAGCTACCGTCTTCGTTTTGAAACACAAGCAAAGCATCAGAGGGAGCCGGCAATGAAGGCTCCAGCTTTTCTTCTCCAAGACAGGCCAAGGCCAGGCTGACTTCGGCGGTGAGAGCAGGGCTAGGCGCGCCGTCTAGGTCAAACCCACCGTATGCGTTTTGCATATCTTTAAGATAAGAAAGTGCGTTTAGTATCACTCCGTCGATGGTTTCATCACCGCTATAGTAAGACAGTGCCTGTAATACACGTGCTGTGGTGATAACACTCGATGTGCCGCCAAAGCCAAACCCGCCGTCAGGATTACGTGCAGTGGCTAAATTCAGCGCTGTGCTTTGCGTCGATATTTCACTTGGCGGCATAGCACCGGCCGGCCCGTATAAAATCAGCATCATGGCAACCGTTTCGATATCGGAGCCGTCAGTGCTAATATCGGCCAAAGCAGAAGATAGCATGGGCGCAGTTTGCGTGAAATCTTCGCCAAAAAATGCAAGCGTTAAAGCTTGATGTACACTTTGATCAGTGGTTTGAGAAGCGGCGTCGGCAGACTCTGAATGTGCCATTAAAGCGGTGCGATAGCTTTGAGCAGGCGCATCACCGGGAAAAATGTACCCACTGCGCAGTAAAGCAATTGCAGCAAGCTCGTCCCCAACATCAAGGTTTTCGTAAGAACTTTTCAGGTAATCCAGACTTTTTTGTGTACTAAAAGAAAAAACGTCTGCAGATATAGTAGTGGCATTTATAGCGGTGGGAAATGAAAAAATAAAAGCCAGCATCGCAAAAAAGGTAATACAATATAATTTTGTAAGTGTTTTCATGAATTTTAAAGTTTGACACTTTCTATGATATTTTCACTAAATAAAACCCTGATAAGTTGTAAGTAAACATTTTTTTAAAAGCTAACATATTTACCGGAAAAAGTCAAACGAAAGAAATGGCTGAATCAAAACATCAGGCAAAAAATAAAATGGTGATAACACGAAGAAAAACAGATTAACTGTGTGGACAAAAAAGCAAAAATGTGCTATATTATTAGCTTGGAAACACAAGGGTATGCTGTGCTGTGAAATATCCTAAAAAAGCCGTTTAAAGAAGGTGACTTATGAAAAATATACAGCCGGTTTTGCTGGGCGCTGACATGAACTGCTACTCGGTGGCGAGGGCTTTTCACGAAGCCTATGGCGTAGTATCAAAGGCGTTCGGGCGTTTTGCCATGGGCGAGACAAAATATTCCCGTATTGTGGACTTTACTGCGGTGGAAAACTTTGAAAATGATGCAGTGATTGTGCAAACGTTGCAGCAATATGCCAAGAAAAATCCAGCACCCACCAAGATTTTGATGGGATGCACTGACGACTACATCGCGGTGATTATCAGAAACAAAGAAGTGCTGAAAAAGCACTATATCACGCCGTATATAGACGAGCCGCTGAAAGAAAAGCTAGAGTCGAAAGACGATTTTTACCAGCTTTGCCAAAAATATGATATCCCATACCCAAAAACGGTAGTGGTATATAGTGCGGATGAAAAAGAAAAACTTGATAGCTTGCCGTTTGAGTTTCCGGTGATTATAAAGCCTTCCAGCAGTATACAGTATTGGAAGCATCCTTTTGACGGGATGAAAAAAGTGTATACGGCAAAAAATGTAGACGATGCAAAAGAAATTGTAGATGTTATTTTTGCCTCGGGATATGCAGAACCGCTTATTATTCAAGATACAATCCCCGGCGCAGACGATCAAATGCGGGTATTGACCGCCTATTGTAACCGTCACGCAAAAGTGGAAATGGTATGTCTTGGCCATGTGCTTTTGGAAGAGCACACACCCAAAGCTATTGGTAACCACGCCGCCATTATAACGGAATATAACCGTCCACTGATGGAAAAGCTGACAGAATTTTTGGAAGATATCGGGTATGTAGGCTTTGCCAACTTTGATATAAAATACGACACAAGAGATAACCAGTACAAGGTGTTTGAAATAAACCTGCGCCAGGGTCGCAGTAACTACTATGTTACAGGTGCCGGTTTAAACATAGCAAAATATATTGTGAATGACAGAATCCTAAAAAAAGAAGCCGAAACAGTGCTTTATTTTAATGAAGAGCGCTACTGGCATTCTATCCCAAACGATGTTGTGTGGCAATATACAAAAGATGCAGAAATCGCAAAAAAAGTCATGGATATAGCTGCAAAAAAGCAGGATACTACTGCTTTAGACTATGCATATGACTTGCGAAGAAACCCGCTAAGAAGGATATACTTGTGGGAACATTATCGCAGATATCACAAAAAATACAAAACATATTGCGAAAAAATACGCTAAAACGATTGGATTATACGATAAAAAGTCTATGTCCGGAAAGAACATGGTGAAGAGATGTGTGGATATGTTGGGTTTGTGGATGACCGCAGCCAAATAGACAAAGAAAAAATATTAAAGCCTATGATGGATAGGATTATACATCGTGGGCCGGACATGCATGGCGCTTACGCGGACGATGCAGTGGCGCTGGGTTTTCGTCGTTTGTCTATTTTGGACTTATCTGACGCCGGCGCACAACCGATGTATAATGAAGACGGCAGTGTGGTGGTGGTGTTCAACGGCGAGATTTATAACTTTCAAGAGCTGAGAGAAGAACTTCTCAAAAAAGGCCACACATTTGCCAGTGGCACCGATACCGAAGTTTTGGTGCACGGATATGAAGAATGGAAAGAAAACATGGTGGCAAAACTGCGTGGCATGTTCAGTTTTGCCATTTGGGACAAAACCACAAAAGCGCTACTTTTCGCAAGAGACCCATTTGGTATAAAGCCGTTTTACTACACAGTGACAAAGGACGGCGGGTTGATTTTCGGTAGCGAAATCAAAAGCTTTTTAGAGCATCCGGATTTTGTGAAGAAAGTAAATCCCAACGCTTTGCGACCGTATCTGTCTTTCCAGTATGCCGCCGGTGACGACACATTTTTTGATGGGGTATATTCTTTGGCGCAGGGACACTACTGCACATGGGAAAACGGCAAGATGCAAAAAGTGAGATATCATGATGTAGATTTTGCGCCCCATGACAAATGGAGTTTTGAAGAAACGGCAGAAAAAATCGACGATGTCATAAACGAAAGTGTGACGGCGCATCGCATCAGTGATGTGAAAGTAGGCAGCTTTTTGTCCGGTGGAGTGGACTCCAGCTATATCACTGCTTGCCTTTTGCCTGAAAATTCATTCTCTGTCGGGTTTGCTCCGGGCAAAAATGACGCACAAGACAAGTTCAACGAGACAAACTACGCAAAAGAACTTAGTGAAATGCTGAACGTAAAAAACTACAGAAAACTGCTGTCGGCCGAGGAATGTTTTGCGGCGTTTTCGGATATTCAATATCACATGGACCAGCCACAATCGAACCCATCCAGTGTACCACTTTGGTTTTTGGCAAAGCTGGCTCGTGAGCATGTGACGGTGGTGTTATCGGGTGAGGGTGCCGACGAGATATTTGGCGGGTATGACCTTTATGTAGATACCCCTACCATGAAACGCTTTAAGAAAACACCACGTGTGATGCGCCGAGCTCTGGGTAGTATTGCTAAAAAAATGCCTGCGTTTAAAGGCCGTAATTTCCTCTTAAAAAGTGCGGAAAAACCTGAGGATTGGTTTATAGGTCAGGCCGGTATCTTCACAAAAGAAGAAGCAGATGTGGTTTTAAACTCGGCATACCAAGGTGGAGATACAGCAGAAAAACTGGCAAAACCTTATTACGATAGGGTAAAAGATGCGCCGGAACTGACAAAAAAACAATATATTGACTTAAATTTGTGGCTTCCTGGTGATATCCTGCTGAAAGCCGACAAGATGTGTATGGCACATTCGTTGGAGCTTCGTGTACCTTTTTTAGATAAAAAAGTGATGGCTCTGGCCGAAAAAATCCCTGCACACTATAATATTAAAGGCACAGAAAACAAAGTGGTTTTCCGCCATGCGGCAAATAAAACATTGCCCGACGAATGGGCAAACAGGCCTAAAAAAGGCTTCCCCGTACCCATTCGGCACTGGCTGCGTGAAGAAAAATACTACTCAGTGGTGAAAGAATATTTTGAAAGTGAATACGCTGCCGAATTTTTCAGCGCAGAAAAGATAAGCTATCTTTTAGAGATGCACTATCAAGGCAAGGCAAACTACGCCAGGAAAATATGGACAATATTCACCTTTTTAGTGTGGTATAAGCGGTTCTTTATTGATGAAGCATCGAATGCAAGTAAATCAAGTGTATAGACAGTAGTCAATACACACAATATATTTTGTATAAATGTAGTTAATACTACCGGAGGTTTAAATGGAAAGAGAAAAATATTACATTACAACGGCAATTGCCTACACATCTCGCAAACCGCATATCGGAAACAGTTACGAGGTGGTGTTGACTGATGCGATAGCACGTTTGAAACGTATGGAAGGAAAAGATGTGTTTTTCCTTACCGGAACCGATGAGCATGGCCAAAAAATAGAGGAAGATGCAGCTAAATCAGGTGTGAGCCCGCAAGAACATGTGGACAAGGTGGCGGCGCAAGTGCGTGATATTTGTGACGTGCTGAACACAAGCTATGACAAGTTTATCCGTACAACGGACGACTATCATAAAAAATCTGTGCAGGATATTTTCACAAAGCTGTATGAGCAAGGTGATATTTATAAAGCGCAGTATGAGGGCTGGTACTGTGTGCCGGACGAAAGCTTTTTCACAGATAGCCAGCTGGTAGATGGCAAGTGTCCCGAATGTGGCCGTGAAGTGCGTAAATCTTCGGAAGAGGCCTATTTCTTCAAGATGTCAAACTACCAAAAAAGGCTGGAAGAGCATATTGAAAAGAACCCTGATTTCATCTTCCCTGAAAGCCGTAAAAAAGAGATGATTAACAATTTTTTGAAGCCGGGACTGCAAGATTTATGTGTTTCCCGCTCTTCTTTCAAATGGGGCGTGCCTGTTCCGTTTGACGAAGGCCATGTGATTTATGTGTGGATAGACGCGCTTTCAAACTACATCACGGCCCTTGGGTATACTCCCGACGAAAAGGGTGAGTTATATAAAAAATATTGGCCGGCTCAGGTGCATGTTATTGGCAAAGATATTCTGCGTTTTCACACTATTTATTGGCCGATTGTGCTGATGGCGCTGGGCGAAGAGCTACCCGAGCGTATATTTGGGCACCCATGGCTTTTGTCAGGCGAAGATAAAATGAGCAAAAGCCGTGGCAACGTGATGTATGCCGATGATCTGGCGAAGATGATTGGCGTGGATGGCGTGCGGTATTATCTGCTGGCAGAAATGCCATATGCCCAAGACGGAACCATCACATACGAGAGAATTTTTGAGCGTTATAATAGCGATTTGGCCAACACCCTAGGCAATCTTGTCAATCGCAGCATCGCAATGACACAAAAATATTTTGGCGGCAAGGTGCCAAACGTGCGTAAAAGCGCCGAGATTGATAAGGAAATGATGCAGGCATGCATGGACGCTAAGCTGAAAATGATAGACAAGCTGAGCAATTTTAGATGTGCCGATGCCATGGACGCAGTGATAGGTCTGGCAAAACGTGCAAACAAGTATATCGACGAGACTACACCGTGGGTGCTGGGTAAAGACGAGGCACAAAAAGATCGCCTGGCGGCGGTGATGTACAATCTTTTAGAAACTGCACGTTATATCGGGGTGCTAATATCCCCGTTTTTGCCGGATACAGCAACGGAGATTTTCCGCCAGCTGGGCTGTAGCGAAGAATGGCAGACTCTAGGTACACTTGGCGAATATGGTGTATCGCCTGCTTTTGAGACGCAGTCTCCAACACCTCTTTTTGCTCGTCTCGACACCGAAGCTCTTATGAAAGAGTTGGACGGCGAAGAAGAAACGCAGCAAGCTAAAAAAGAAAAGCCCGCCAAGGCAAAAAAAGAGAAAGTCACGCCCGCCACAGGCGAAATCACCTATGATGATTTTATGCAAACCACCCTTTGTGTGGGTGAGATTAAGGCCTGTGAAAAGGTGGAAAAAGCCGATAAACTTTTAAAACTGACAGTGTTTGACGGCCAAAAAGAGCGCACTATAGTATCGGGAATTGCACCGTGGTATACCGAGAGCGACCTTGTGGGTAAGAAAATCATCATTGTGGCGAACTTGAAACCTGCGAAACTGCGTGGTATTCAAAGTGAAGGAATGCTTCTTGCGGCAGATGGCGCCGAAGGCGAGGCACAAGTGGTATTTTTGCCGGATGACGCTGTACCCGGCAGCCGTGTGCGGTAGTGAATTTGTATTAGATTTCACCATGTGAAAGCATGGCACAGGAGAAAAAATGGAAAGATTGATAGCGGAAACCCACGCACATTACACCGCAAACAGGTTCAACAAAAACCGCACAGAGCTTTTAGAAAGCCTTCCTTCCAAAGGTGTGGCGTTTGTGGTGGATTGTGGCACAGACCTTGAAACATCACAGGAAAGCCTTGCTTTGGCAAAGAAATATCCATACATATATACTGCGGTGGGTATCCATCCGCAAAGCCTTATTGAAGATGACGCTTCCACCAACACACAGTTTGGCGGTGACTGGCGGGCAGAACTAAAGGCGATGATGCCGCTGTTTGAAGAAGAAAAAGTGGTGGCGGTGGGTGAAGCCGGCCTTGACCATCACTGGCCGGTACCAAGAGATGAACAGCTTATCTTGTTTGAAGAACAGATTAAACTGGCGATGGAACTGGACTTGCCATTGATTGTGCACGACAGAGAAGCCCATGAAGAGACATATCGTCTCTTGAAAAAGTATAAACCACACGGGGTGCTACATTCGTTTTCAGGCTCGGCAGAAGACGCAAAATGGCTGTGCAAACAAGGTATGTATATCGGGTTTACAGGCGTGGTCACCTTTAAAAATGCAAAGCATCCGTTGCAGGTCTCGGCCACCATTCCGGATGAATATTTAGTGCTGGAAACAGACTGCCCATATATGGCGCCGGAACCTTTCCGCGGTAAAACCAGTGACAGCTCGATGATATTCTACATCGCCGAAAAAATTGCTTCGGTACGAGGCATGTCTACCGAAACACTGCTAAAGCAAACAATGGAAAACGCAAAAAGGTTGTTTTCAATACAAGATTAAAATATGTAAACCGGTTTTAAAAATAGGTTGACAAACCTTTAAAAGGGCCCTATACTGTACAGAGTGATAACTGTGTACAGTGTAGGGTTTTTGCTTTGATTTTGCTAAAAAGTATGAAAAAGCCTTCAAAAACAGTGAAAAAGTCGCAAAAATCATTAAAAAATGGCAAAAAACCTTAAAAAATAGTAAATTAAGAAGGTGAAGCATGGACACAAAAAGTGAGCTGTTGGCACTGCTGAAACATAGCGGCAAAGAGTATATATCGGGTGAAAAAGCGGCCGAAAAGCTGGGTATATCTCGTGCGGCGGTGTGGAAAGCAGTGCAGGGATTGCAAAACCAGGGCCTGGCGGTGGAATCGGTGCGTGGTAAAGGATACCGGCTAACACAAACACCGGATTTATTCACAAAGGAAGCTTTGAGGCTGTATATCAAAGACAAAAATATACCCATTATGGTGCTTGATGAAGTGAAATCCACAAACACCGAGGCGAAAAAGTGGGCGCTGGATGGTGCTCCTCACGGCGCAGTGATAGTGTCAAAAAAGCAGACAGGTGGCCGTGGACGCTTGGGTCGTACGTTCGAAAGTCCGCCGGGCGGACTATATATCAGCGTGATTTTACGCTTGCCAAACAAAACAAGCGCAGGGCTGATAACTTCTGCGGCGGCTGTGGCGGTGCGTCGTGCGGTGGCCGACACCTGCGGGATAGCTCTTGATATCAAATGGGTGAATGATTTATATCTAAATGGTAAAAAATGTTGTGGTATTTTAAGCGAGGCAGGCACAGGGGTGGAAACCGGGGAGATTGAATATATAGTGGTTGGTATCGGACTAAATTACACTACGGCGATGGACGCTTTTCCAAAAGATGTAGCCAATATAGTCACGTCGCTGTATCCAAACTCTGGAGCACAGGTTCCTAGGATGGAGCTTGTGGGTGCTGTTTACAATCATCTGATATCGCTGTGTGAAGGCTTACCAGACACAGATTTTTTAGACGAATATCGAGCGGCAAACTTTGTACTTGGCAAAAAAGTGAATGTGATGAGTGGTAGTCCTTATGAGGCGCAAGCGATAGAAATAGACGACGAGGCATGCCTTGTTGTGGAGAAAGACGATGGCACAAAGTGTACATTGTCATATGGGGAAATATCTATAAAACTATAGTGCGAATTGAGATAAAATAACATCAATAGGCATGTTTTTAGATGTCGACAATAAACTAAGAAAAGAGAAAGTATATGCGTAATAAAACAAAGAATCTTGTAATGATAGCTGTAATGACAGCTGTATTGGCAATATTATCGCCTATGTCTATTCCGTTGGGAACAATACCTGTGACGCTTTCGGTGTTTGCGGTATATTTAGTGGGGGCGTTGCTGCCCACGTCGTCTGCGATGGCCAGCATAGCGCTGTATCTTGTGCTGGGTGGAATAGGTTTGCCGATTTTCTCTGCGTATCGTGGTGGCCCACAGATGTTGGTAGGACCAACAGGCGGATATCTAGTCGGATATTTCATCTTGGTATTTGTGGTTTCGATGGCGGTGAAGCACACTCAAAATTTAAGCTTGCAGATGGTGTTTGCCACAATAGCGCTCTTTGTGTTTTATGTTGTGGGCACGCTATGGTACATGGTAGTAACGCAGTCTGATTTTTTATCGGGGCTGATGATTTGCGTGGTTCCGTTTATAATTCCGGACATGTGTAAAATGGTAGCGGCGCTAAGCCTGGCAAAAGTGATAAATAAAAGAATGGCAAAGGCAGGAGTACGATGAAAGAAAAAAGCATGCAAGAAGTGGAACGTAAATGGCTGTGCAGTGGGTTTCCAGATCTTGATCATGAAAGTGAAGAAATACAGTGGCAGGGGTATCTTTCTCTACAGCCTGCAATACGTATCCGCAAAATAGAAAAAAACGACGAAAAAATGTATTGGCTGACCATTAAAGGCAAAGGCACTATTTCCCGCACCGAGGTGGAGTGTCCCATATCGGAAAACCAGTTTGAAGAGCTAGGCGGGTTATTAGCCACACCTATGGCGCAAAAAAGGTTACGGAGATATAATCTACAAGGTGGGCATGTGCTGGAATGTAGCGTGGTAGATGAAAAAGAAGATGGAGAGTTTTACTACGCCGAGGTAGAGTTTTCAAGCGAAGAAGAAGCGATGGCGTTTGACGCACCTGATTTTTTGGGTAGAGAGGTGACATTTGAGCCGGGATATACCATGGCAGAATACTGCCAAAGCAAGGTGAAAAATAAACAATAAAAGAACGCAAAAAAAGAGCAACCGTAAAGGTTGCTCTGAATTTTGTACCGATAAAACTTATGCACTAGCCACTTTGTTTGCACGTTTCATCATACGGCTAACTTTACGGCTAGCAGTTTTGCGATGAATCAAACCTTTTCCTCCGGCTTTCTCAATAGCGACGATAGCGGATTTTAGGTCAGCATTTTTAGTCTCGGCGTTGGCTTCTATGGAGGCCGTTGCCTTTTTGATGTCGGTACGCAAAGCCGAACGAGCAGATTTGTTACGAGCTGTTTGTTTGGCGGTCAGGCGCACACGGTCTTTTTGGGATTTGATGTTAGGCATCGTTCCACCTCCTTATCTTAATAAATCGTTTGTTAATATTCGCTGATATTATGACAGCGTATATTATGATATCATTATTGCGCAGAAAATGCAAGAGATTTTTCAAAAAAACTAAATATAATAAAAAATAATAAAGCTTACAGAAGGTAAGGCGGCGGAATAAAGCCTACCAGATGTATGTTTATGGGTGAAAATGCACTATGACGTGTTTGATAAGTGCTGGTGTTACTTTCGGCGAAAGGTGGCTCATCTTCGCATAAAGGCAAAGAAAGATGTAATGTAGTACCGCTGCCGAATCGACTTTCTGCGGTGATAAATCCACCAAAACGAATGAAAGTTTCACGCGCCGAGGCAAGACCAAGGCCCACACCCGGCCGTTCATTAGTGTCTCCGTAAGGATTGACCGAATAATAAGGCTCAAAAATATGCGTCAGATGATGTTCAGATATACCAAGGCCGGTATCGCTGATGGAAAGCACAGCCTTTTTGTTCACTTCTTGTAGATTCAAGTGAATTTTGTTATCGTCTTTGGTGAACTGCAAGCTATTACGAAGAATGTTTAGTATGGCGGCACTTAACAGGTTTGCGTTAGCCTCGATAAAAAGTGGTGTAGGCGGCACACTCCATGTGATGGAAACAGGAATATTTCTGCAAGCGGTAGATACTTGCGTGCATAAATCGTCTATAAAAGAGGAAAAGTCCAGCACGTCCATTCGAAGCTTTTTACTTTCAAGCTGGGCGGAGTTTTCAAGGTTTGTTATCATACGAAGTAGCTGATAACAATTTAGCTGAATGGAATCAAGATAAAGAATATTTTCGCTTTCTACATGTGTAGACAATGAAGCTAAGGAAGAAAAAATATTCGTAAGATATTCTCTGATATGGCCACTAAAAACTTGCACCGAGGTTTGATGTTCGTCTTGAGCCACCGCAAGCAAACCTTCTTCCAAGGGAATAAGGGTAAGAACGCGTAAATCCAGCACATCTGTAAGTAAAGGTAGGCTAAAACTTGAACTTTTATTACCTTTAAAATGTTCAGCGCTTGCAGTTTGCAAAATGGATAACATAATAGAAGGATCAGAAAAAGGAAGGCTGGCATCGGCACAAGCATCATTGCACAACAAAGCACCTTGTTTTGGTAGAAAAAAACAAGGATAAGGCATGTTTTGGAAAGCAGAAAAAACAAAATGAGTAGCCAAGAGGACACTCCTTTATTTATAGTTGATATGTATGATTTTAGTATAACATAAATTTATTAAGATTACACTGTGTAATTATTATGTGAAAAATATAACAAATTTATTTAATACATATGAGAAAAAAGATAAAATACTAATAAAAATCTGTTAAATCGTCTCAATACTCTTGTAGTTTATGAAAATATGTTATAAAATGTATAAGACAGGCGGAGAAAGATTTTGCCAATCCGTGCAAAATAAACCGCGCTGATTTAATTAGGAGGTAGATTCTCTTGAGTATTAAAGTTGGTATTAATGGATTTGGTCGTATTGGACGTTTGGTATTTCGCGCAGGGCTGAAAAACCCGAATTTTGAATTTGTGGGCATCAATGATCCGTTCATGACCCCGGACTATTGCGCATACATGCTGAAATATGATACCATTCATGGTAAATATGACGGCGAAATTTCTTACACAAATGACGCTATTGTGGTGGACGGTAAAGAAATTAAATTCTTTGCTGAAAGAAATCCTTCCGATATTCCTTGGGGCAAAATTAGTGCAGACTATGTAGTGGATGCCACCGGCATTTTCCACAGCAAAGACAAAGCACAAGGCCACATCGACGGTGGCGCTAAAAAAGTTGTATACACAGGTCCTTCTAAAGATGACACCCCGATGTTTGTTTGCGGTGTAAACCTTGACACTTACACACCCGACATGGACTTTGTTTCCAACGCATCTTGCACAACTAACTGCTTGGCACCTTTGGCAAAAGTTATCAATGATACTTTTGGCATTAAAGACGGCCTAATGACAACTGTTCATGCTACCACAGGCACACAAAAAACTGTGGATGCTCCCTCCAGCAAAGACTGGCGTGGTGGCCGTGCAGCAGCAGGCAACTTGATTCCTTCTTCCACCGGTGCTGCTAAAGCTGTAGGCAAAGTTATTCCTGAGCTGAACGGCAAATTGACAGGCATGGCTTTCCGTGTTCCCACCTTGGACGTTTCCGTGGTAGACTTGACTGTTAACCTGGAAAAACCCGCAACCTATGAAGAAGTTTGCGCTGCTATCAAAAAAGCTAGCGAAGGCGAGTTAAAAGGCGTTTTGGGCTATACTGACGAAGATGTGGTTTCTTCTGACTTCATCGGCGAAACTCAAACATCTGTGTTTGATGCCAAAGCCGGTATCGCACTGACCGACACCTTCATGAAACTTGTTAGCTGGTATGACAACGAATGGGGCTACTCCAACAAAGTGCTTGATTTGATTGCATACATGGACAGCGTTAAATAAGTAATATCAAGCTTATAAAAGATCTTGCGGGGCTTATGCCATATGCAGGATCTTTTTTGTTATTTAAAAGGGCAATAAAAGCTACTTTACATTACCGAGCAATATGGTATACTTAAAGATATAATGAGAGATGCTAAATGTGCAGAAAAGGACAATTTGAATGGGATATATTGTGACAAAAAGCCGGATACCGATGGTGTTTGACACCTTGCCGGCCATAAAGATGCAATATGGATATGCTGATTTACCAAATATTTATACAATGGCTCAAATGTATGCCTTGGCAGACGATTTAGCAGTGTGCGTGAGGATATTTGAAAAAAGGCCTTCAGAAACAGAAGAGACTATATTGGTATTGGCAGGAACAGAAGATAATATGCTGTCGCTTTCGATATCAAAAGATGGATGCTATTTGTGTGAGGCAAAAGATACCGCGCCTTATGTCGGCGAGAATGATGGTTTGTCCGGTTTAGATATAGAAGTGACGAAAAAGTTTGCCGGCGAAGATGAACAAGGATATTATTGGGGCGTTTCTGTGCTGATACCTCAAAATAGCTTGAAAAAAGCCGGAATAGATGTAAACGAAGGCTCGGTTTTCAAGGCGTTACTTTTAAGAAAAAATGAAGAAAAAATCATCGCAGCATCTGCGAGTGATATAAGCGACAAAATAGATAGTAGGGCTTTCGTGCCGGTTACAGTCAACTGATGTTATAACGATAGACGAAACCATAAGTGATTTGTAAACAAGGAGGATAATTAAATGCTGAAAGTAGTTTTCAAAGTGTTATTGGCCGTGGGTGCTGTGTTTGCTATGTTTGCTGCATGGCAGTATTTTGACAGCCAAAAATCGGACTATATTGAAATTTATAACAACGACATGGATGGAGGTCAGTTTTAATGGCCAAAGGCATTAAATATTTTGGTGGAAACGGCAGACGTAGTACATGTGTTGTACATGGTGGCTTGATATACACCAGTGGCAGGGCCACCGTCAACCTGGAAGGCGATATCAAGGCACAAACCGAAGACGTTCTATCTCAGATTGATGATATATTGAAGGCCAGAGGTAGCGACAAAACAAAGATATTGTCGGCCGATATCACCTTGCGCAGTATGCAAGATTACGGCGACTTCAATGACGTGTGGGACAGATGGGTATGTGATGGATTTGAGCCATGTCGCAACGTTAGGCAAGGAGAGCTTTCACTGGACGAATACAAAGTGAAAATTTCTGTGATAGCGGCGGAATAACATTTAAATAATCAAAACCTGTAAGTGTATATGCTTACAGGTTTTTTGTTGTCAAAATTACGCTTTCGCCAAATGATTTATGCACAAAGCAATAAATGTAGCGAACTTTTATGTGCGTTGTTCGACATTTTTTGAAAAGGCAAACTTGTATACTCAAAAGTAAGATATGTCAAAAAACAGGTGACGTGACCCTCAAGAGGAAGTATACTATGGCCTTTTACACGATGCTAACATTTTTAGGAATGGTATCAGGCGTAATTTTGTTTTTGCGCACACGATTTTTGAAACCTATACAAACTATAGGTGAAAACAAGGAAATCCCCGCTTTAAGTATCAGCGTTATTATCCCTATGAGAAACGAAGAACATAACATAGCGGGACTGCTATATGATTTATCTGTGCAAACAGTGGCGCTGCATGAAGTGATATGTATAGATGATGCGTCCACAGACTGTAGCATCGAGGTATCACGCAAATATAATGTAAAAACAATATGCATCACTAAAAAGCCACAAGGTTGGCTAGGAAAATCATATGCGTGCCATGTAGGTGTGAAAAATGCCACCGGCGAAAGACTGTTGTTTCTGGACGCAGACGTACGCTTGAAAAAAGATGCCATTGAGAGAATATTGCAAACAGAAAAACAGCACGGGAAAGTGATTTCTGTACAGCCGTGGCACACCGCCATCCGATGGCACGAGCAGATGTGCTTGTTTTTCAATATGATTGCAGGCTTTTCACTAGCGTCTAAACCACTTTTTGGTAAACAAACCAAAGGCTTGTTTGGGCCACTTATATGGATACCAAAAGATATATATCAAAAAAGTGGTGGACATAAATCAGTGAAAAATAGCATCTTGGACGATGTCAGTCTGGGCAGACAACTAGACAAAATAGGCATAGTTCCATATTGCTGTGTAGGCGACTGTGCAGTGAGGTATAGGATGTATCCGAACGGATTTGTCGATATGCTACATGGCTGGACAAAAAACATGGCCTCGGGTGTTAGACATTCGTCGTGCGGCTTTATCTGCGCTGCATTTTTGCTGATAACTGCTTTAGGCAATACACCGCTACGTTTGACAGAAGCACTGATACTAGGTCAAAACACCGTAGCGATATATTGGCTTGCTTGGTATGTTATTGTGTGCTTATATGTGGTGGTGGCAGGACGAAAAATAGGAAAGTTTCGAATGAGATATTTGCTGCTATATCCATTGCCACTTATAGTATTTGTAAGCATAATGTGCTTATCTACGGTAAAAAAACTACTTCGTCGGCCGGTGCACTGGAAAGGTAGAAATATATCGGTAAATGACTAGTAAAGCTGATGCATATACATGTGTCAATATACTTACAATGGTGAAATGGAGGTTATGATGCAGATATTTTATCCTTCCACATGGCTGATGCTTATATTGTTTTTTGCGCTTTGGTTTTTGTTTCAGGCAGGAGCGGCTTTTTTGTGTTTCAGGCTACCAAACGAAGTTTTTGCCAAGGACAACGCCTTATTTGTGGGGCGAAAATGGGAAGAAGAAGGTAAAATATACCAAAAAATATTTCGGATACGAAGCTGGAAAGGTCTTTTGCCGGATGGTGGCGGCATGGTGAAAGGCGGGTACGCAAAAAAGCATTTAGCAGATACCTCGAAAGAAAACATGGAACGATTTTTGATAGAATCGCGAAGAGCAGAACTTACCCATTGGCTGGAAATTATACCATTTTGGGTTTTTGGATTATTTGCACCACCGGGATTTATATGGATAATGCTGGGATACGCATTGGTGGTAAACCTGCCTTGTATTTTTGCACAACGATACAACAGGCCACGGATACAAAAATTGCTAAAAAGGCAAGAGACATCGAAGGAGAAAGTCGCCACAACAGCAGATGAAAGAAAAGAACCGATAGCGATGGAAGATTGGGTGTTTGGCAGTTTTAGCTTATAGTGCATATTGGAATTACATAGATAAGTATGATATATTATAGATAACCACTTACTTCGCATGGTGGGAATTTAGCTATGAGGAGGCTAACATGCAAGTATATTATTTTTCAAGGTCGGGAAATTGCGAGCGAATTGCAAAAGAAATAGCAAAAAGCCATAATATAGACGCACATAAAATTGATGACGGTAAAGACTGGAGCGGCAAGGCCAACTTTATCAAGGCAGGCGCAATGTCGGCAAAGCGTGAAATGCTGCCGGTGACTCATCACGAAATACAGCAAGGCGTGGATGTTGTTTTGGTGTTTCCCATCTGGGCGGGCACGTTTCCACCGGCCATTAGAGGCTTTCTAAACAACGCAAAAGACGCCGTTGTCGCAGCTGTGGCCGTAAGTGCGATATCAAGCCTGAAAGAAGACGAAAAACAAATATTTAATAAAGTATATGAAGTAAAAGGCAAGGTTTTAGAGCCACCAAAAGAATTGATGTAGTATGTTTCGTGAAAGCAAATAAAGGCAAAAATTGTGACATATAAAAATAACGCTAAAGAAGACAAACCTTTAAAATGGGTTGTCTTTTTTTGGGGGCGAAATTCAAATCAAATATTTTTGATATAAGTGTTGACATTTTAAAACAAGGGGTGTATAGTTAATATATCAAAAATATTTGATTTGAAATAAGATGTTTTATTGATAAGCCTGAGCAAAGAAAGGAGTATGTTATGACAAATAACACAGAAAGAGTTGCGAATATTTTCAAGGCACTTTGTGACAAAAACCGTGTGGCTATTGTACAGCTGCTGCAAAGTGGCGAGAAATGTGCATGTAACATTGGTGAAGAGTTGGGTCTGGCTCAATCAAAGCTTTCGTACCACATGAAGATTTTATGCACAAGTGGGATTGTGGAGTGTCGTTATGTTGGTAAGTGGACACACTACAAAATAAGCCAAGAGGGCGGCAAAGATGCTGTTGATATACTCACAGCATTGATGGAAGTAAAGCAAGACGAAGATGGCTGTGCGTGTGAACAGGCCGTTTAATATACATATACAGGAGATATTTCAGTGAATAAAAAGATATTAAAAGTTGTTATTCCGGTTGTAATGGTGTTGATTATCGGGGGAATATGGATCTGGCAAAGTGCGCCGCAGCAAACCACTGTACAAGCACAAGCCGTGTCTCAAGATGGCGCCGCCAGCACTACCACCGAGGAACAAACACAGGAAATCTTGCCGGAGTTTGCCTTGAATGCAACAAGCATTGATTTAGAAAAGCTGAAAGAATATGAGCTACCTATAATAATCGACTTTGGTGCAGACTCCTGCGTGCCGTGCAAGGAGATGGCTCCGGTGCTTGAAGAGCTAAATGCCGAAATGCAGGAAAAAGCAATTATAAAGTTTGTAGACGTGTGGAAAAATCCCGAAGGAGCAACAGACTTTCCGGTACAGGTGATTCCGACACAGGTGCTATACAACGCGGACGGCACACCGTATGTTCCAAGTGAGGAAGTGGCGACAGGTATTGCGTTCACCATGTATGCGCACAAAGACACTGAAGAGCATATGTTTACTGTGCACCAGGGCGGTCTGACCGAAGAACAGATGCGTATAATCCTTGAAGACATGGGAGTAGCATAATGGACGCAATGCTAAACTCTATATCTCAGCTTATTATAGAAAGCACATGGATAGCCCCGATATTGGCGCTTGTGGCAGGTGTGTTGACTTCATTCACACCGTGCGCTCTATCAAGTGTTCCGCTGGTGGTAGGATATGTAGGCGGAACAGGCGGAAAAAACACAAAAAGAGCATTTGCGCTGTCCATGACATTTGCGCTGGGCTCGGCCGTAACATTTACGATTTTAGGTGTGGCGGCCACAATGCTGGGCAACTTGATAGGCACATCGGCCAGCTGGTGGTACATAGCCTTAGGTGTGCTGATGATGCTGATGGCGCTACAAACTTGGGGGATATATGAGATTATACCGTCAAGCTATCTCATGTCAAAAAACACAAAAAAAGGTTATGCCGGCGCGTTTATTGCCGGAATTTTAGGCGGTGTGTTTTCGTCGCCGTGCTCCACCCCGGTGCTTATTGCTTTACTTGCGGTGGTGGCAGGTAGCGGAAACATGTGGTGGGGGATCGTATTACTTTTATGCTACTCCATCGGTCACGGTATTTTAGCCGTCATATGCGGTACTTCGATAGGTTTTGTGGAAAAATTATCGCAAAATAAAAAGTATGAAAGACTTAGCAGCATCCTTAAAATCGTCATGGGAGCCATGATGGCACTTATCGGATTTTACATGTTTTATCTGGGTTTTTAAAATATATGTTTTGAAAGCATAATATGGAGGGTTAAACACATGAAGATTATTGTTATTGGTGCTGTGGCCGCAGGTACATCCGCCGCCGCAAAGGCAAGAAGAAACATCGAAGATGCACAAATCACAATTTATGAAAAAGACACGTTTATCTCTTATTCCGGATGTGGCATGCCTTATTATATAGGTGGCCAGGCCGAAGAGTTTGAAGAACTGGTTCCACGCGATGCTAAGTTTTTCAAGAAAAAGTACAACATAGATGTGATGATATCACACGAGGTACTTTCGATTGACAGCAAAAACCAAACAGTAGACGTGAAAAACCTGCAAACAGGCGAAACATTTACCGACAGCTATGACAAGCTGGTATTGGCCACAGGTGCCTCGCCTTTCAGGCCGAATATTCAAGGCATGGAAAACGAAAACGTATTCTTCTTAAGAACCATCAACGACGTTGTAAAAATAAAAGAGTTTATAAACGAAAAGAAACCTAAAAATGCAGTAATTGCAGGCGCAGGCTTTATCGGCTTTGAGGTAATGGAAGCATTTTTACATCTTGGGATAGATACCACGTTGGTGGAACTTTCAAACAAGGTGGCACCCAGCCTGGACGAAGACATGGCTGATTTCTTTGAAAACGAGCTGAAGAAAAAGAAAATAAGCCTTAAAAAAGGGTGTGGAATCACCACCATTCAAAACGATAACGTGACATTGTCTGACGAGACCACACTAAAAGCAGATATAGTGATTTTATCCACAGGTGTGCGCCCAAACACAAAACTTGCCGAAGATGCGGGTGTGGAGCTGGGCGTCACAAAGGCCATCAAAGTAAACGATAAAATGCAAACAAATATTGAAAACATATATGCGTGTGGCGATTGTATCGAGACGTTTTCTGTCATCACTAAAAAACCGGTGTATAGGCCATTGGGTAGCACTGCAAACAAAACAGGAAGAATTGCAGGCGATGTATTATCGGGCGGCACACTTCGCTACAAAGGTAACTTAGGCACAGGGATTTTCGGATTTTGCGGCATTGCGGTAGCAGCCACCGGCCTAAGCGAAAAAGAAGCGCTGGAACAAGGTTATGATGTTGAAATATGCCACAACATAAAACCCAGCAAACCCGAATACCTTGGCGGCGAAGAGATGGTTATCAAAGGCATTGCCGACAGAAAAAACGGCAGACTACTGGGCGCGCAGATAGTTGGCGGCGAAGGTGTAGACAAACGCATTGACGTGTTTGCCACGCTTATTACGTACAAAGCCACAGTGGATGAAATTTTCCATATTGACTTAGCGTATGCACCGCCGTTTTCCACAACAAAAGATCCTGTGCATTACACAGGCATGATTTTGGATAACGCCATAAACGGCGGAAGGAAGCTTATCACAAGCGAAAGTTTGCTGAACACCAACGAAAAAGTTCAAATCATAGACGCAAGAGGTGCGGATGATTGTGCCAAAAAAGGCTGTGTACTTGACGCGGTAAATATTCCACAAGGCGATTTGAGAAACGATGATTTGAATCTGGATAAAGACGTGCTTACTGTTACTTATTGCAACAAAGGCGTGACGGGAAATGCCGCACAAAACATCTTGCTGAACAGAGGATTCAAAAAAGTACGTAATCTTTCCGGTGGTCATAAATTCTTCAAAGCAACAAAAGATAAAAAGGTATAAAAAGATAAACTAAAGAGGATAATAATGAAAGAAAAAAAGGTACAGGGAATAGGTTTTTTTGAGAAATATTTAACAGTCTGGGTAGTTATTTGTATGGTAGTTGGGGTGCTGATAGGCAATTTTTTGCCGGCCATACCTGACTTTTTAGGAAATTTCGAATATGCAAACGTGTCCATCCCAATAGCCATTTTGATTTGGTTGATGATTTATCCCATGATGATGAAGGTGGATTTCCAAAGCGTTAAAAACGTGGGTAAAAACCCTAAAGGCTTGTTTGTCACATGGGTAACAAACTGGCTTATTAAGCCGTTTACAATGTTCGGAATTGCATGGTTGTTTTTCTTTGTATTGTTTAAAGGCTTCATCACACCCGATCTTGCCACTGATTATTTAGCAGGCGCAGTGTTATTAGGTGCCGCTCCATGCACCGCAATGGTGTTTGTGTGGAGTCACCTAACAAAAGGCAACCCGGCCTACACTGTGGTACAAGTAGCGACAAACGATCTTATCATTCTGCTGGCGTTCACACCCATTGTTGCGTTTTTACTTGGAGTAAGCGGCGTCACAGTGCCTTGGGATACTTTGATTTTATCGGTGGTATTGTTTGTAGTTATTCCTTTGGCAGGCGGTATTTTCACACGAAGTGTGATAACAAAAAGCAAAGGTGTAGAGTATTTTGAAAAAGAGTTTATTCCAAAGTTTAATAATGTCACCATTGTGG
>CAYJIG010000007.1:0-61725 GCA_964370165.1 uncultured Oscillospiraceae bacterium
CAGACGACAGGATCTTGTCGGCAGAAAGAAGCGCGCGTGTTGCCAGCTACTTTGAGAGAAGCGCGGGATTTCCGCCATACAAGCTATTGGCGACGGGATATGGTCGGCATTATCCAATAGGTGACAACAGTACAGATGAAGGACGTGCTTTAAATAGACGTGTTGACCTTGTGGTTGTTGGCAACGACCCGGACACATTGATGGCAGCTTTGGCTGAATCTTCGCAGGTGTATTTCCCGGATGATCAAACTGAGTTCTTTGAAGGTCCGCCCGAGGAATTGCCCAGCTCAACCATAGCAGACTTACCTTCAGGGCAAGTGGCAGGGGGTCTTGACACTTCAGACCTTACTCCGGAAGAGGTTGAAGGCATCCAAGATGTAATTGATGACTATACCGCTCAAGAGGAAACAGGCGCCGCAGACGCAGGAACTGTAGACGTAGGTACCGCAGATGCAGCGACTACTGACACTGCTACCGATGTAACTACTGATGCAGCTGGATAAATAAGCATGTGATTTAAAGATACAGCGACAAGAAAGGGGAGATAGTGTGGCCGAGGTATTAAGCCAAAATCAGATTGACGCGCTTTTGAACAGTATCTCCTCGGGCGATGAAGTAACTAGCGATACTTCTGCTGGTGGAAACATAAAGGAATATGACTTTAATTCACCTAAAAAATTCACCCGGGAACAGCTGAGAACTATTGACAGCTTGCACGAAAACTTAGGACGGATTTTATCTTCTTATTTTTCTGGTATTTTAAGGGTATTTTGTGATATCAGCGTGATGCAAGTGGAAGAACAAAGATATTACGAATACAATAATGCTTTACCGGACATGGCCTTGATAGGATTGGTGGACTTGAAACCGACCAACATGAACTTGCCCGACTCCAACTTAATGCTGGATATGTCGAACAACCTATCTTTCTTTTTGATAGAAAGGCTTTTAGGTGGAATGGGAAGCGGTGGTGTGGTACAAAGAGACTTTACCGACATCGAGCTTGCCATAATGGAAGATATTTACAGAAAAATTACTGAGTATTTGCTGGAAAGCTGGAAAGACCACTTAGATGTGACGGGCGAGCTTAGCAGTATGGAAACCAACCCCAGACTAATTCAGGTATACGCACCGGAAGATATTGTGGTAATCACGGTGCTAAGCGTAAAATTGCGCGACATGGAAGGCACATTGTCCATATCCATACCGGCCATGGGACTTGAAGCATATTTCGGAGAGTTTGTATCTAAATATGCCAGAACTGCCCATAAAATGAATAATGTACGGCTGGATAATATGCGGCAAGACCTGATAAAGAAAAGTTTGGACGAGGCCAGCCTTACAATGAAAGCTATTTTTGATGAAACCACTATGGATGTATCAGATGCACTTAGGCTGAAGCCCAATGATATTATTCCGCTGTCTAAAACGCTGAATGGTATCATAAAAGTGGAAGTGGATGACTCGCCGTGGTTTTCTGCACAGCTTGGTTTTTCAAGGAATAGAAAAGCTGTGAAAATCATTGAATTGCTTGAAATTCCTGAAGAGGATGAAGAGGAAGACGAGCATGAAGATGAGCAAATAGCAGAGATATCTTGAAATTGATGTATAATTCAGTGTAAAATAATAAGTGATATTAGAGTTAGCCATTGAAGAGGAGTTTTGTCTATGGGGACAAATGAAGCAGGCGCTGGAAACATGATTCTTTCTCCTATGGAAACCGACGCCATCGGTGAAATAATGAATATCAGCATGGGTTCGGCCGCAACGGCCATATCTCAGATGCTTGATAAACAAGTGGAGATCACCACACCGGTTGTAGGTATCCAAAAAATCGGCGATATTAAATATGAACATTATGAGCCCGCACTACTTGTGAAAATTATATACACAGTAGGAATTACGGGTTCTAATGTAATGGTGTTTCGCCAGCATGACATGCAGATAATTTTAAATACTCTTATGGGTATTGGAGACGAGCCAAGCGATGACTTTGTGTTTGATGAGTTATCGATATCTGCGGCATGTGAAGTTATGAACCAAATGATGGGCTCGTCTGCTACTGCATTGGCAGAGTTTTTGGATAAAACTATTGATATATCCACACCTGTTGCAAAGGTTATGGAAGATGAAAACACCTTCATGCAAGAGATAGGCTTATCTCCCGAAACAGAAGTTGCTACAATTACATTTAAACTTACCATTAAAGATATGCTGGAGTCAGAGTTTGTCAGTGTATTGACAACAGATCTTGTGAAAGAGATGCTGGGACAATTCATGGGTGGCGAAGAACCAATACTGGCACCGGCCGCGGCACCACCACCGCCGGCTGCTGCACCTCCACCACCTGCTGCTGCACCACCTCCTCCGGCTGCTGCACCACCTCCACCGGCTGCTGCACCACCTCCACCGGCTGCTGCGGCGCCACCAATGCCTCAGCAGGCAGCACCGCAAGACCCTGCAGCATATGCCGCTATGCCACAACAAATGCCGTATCCACAACAGGCTTATGCGCCGCCACCCGGATACCCACCGCCGGGATATGTGGCCGCACCGCCTCTTAATGTCAGACCGGTAGAGTTTCCTGAATTTGCACAAGGCGCATACGCCGATGGAATTCCGGTTATGGGAAATAACATGGATTTAATCATGAATGTGCCGCTGGACGTGTCCATTGAAATCGGCACAACCAAAAGGAAAATCCGTGATATTATGGGGTTCACCGCCGGCACGGTAGTCGAGCTTGAAAAGCAAGCCGGCGCACCTGTAGACATAGTGGTAAACGGCCAACTGATAGCCCATGGTGATGTAGTGGTTATTGATGACAACTTCGGTGTCCGCATCACAGAGATAGTGGGAACAAAAGAATTGCTTAACTCTTTAAGTGAGGGAAAAGAATAAAAACTACTAACTTTAAAAATATTAATAGGTAAAGGGGAAAAAACGATGGAAGACAAAAAGATTATGATTGTAGATGACGCTGCTTTTATGCGCATGATGATTAAAAATAGCCTCACAGGTCAAGGTTACACTAATTTAATTGAGGCAGCAGACGGCCAAGAAGCGCTGAATACCTATAATGCAGAAAAACCCGACTTGGTTATCATGGACATCACCATGCCAAACATGGATGGTTTGCAGGCATTGCAGGCGATTAAAGCGGCTGATCCCAACGCTAAAATAGTAATGTGTTCTGCCATGGGCCAGGAATCTATGGTTGTGGACGCTATTCGTTTTGGCGCACTTGACTTTATTGTAAAACCATTTAAACCCGATCGTATTCTGCAAACAGTAGAAAAAATTCTGGGCTAATATACTTTTTTAAAAAAGGTGATCGATTAAAATTGGCTTGATGGTTTGGGAGGAACGAGCTTGACGGCGTTAGATTTGATAGGACGCATTACGGGTGCCATTGTAGCTCTTGTGCTGGTGCTTTTAAGCGCTTGGCTGATTTTACGTTGGATAGGTAAAAAAATGCCGGGTGTCAGTGGTGGTTCAGCCAGACTAATCCAAGTGCTGGATCGCTATGGTGTAGGACGTGGAAGTACTTTGCTCCTCATTCGTGTACAAAGCAAGGTGATGCTTGTTGCTATCAGTGAGCACACGGCTGAAAAGCTGTGTGAGTTTGACGACCCTGAAGAAAAAATTACTTCCATGAGCAAGGCAGCAGACACGATGGATTTTTCAACTGTTTTAAGCGGGGCGATTAAGCAATTTAAAAATCGTGGTAACAAGGGAGAGGGCGGATGAAAACAAATCTTTCCCACAAAGAAAACAGATTGGTACTGCGCAAGCTAAAGCGTTTACTTTTGCTTTCGCTGATACTCACAGTTGTTTTTTCTACCGTCATGGCGGTGAGCGCTTACGCAACAGATCTGACAATCAACGTATCACCGGGCACAGAACCGGGCGAGATGGGCGCAATAGAAGTAATTTTCATTTTAGCCTTTTTAGCGTTACTACCGTCTATCATTTTAATGATGACGTGTTTTACACGTGTTATCATTGTGCTTAGTTTTTTACGTAGCGCAATGGGCACTGCGCAAAGTCCGCCAAACATAGTGATGACAGGTTTAGCGCTGTTTCTATCGCTGTTTATTATGATGCCGGTACTTAGTGAAATGAACGAAGTAGCATATCAGCCTTTTAGCGATGGTGAGCTGACAAGTACAGAGGCTCTTACCGAGGCCTCAGTTCCCTTGAAGCGGTTTATGCTGGCGCAAACCAGCCCGGATTCGCTTGCGCTCTTTTTAGACTTGTCAAACGCTGAAGTTCCGCAAGTGGAAGACCCTGCAAACCCGGTAGAACTACTTGACTTATCACTACTTGTCATCACGCCGGCGTTTTTAACCAGCGAGATATCCAGGGCGTTTTTGATGGGATTTTTCATTTACCTCCCATTTTTGGTAATTGACTTGGTTGTGGCCAGTGTTTTGATGAGTATGGGTATGATGATGCTACCGCCGGCCATGATTTCTTTACCGTTTAAGCTACTTATGTTTGTGCTGGTGGATGGCTGGAATTTAATGATGGGTACATTGGTGAATTCGTTTGAAATTTTCACATAAGACTAAGCCGGAAAATCATCTTGGCTGAGTGTAAGGTCTCTGCCTTGGCAGAGATTTTTTTGAAAACAAACGATGATAAAAATGCAGGATGAAATTTTTAGTGTGGAGGAAAAACTGTGTCACAAGGTGAAATTTTAGATGTAATGCGGCAGATGCTGATGGTGTGTATTCAGTTGGCGGGTCCTCTTTTGCTGGTAAGTATTGCCGTGGGCTTGATTGTGGCTATTTTCCAAGCCGCCACACAAATTAGTGAACAGACATTGACATTTGTGCCGAAACTCTTGGCAATGTCGCTGATGCTCTTGTTGCTTGGAGGCTGGTTTTCCTCTTCAATCATAGATTTTGTAGAGTATATATTTGGTATAATGGCAACAATATAAGGCAGGAGAGGCTAAATGACAGTAGATGTACTGTTCACCAATGTGCTGGTGTATATGCTGGTGTTTGTACGCTTCGCAGGTATGATTCTTTTGAATCCTATGTTTTCGCGTAGTAACGTGCCCAACATTGCACGAATGGGTCTTGTATTGTTTCTTAGCTTGCTGATAGCACCAATGCAACCGCAAGAGAGTATGCAGGCAGTATACCAGATGAATGGGTTTGTATATGCATTTAGCGCAATAGGCGAGCTGGCCATAGGCGTTGTTTTTGGATATATTTTCCAGGTTTTTTACTACTTGCTGTTTTTTGTAGGCGATGTTATGGATACCGATATCGGCCTTGCAATGGCAAAAAGCTTTGACCCAACGACGAATATTCAATCAGGTTTTTCCGCTAGGATTGTAACGCTACTGTTTTCTTTGTATATTTTTGCCACGGGAAGCCATTTGACCATGATCCACATTTTTGCAGACACTTTCACCGCCATTCCCACAGGCGCTTTTTCTATAGAAGTAAGTATTGTCACCTTTGCATTACAGCTTTTCACCAATGTGTTTTCGCTTGGAATGAGGCTGGTGGCGCCAATGATGGTGGCGGAATTTATATTGCAGGCGTCAATGGGCATTTTGATGCGATTTATACCGCAGATAACGGTGTTTGTTATAAACTTTCAGCTACGCATATTGCTAGGCATTATAATGCTTTTTGCATTTGCTCCTTATATAGGCCAATTTATCGATTCGTACATTGATACATTATTTGACAGCTTGGTGCAAGCGTCACAAACAATGAGCGGAACGTAAGCGGCAAAAAACAGTGTATTTTCCGCTGGAGTATTTTACGGTAGGCGAGACGGTCATACAAGGGGGGATTTGGCTTGGGTGGTGGCGAGAAAACCGAACAAGCCACAAGTAAACGGAAAAGAGACGAGCGCAGAAAAGGTAATGTTTTTAAAAGCCAAGAGGTAGGAACATTGCTGGGCCTGGTGGGAATAGTATACTCTCTTCAGTTTGCAGGAACCTTGATTATAAGCTCGATACAAGGCGGGTTCAGGTGGTTTTGGAGCATAGCATCAACACAATACACGATTAACGATGCAATATTACGCACTACATTCATTCAAGGCGCTATTGCATTTATTTCAGCAGCCGGTATACCGTTAATTGCATCTATATTGATAGCCATCGCCGTTACTATGGCTCAGACAAAGGGTCTTGTCAGCTTTGAAAAGCTTAAACCTAAATTTGACAAAATGAACCCTTTAAATGGCATCAAACGCATGTTCAGTATGCGTGGAGCGGTAGAGCTAGTGAAGTCGATTTTAAAGATTCTTATACTTGGATATGTGATTTATACAAAATATATAGAATATCTGCCGGGTCTTCCAAGACTGATGGAAATGGAATACACTAATAGCCTTTCGTACGCCGCGGTATTTTTCATGGACCTTATAGTAGATGTTGCGGTGGTATTTGCGTTTTTGGCGGCGGCAGACTATTTTTACCAGCGATGGCAATACGAAAAAGATTTACGCATGACAAAACAAGAAGTAAAAGAAGAGTATAAGCAAATGGAAGGCGACCCTCATATAAAGAGCCAAATCAAGCAAAAGCAACGTGAGATGTCCATGGGTCGCATGATGGAAAATGTGCCGGAAGCGGATGTGGTTATCCGTAACCCAACCCACTACGCAGTTGCAATCAGGTATGAAACAGGCAAAAATAAAGCACCGCTGGTAATTGCAAAAGGTGCAGACTATGTGGCCCTGCGCATAATAAAAAAAGCAGAAGAAAGTAAAGTTACTATAGTAGAAAATAAACCTTTAGCACGTGGTATTTATGAAAATGTACCACTTGATGCAGAGATATCAGAGCAGTTTTTTGCGGCGGTGGCCGAGGTGCTGGCTTTTGTGTACAGCACGGCAAAAAAAGACAAAAACCCACTTTTAAAGAAACATTAACCAACATATTAAAACCACGAGGTGTGAAAAAGCGTGCTTAAACGTATGAACCCAATGAAGAATGGTGTCGCCATGTTTGTTATTTTGGCGATATTGTTACTTATTGTTCCAACGCCAACGTGGTTGCTAGACACGATGTTTATCTTAAACATCGCATTATCGCTGATAGTAATGCTTATCACCATGTACATCAAAGAACCACTGGAGTTCAACATTTTCCCGTCAGTGCTCTTGATTACCACGGTGCTACGTTTATCTTTGAACGTTGCCGCCACAAGACGCATCTTGTTTGCGGACGGTGACGCAGGCGCGGTAATTCGGGCTTTTGGCCAGTTTGTTATGCAAGACAACATGGTTATAGGCTTTGTTATCTTTTTAATCATCGTTTTAGCGCAATTTATGGTTATCACTAAAGGTAGTGAACGTGTGGCTGAAGTTAGCGCGCGTTTCACCTTGGACGCTATGCCGGGCAAGCAGATGGCGATTGACGCCGACTTGAACAGTGGGCTGATTGACGAAGACACTGCACGCATGCGCCGCACGAAAATCCAGTCAGAGGCTGACTTTTTTGGTAGCATGGACGGTGCGACGAAGTTTGTTAAAGGCGACTCTATCATTGCTATTGTCATCACGTTCATAAACTTGATAGGCGGTGCGATTATAGGTTTTCTTGCCGGAAACGGCGACTTAAACACTATATTAGACATTTACGCCACAGCAGCTGTGGGCAACGGTCTGCTTAGCCAGATACCTTCTTTGCTTATCTCGGTAGCCACCGGTATGGTGGTAACACGTGGCAGTGCCGACGATGCTCTTAACACCGTTGTGGCAAAGCAGTTTATCGGCCAGCCTATCGCCATCATAATTTCAGGCGTGGTAATGATGCTACTTATGGTCATAGGCTTCCCGCCACTTCAGATATTTATGATTTCTGCAATGCTTATCACACTTGGTATTGTGCTGCTGCAAAAAAGTATGGTTTCACAAAAAAGGCTTGAAGCGCAGGAGGCTTTGGTTGAGGGTGAAGTCACCCAAGAGATAACCAGCGAGGCCACCTACTATCGCAACATCGACAATGTATATAGCCTGCTCACGGTGGAACAGGTAGAGATGGAGTTTGGATATTCTTTGCTTGCCTTGGTGGACGAGGCGTCCGGAGGCAGTTTTGTAGACAGGGTGGTTATGTTTAGAAAGCAGTTTGCCCAGGAAATGGGCATGGTAATACCGTCTGTACGCTTAAAGGACTCCGGAAACTTAAACCCAAATCAATACACTATCCGATTTAAAGGCGAACAAGTGGCGATAGGCGATGTATTGGTAGACCATTATTTAGCGTTGTCGCCGGGTGATACGGCAGAAATAGTGGATGGCATTGATGCCATAGAGCCGGCTTTTGGTATACCGGCGAAGTGGATAAGCGAAGACAAAAAACCAAAGGCAGAACTTGCCGGATACACATTGGTTGATCCTACATCAGTGATGATCACACACTTGGCCGAGGTAATTCGCCAACATGCGTATGAGCTATTAAACCGTCAAGAGGTCAACAACATGCTGGCCAACTTGCGAAAAACCAACGAAACTATTGTGGAAGACACCGTTCCCAGTATTGTCAGCGTCAGTGACTTGCAAAAAGTACTTGCGAATTTATTGCGTGAGGGTGTGCCTATAAGAGATCTTGAGACTATTTTGGAAATACTGGGCGATTATGGCGGAACAGTAAAAGACACCGATATGCTGACAGAATATGTACGTCAGGCGTTACGTCGCAGTATTTCGCATAAGTTTAGCGAAGCCGGCCAGCTGAAAGTAATTACGCTGGACGCCAAGATTGAAAACACTATAATGAACGCAGTGAAAAAGATGGAAGGCGGCAGTTATCTTTCGCTGGAGCCGGATGTAATCCAGTCCATTGTCACTGTTGTGAATGAAGAAATAGAAAAAATCAAAGATTTAGTACCGGCTATTATTATATTAACCAGCCCGATAGTGCGCATTTATTTCAAGAAACTGGTAGATCAGTTTTATCCACGTATCACGGTACTTAGTTTCAACGAGATTGATACCGATATTCAGATACAAGCACTTGGAAATATTAGCACAGGTTAAGTTTTGCAACAAAGCGGATATTTGTGGTACAATAGAGATAAATTAAATTGCTGATGTTTAGATAAAAACTGACCGTTGCTATGGCAGGGGAGGTGATGCAACGTGGCAGAGCCGGATTCTCGGTACAAATTAGAAAATCCACAAGAGATGCTGGAAAAATATCAAAAGACCGGTGACGCACAACTTCGCAACCAGCTTGTGATGCATTATAGCTATATTGCCAAAAGTGTGGCGGTGCAAATGCGTGGTATCACCGGTGGGTATGCGCAAGTGGAAGATGTCGTGAACGAAGGCATATTGACCATCATGGATTGCCTTGATAGATATACTCCCGATAAAGGGATGAAATTTGAAAACTATGCATATATGCGTGTACGAAACGGAAACATTGATTTTGTGCGCAAGCAGGACTGGGTGCCACGTCGCGTAAGGCGCACAGCCAGGGAAGTGAGCGAGGCATATAACGCTCTTTCCACAGAACTGATGCGTGAGCCGACAAATAAAGAATTGGCAACGTATATGGGCGTGTCGGAAAGTGTTATCCAAAAGCACCTAGCAGAGATGAACAGCGGCGCCGTGATCAGTTTTGAGGAACTGCTACAGGGCGCGATGCCCGGCGGCGCAGAGGTTAGCACATTGCAAGCCTCCGACGAAGATAGCCTACCGGAACGTGGTCTGATGCAAGCAGAACTACGTGAAGAACTTATAAAAGCTATCGAGGAACTGACAGAAAAAGAACGCATGGTAGTGAGTTTGTATTACTACGAACACCTAAAATTACATGAAATTGCCAAGGTGATGGGCGTGTCGGAGTCAAGGATATCACAGACACATTCCAAGGCGATTTTAAAGATGAGCAAACGACTGACACAATATATAAGTGACGCCTAAACAGTAAGATACGTGTATAGTTTGCGCCTGAATAAGGAAAGGAAATAGCTATGTTACAAGGTTTTTACAGTGCGGCTTCAGGAATGCTGATGCAACAAAGGCACCTGAACGTGATCTCGAACAACTTGGCAAACACGCAAACACCGGGATTTCGCTCAAATCAGCTGGTCTCTCAAACATTTGAAGAGACATTGCAAGCACGCCTTCAAGGTGGGGTTGCCACCGAGATAGGCACAGCGGAAAGTACCCGAATAGTGTCCGAGGTATCGGACTTATGGACACATGGCGGAATAACTGAAACCGGCCGTCCGTTTGACATGGCGCTGCAAGGGTATGGTTTTTTTAACATACAGGCCGAAGACGGAGAAACATACATGACACGCAACGGTATGTTTGATTTGGACGAAGAAGGATTCTTGATATTACGTGGTCAAGGCCAGGTGCTGAGCACAGGCGGTGCACCTATCCAAGTGACCATTAGTGATATTTTAGTAGAGGCCGACGGCACTATTATAAACAGCGAAACCGGCGCAGAGATAGCCCAGCTGATGATAACGGTACCGGCAGATGACGCCGATATGCAGCAAGCAAGAAATGGTATGTTCACAACGGCGAATGCGGCTGTGGCGGCGGAAAACCCCATGGTGCTGAACGGCGGATATGAAAACAGTAACGTAGATATGATATATCAGCAGACTGCAATGATTTCTGCCCAGCGTAATTTCTCATCAGCGGCGCAGGCACTGCAGTGGATAGACCAAACATATTCTCATACAGTAAATATTGCTTCTTTGTAAAAAGTGATTTAGACAATAAAACTAAAATGTGAGTAAAACGGCGTTTTCATAAGCTGTTTTGATGTGGAGGCTTTAATATGAGCATGATAGCTTTTTATAACGGTGCTTCGGGTATGCATGCCTTTCAAAGTAAGATGAATGTCATTGGTCACAACATGGCCAATGTGCAAACATATGGCTACAAGCCTGGTAGGGCAGCTTTTGACGAGCTTATTCGCACTAGGATAAACACTAATGTGGAGTCTGAAGTGGATCCGCTGGTAGGTCATGGCGTAAAGCAGGAGTTTGTCGACCAGATAATGAACCAGGCAGGCCTTGATATGACAATGCGAGAGCTGGACTTTGCACTGACAGGAAGTGGTTTTTTCCAAGTGGAGTATGGCGGTGTGATAGAATACACCCGCAATGGCGCATTTGCGTTGTCTATGGAGGGTGATGTGCCGACACTTGTGACAAACGACGGTGCATATGTGCTGGACGAGCAAGGCCAGCGCATCACTATTGAGCAAGATGCACAAGGGAACTATATCACAGACGACTTGGTGGAAAAACTGGCGGTGTATCGTTTCCCAAACCAGTGGGGGCTTGTTCCAACAAACAACTCACGGTATGTGGTAAGTGAAAATTCAGGCGAGGCAGAACTGGTGGATATGGCGGCCTTACCTGAAAACGACACACTTCAAATTTATCAGGGCGCGGTTGAGTTTTCAGGCGTAGACATGGGTAACGAAATGGTGGAGATTATAATGGCTCAGCGCGGTTTCCAAATGAACAGCCGTGTGCTGCAAACGGCGGATGAAATTGCAAACGAGCTTAATAATTTGCGATAGATGGATATTTTATTGCGCAGTATAAGGGAGGAAGTCTGAATGGCTCAAACATATGATTACAGTGACTTGAATAACATGCATGTGGATATGCTGCGTGAGATTGCTAATATAGGTACAGGCAACGCGGCCACATCCCTTGCGGCTATGCTACAAAAAACTATAAATATTCAAGTTCCAAGAGTTAGTTTTCTTGATTACGAGGCAGTAACAGAAAAGCTGGGCGGTCCGGAAACCATGCTTGTGGGCATGATGTTGACATTGGATATGGATGTTTCGGGCATGCTGATGTTTTTAATGCAAGAAGAGTTTGCCCATATGGTACTAAACAACCTTTTGGGCCAAAGTTTTGAAAACTTTGCAGAAGTAGACGAGATGAGTATGTCTGCAATGCAGGAAATAGGCAATATAATGGCAGCGTCATACGTGAATGCAATCAGCCAAATTACCGGACTCACAATAAACATTTCACCTCCGGATATAACAGTGGATATGGTAGGCTCTATTTTATCTGTGCCGGCAATTCACTTTGCAGATATTTCCGATAAGGTAATTTATATCGAAGATGAGTTTGGCGGCGATGACGGTGCCGGTGGAGTACAAGACTCTAGCAATATTTTGCTTATTCCGGACGTGGAATCCTTAGAAAAGATACTGGAGAGATTAGGGGCTGGGTTATGAGCAATATCACCATAGGGATATCAGATTTAAATGTTGCAAAACCACCAAATATTTTGATCACATACGCGCTAGGTTCTTGTGTAGGAATTTGTTTATACGATCCGGCAGTGAATGTATCAGGACTTTCTCATATTTTGTTGCCTTATACTGAGCAAATACAGGGCAACCCTACACCAATGAGATTTGCAAACACTGCTATTCCGATGTTGATACAAAAAATGCAGATTATGGGCGCTAGACCCACACAGCTGAAGGCGAAAATCGCCGGCGGCGCCCAGATGTTTGCTTCAAGTGGCAATACATCCATTGCAAACATAGGCGCACGGAATGTTGCGGCGGTGAAAGAAGTGTTGCAGCAGCTTAGGATTCCCATACTGGCGGAAGACACAGGAGCAAACTACGGTCGCACTCTTTTATTTGATGCAAGTGATTATTCAATGATTATTCGTTCGCCCAAACGTGCCGAGGTGAAGTTTTAGGTGTAGTAGCTTGCACGTGTGGTAACGAGGCAACCCGAGTATTATATTGGGAGGTGTATTTGCTTGGAAGAAAACACAGTGACCGCTACCGAAAACAAAGAAGTGCAACCTATTGACGCTAATGTACAGATATTTTTAAGCCAAGACCTAATGATGGCCGAGGCCGAAGTTACGCCGCCTGAAAATGGTGGTGCAGATATTACGGTAGAAAAAATCAAAGAAGCGCTTGAAAAGTCGGGTGTTGTTTTTGGTGTAGAAGATGACACTTTAGATGAGCTGGCAATACCACTATATAACAAACGTTTGGTGGTAGCAAAGGGAACACCTGCACAAGACGGCCAAGATGGCACATGCACCGAGTGTTTCAGCCGAGAAATAGAGACACATTACAATGAACGTGCCGATGGCTCGATGGACTATAAAGAACTGGGCCTAATTAGAGATGTAAAAAAAGGTACAGTGATATGTGAAATCACCCCACCTGTCATGGGCGTGAATGGAACAAATGTCAAAGGAAAAACACTGAAAGCACGAAATGGTGTGAGAGCAACTATCCCAATCGGCGAGAATATTGGGCTAAATGAAGATCAAACTAAAGCTGTTGCAAAGCTCGAAGGAAATGTAGTATTTCGAAGCAATCATTTCTCGATTGAAACTATTTATCGCGTGCAGAACGTGGATTATGAAGTTGGTAATATTCATTTTTCAGGTGATGTGGACGTAAGCGGAGATGTTCATGACGGATTCGAGATTCATGCCGGCGGCAGAGTTGTGTTGCATGGCCAAATAGGTGCCGCCATCATCAAGGCAAACGATATCATCATCGATAGTGGCATCAATGGAACCGGAAAAGCCGTTTTGGAAGCACAAGGTGATATTAAAGCAGGATTTATTGAAAATTGTCAGGTGCATGTACAGGGAGACCTGAAATCAGGCTCAATTGTCAATTCAAAAGTCGAATGTGGCGGCCATGTAGAGGTTACAACCGATAAAGGCATCATTTGTGGTGGCAGTGTGGTAGCTTTTTCTTCGGTGAAAGCCAAAGTAGTAGGAAACGAATCTAACACACATACCACTATTATACTGGGTTTAATACCACAACTGATTGAAGATAAGAAAAATTTGATAGCCCAGCTGGATAAAATTAATACTCATATTGAAGAGCTGAACAAAAACACAGCATACATCCAAAAGCTGGTAGATGATGGAAGACCTGTCCCGGAAGACAGGCTAAAGATGCTGAAACGTGCACAGATACAAGTGCCGATGAGTGAAAAGAAAAAAGAACAGCTGGAAAAAAAGATTATAGAGTTGGAAGAGAAAATGGACGAGGGCAGCGGCGCCACACTGACAGCCGATATTATTTACCCACCCACCAAAGTAACTATTGGCAGGGTGTCTGATGTACTTCATGAAACAAGGAACCATTGTAGAGTGTACAAAAATAAAGAAGGTGACGTCACTTTTGGCACGGCATAAATTTTTAAAATAGTAAAATCCCTACAGTAACATTACTGTAGGGATTTTTTGCGTGAAAAAATACACTTTGGATAAAATTATGCCATACGATATTCTAAGTTTTCGTAGATGATTTTACTTCCTATCTCGATTTCACCGGGCAGAAAGAAAAGAGCAACGGTGTTTTCGCCGTTTTTTCCGATAAGTATGGCGTAATCACCTGAAATATCTTTTACTATGTATTCGGATGTTTCCAATATTGTTCTTCCTTTCAGTGTGAATTTTAAACAGGTATTATTTTTTGGATTTAGTGCTTTTCATGCGAAGGTCGTGCTGTAATATCTTCTTACGAATACGAATAGTTTCGGGAGTAACTTCCACCAGCTCGTCTTCACGGATAAACTCCAGCGCTTCCTCAAGGCTCATGCGTACGGGCGTGACAAGGCGTAAAGCGTCGTCGCTACCGGAAGCACGCACGTTTGAAAGATGCTTTGTTTTGCATACATTAACGGTGATATCTTCTGCTTTTGGTGAGAAGCCTACAATCATTCCGGCGTATACTTTTTCTCCGGCGCCGATAATAAGGCGTCCGCGATCTTGAGCGGCATACAGGCCGTATGCCACGGCAGTACCTGTTTCGTAGCTGATAAGACTACCTGTGCCACGTTTTGGCAGCTCGCCTTTGAAGGGTGAATACCCATCAAAAATGGTGTTAAGGATACCCTCGCCATGCGTGTCTGTCAAAAACTCGCTACGATATCCAAAAAGACCACGGCTGGGAATTTTGAACTCGATACGCATTCTCTCACCAAGTGGTGACATCTGCACCATTTCGCCTTTGCGTGAGCCCAGTTTTTGAATAACTGCACCTTGATATTCTGTAGGTACGTCAATAACCACGTGTTCCATAGGCTCTGTGGGCTCGCCGTTTTCTTCACGTAGCAGTACTTTTGGTGGAGACACCTGGAACTCATACCCCTCACGACGCATAGTTTCAATCAAGATGGAAAGATGCATCTCGCCACGACCCATCACACAGAATGAATCAGTTGTGGTGGAATCTTCTACACGTAGCGCCACGTCTTTAAGTAGCTCTTTATGTAAACGATCGCGAATTTGACGACTAGTGACAAACTTACCTTCTTTGCCCGCAAACGGGGAATCGTTTACAGCAAATGTCATTTCTACCGTAGGGTCGGTGATTTTCAAGAAAGGCAATGGGGTAGTGTCTGTGCCGGTGGCACAAAGTGTGTTGCCAATGTTTATATCTTCAAGCCCTGAAAAAGCTACAATATCGCCTGCTTTTGCTTCTTCTACAGCGGTACGCCCAACACCGTCAAAGCTGTAAAGCGCGGTGATACGTCCTTTAGTCTGTAAAGTGTTGTCGTTCCAGTCACACACCACCACGTCCATGTTTTGGCGAATAACACCGCTTTCAACACGTCCGATGCCGATGCGGCCTACGTATTCGTTATAGTCTACGCTGGAGCATAGCATGGAAAATGGTACCTCGGAATCACCGACAGGCGGTTTCACATACTCAAGCATAGTGTCGAAAAGAGGACGGAAATCGGTACCGGGTGCGTCGGGAGAATAGCTGGCGGTTCCTTCTCTGCCCGAGGTGAACACCATGGGGGAGTCCAGCTGCTCGTCGGAAGCGTTAAGGTCCATCAAAAGTAGCAATATTTCATCCACCACTTCTTTGATACGTGCGTCCGGCCTATCAATTTTATTTACAACAATAACAACAGATAAATCCTGCGCCAATGCTTTTTCCAGCACGAATCTTGTTTGAGGCATGGGGCCTTCGGCGGCATCTACCAGTAAAAGCACGCCGCTAACCATTTTCAGTACACGTTCTACCTCGCCGCCAAAATCAGCATGGCCGGGAGTATCGATGATGTTGATTTTCACATCATTATATGTACAGCTGGCATTTTTTGCCAAAATAGTGATACCACGTTCTCTTTCCAAATCACCGGAATCCATCACACGCTCGGCCACTTGCTGGTTGTCGCGGAATGTACCGCTTTGTTTTAGCATTTCATCCACAAGGGTGGTTTTACCATGGTCAACGTGGGCAATAATAGCGACATTCCGTAAATCGTTTCTTTTCATAAATCCTCTTTCTTCTACATAAAAAAGTAGCGCAACCGCGCCACAATTTGGGTGGTTAACTGAAAATGGCAATAAGCCTATACTAGTATACTGCATTTGTCATGGCTATGCAATGGAAAAGTTGTAAAATAACAAAAAATATATCATATTAAACACAAAAAAACACGGATGGCGGGTGGAGATACCCGAGCCATCCGTGTAGCTAAACCGATGTAATACGAACCCGCCTATTTTTGGTAAATTTATGTGCTATACGCCGTTATCCTCGCTTGCAATACAAAAAGTATTACGTCCTCGTTTGCCTTGTCTTGCACAAACAAAAGTCCTACAGGCAAGGAAGTGTGGCGCCGTAAGGCTGTCGCCTTACAAGACACATTGAATAAAAAACGGGTTCGGATTGCATCGGTTTGGCTAAGGAAAGGAAAGTAAAAGGCATTATTTAGGTGTTTTCACCAAGGCAAAGCTGAAATCGGCCCGTACCACGGTTTTGCCGTCCACACTACCTTCGCCTTGTGCAAAGTAGAATGGAGCTTTTTCGCGAGTGATTTTACAACGAGTGGAAAACACATCGCCCGGGGTAACAGGTTTTCTGAATTTTACTTTATCCAGGCCGGTGAAAAAAGGAGTGAAGTCTGGGTCTGCGGCACTTTGGCCTAACAAAACACAGCATGTCTGTGCCAATATTTCGCACTGAATAACACCCGGAACTACGGGATTGCCGGGGAAATGTCCCTGCAAAAACCATTCATCGCCACGCACGGTGTAGCTGCCGCAGGCATAACCTTCGTCGTCTAGGCTTACTTCGTCTAAAAGCAGCATAGGCTCCCTGTGCGGAAGTATCTTTTTGATTTCTTCTTTGTTCATGAGCACTCCTTGTTGTTATAGCTTAAACTTTTTTGAAAACAACACAAGCATTGTGGCCGCCAAAACCAAGCGAAGTAGACACAGCCTGGGTAAAGGGACGCTGGGTAGCTTTGTTGAAGGTGTAGTCAAGATCGCATTCGGGATCGGCTTCGGCAAACCCGATGGTGGGAGGTGCAATACCGGTTTCCAAAGCTTTGATGCAAGCCAAGGCTTCCACTGCGCCGGCGGCACCCAGCATATGTCCGGTCATGCTTTTTGTGCTGGAGATAGCCACGTCATATGCGGCATCGCCAAAAGCTTCTTTGAAACCTTTAGTTTCAGATTTATCATTCAGTGGTGTGCTGGTGCCGTGTGCATTTACATATGTGTTGGCATCGGGTGTGATTTCACCTTCGGCCAATGCTAATTTGATAGCACGCGAGATACCGGCGGCTTCAGGATGTGGAGCAGTCATATGATGTGCGTCCGAGGTGTTGCCATATCCGGTGATTTCAGCGTAGATATGCGCACCACGTGCTTTGGCACGCTCGTACTCTTCAAATACCATCACAACACCGCCTTCGCCCATGACAAATCCGCTACGACGTGCGTCAAACGGTGTGCAAGCAGTGGCAGGGTCAGGATTTTCGCTAAGAGCCATGCAAGCGGTGAAGCCTGCAATGGAGAACGGGCAGATGGTGGCTTCGCTACCGCCAACCAATATGGCATCGGCATAGCCATGCTTAATAGCACGGAAAGCCTCGCCCATGGCGTGTGTGGAGGTGGCGCATGCGGTGACAACAGGAAGGCTGGGACCCTGGGCATTGTGACGAATAGCAACAACGCCGGTAGCCATGTTGCCGATCATCATGGGGATAAGAAACGGTGAAAGGCGCAAGTTGCCTTTTGAAAGCTTGTCGGCTTCTTTCACAGTTGTTTCCAGACCACCGATACCGCTACCGATATACACGCCGAAACGCTCGGGATCTACAGTATCTTTAATGTTGCTGTCTTCCACAGCCTGCTGCGCTGCGGCCACAGCATATTGGGTGAAAAGATCATATCTTCTCACTTCGGTTTTTTCAAAGTATAATGTGGGCTCGAAATCTTTTACTTCGGCGGCCACACTGGCCTTGAAGTTTGTGGTATCAAACCGGGTGATGTTACCAATGCCGCCTTTACCGGCTTTCATTGATTCCCATGTTTCTGCTAAGGTGTTACCAATGGGAGTAACAGCTCCCATACCTGTTATTACTACTCGCTTCATTATATCTCCTCATACTTGTTTGTTAATTATAGTTTACATTGCAAGGCCGCCATCAATGCGGATCACTTCGCCGGTGATATATCCGGCACAATCACTTGCTAAAAATGCGGCAAGTTTTGCCACTTCGTTTGCATCGCCAAACCGTTTGGCCGGAATACCGCTAAGAACGCTGTCTTTCACTTTGTCGGACAAAGCATCTGTCATGTCTGAGACGATAAATCCCGGAGCAATGGCGTTACAGGTGACACCGCGTGCGCCCAGCTCTTTGGAAATGCTTTTTGTCAGGCCGATAAGGCCGGACTTTGCCGCGGCGTAGTTTGCCTGGCCGGCATTACCCATCAGGCCTACAACAGAAGTGACGTTGATGATACGTGCGCCGTTTGGTTTGCGCATAAAGTGCCGATAAAGCCCGCGTATCATGTTGAAAGCACCTTTTAGGTTGGTGTGAATCACATCGTCGAAATCGGCCTCTGCCATGCTTAAAGTCAGCTTGTCACGCACAATGCCTGCGTTGTTTACTAAGATATCTATCTCGCCAAAATCTTTTAGTACAGAAGCACACAGCTCTTCAGTCGCGGCAAAATCAGATACATCACACTGATAAGCTTTGGCAGTAACGCCTAGTGCTGTTATTTCGGCTACGGTTTCTGTGGCGGCGGCTTGGTTGCCGGCATACACAATAGCTACATTGGCGCCTTGGGCGGCCATCTCGCATGCTATAGCTTTACCGATTCCACGTGAGCCACCTGTGACGAGAGCGGTTTTTCCTTGTAATGACATGTCTGTTTCCTTCCTAACCTTTTAATGCTTGTAAAGCATCTTGTAGGCTTTTGGCATCTTCTACGTTCATGAAAGTGGCTTCCTTCAAAATACGCTTACCAAGACCGGTGAGTGTTTTGCCCGGGCCTACTTCAATGAAGGTATCATAGCCATCGTTTGCCATTTGCAGTATAGTTTGCTTCCAGTAAACAGGCCCGTTCATTTGCTTTGCCAGTGTGTCTTTTACAGGATCTGCATACAGATTTCCGGTTGGATTAGCGTATACCGGAATTTTAGGTGTTTGCATGTTGCTGTTTTGAATGTCGGCAGAAAAAGCTTCGGCTGCGGGGTTCATCATTGGTGAATGGAATGCACCGCCTACGGCTAAAGGACGAGCTGTGCCACCGGCTTCTTTTACTGCCTCGCAAAAAGCAGGCATTTCTTCTTTAGAGCCTGCAACCACCAGCTGACCGTCACTGTTGTAGTTCACAGGATACATTTGCGAAAACTTTTTGCAGATATCTTCCACTGCTGCGTCGTCCATACGAAGCACAGCCGCCATGGTACCGGAGCTGGCATCGGTGGCTTTGCGCATATGTTCACTGCGAAGGCAAGTAAGGCTAAATCCTTCATCGAAAGTGAAAGCCTCGGCAAAGGTTAATGCGGCCATCTCACCCAGAGAAAACCCTGCAACACCGTCTGGTGTGATACCGTTTTCAACCAGCGCGGCTGCGGCGGCCATGTCTACAGTGAAAACACAAGGCTGTGTCACGTCGGTTTGAGCAAGGCGCTCGGCGGTGGCTGAAAAGCAGTCGTCTTGTGTGCCGGCACGAATTGTTTCGGCTATATTAAATATATCTTTTGCGGCTTTACTATCATCATAAAGCTCTTTGCCCATACCGGGCTTTTGTGCACCTTGACCGGCAAATAAAAATGCTAGTTTACCCATTGCTTTGCTATTCCTTTCAGTAGTTCTTCCGCCTCGTTGCACACGTCTTCAATAATGGACGCGGCACTTTGTTTTTTAGTCACAAGGCCTGCAATTTGGCCGGATAGGAAACATCCGCCTTTTGCGTCACCTTCTTTAGCGGCACGATATAACGCACCACCGGCATATTCTTCCAAAGCAGCGTCGCTTACACTGCTGTCATATTCCATCTTAAAATAAGTGCGGCTAAACTCGTTTTTAATACTGCGCACAGGATGGCCAAGACGCTTACCTGTAGCTATAGTGTCTATGTCACGTGCTTTAAGCACTTTTTCTTTAAATACATCATGCACGGTGCATTCATCGGCAACAAGAAAACGTGTGCCCATTTGAACACCTTCAGCACCCAGCATTATGGCGGCGGCAAAACCACGACCGTCGGCGATACCACCAGCGGCAATAACCGGGATTGATACGGCGTTTGCCACCTGAGGCACTAATGCCATGGTAGTGCTTTCGCCTACGTGGCCACCACTTTCGCAACCCTCGGCAATCACAGCACAAGCACCGCTGCGTTCCATCATACGTGCCAAAGCAACGCTGGCAACCACCGGGATAACATTTATGCCGGCTTCTTTCCAAGCGTCCATATATTTACCGGGGTTTCCTGCACCGGTAGTAATCACTTTTATCCCTTCTTCTACCACCACTTTTGCCACGTCGTCCGCAAAAGGACTCATCAGCATGATGTTTACGCCAAAAGGCTTGTCAGTCAGCTCTTTTGCTTTGCGAATTTCCGCGCGTAGCCACTCGGCGTCGGCGTTCATAGCGGCAATCAGCCCAAGGCCGCCACCGTTACTTACGGCCGCTGCCAAAGATGCATCGGCAATCCATGCCATGCCACCTTGGATTATTGGGTAGGTGATACCAAGAAGATTACAAATACGTTGTTTTTTCAGTGCCATGTTTCCCTCTTATCAGCTAGTTTTTGTCAAGATAATACCGCCGGAGTATAGTATGTACAAATGCTAATGTATAAACTAGTGACCCGACGGCGTTATTCAAAGTTAATTATGCGCCGGCTTCAACAAGTGCTAAGATATCGCCGATGCTTTTCAGATTTTCGTTTACTTCTACCGGTACACCAAAAGCGTCTTCGCAAGCAATAGCCATATCTACCAAATCAAGGCTGTCCAGCTCAAGCTCTTCAAATGTGGTTTCTGCGGTAAGGCTACCTGCCTCGATGTCTTTGTAGGTGCTGATTACTTCTTCCAATTTTTGCATGTTAGTCATATTATAGATCCTCACTTTCAATTTTGTTGCGGAATATCCGCGATTTATTTGCAGGCGTGGTATATAGTACCAAATCACCTAACAATGCAGTTGATTATGTCGCTAAAGGAGCGTCATATCGGCGAATTTGCGTGTCTAGAAAGTTACTCAATTTATGGATACCTTTCAGCATTGCATATCGCTCTTGTGGGCTGAGATCCTTTAAAGCGGCCCGTACCATGTTACGATGGAAAAACTTTCGCAAGCTTTCCACACGTTTTCCGGCAAGTGTTAAACGCACTCTTACCACTCGTTTATCTTGGGTACATTTTTCCCTTACGGCAAATCCTTTACGTTCCAGTCTGTTGACGGCGGTGGTGGCAGTAGGCAGGCGAATTTCCAAATAATCTGAAATTTCGCTGATGGTAGCCGTTTCGTTTTTACCGCCGCGTGCAATGGCTTCTAATGTGCGAACTTCGGCAAACCGAAGTGGGACAGTGTTGCTGTCTTGTAGCATTTTAGCCTCTAAAATTTCCATAGAGCGGTAAATTCTGGCCAAAGCACTACTTAGATTTCTTTCAAATGCATTCATTAATTCTTTCCTTTACCGCACAAAAGAAGAATACGCTTTGCTCAAACGTTCTTTTTTCTTGCTTGATTGCTTGCGAAGCTCGGCACGTTGTATTTTTCCGGAGATGGTTTTTGGGAAACTGTCCACAAAATCCACTATCTTAGGTGTTTTGTATGCCGCGGTGTTATCTTTTACATATTGCTGAAGTTCTTTTTTTAGCTTATCCATGTCGATATCAGCATTTTTGTATTCTTTAGTCAAGATAATGCTGGCCTTGATGGCTTGGCCACGAAGCGCATCGGGAACACCAATAACAGCACATTCCATCACAGCAGGATGCTCGATAAGCACACTTTCTACCTCAAACGGACCAATGCGGTATCCGGAAGACTTGATGACATCATCTACACGGCTGGCAAACCACAGTTTGCCGTCTTTGTCCATACGTGCTTTGTCACCGGTGTGGTAATATCCACTGCGCCAAGCATCGTTTGTTTTCTTGGAGTCTTTGTAGTAACCCATGAAAACACCCACGCCTTTTCCGGGACGCACATCAAGGCAAATCTCACCGGTTTCGCCTTCTTCTACTTCGTTACCCTCTTCATCTAAAATCAAAAGACGATATGCAGGGCTGGGCTTGCCGATAGAGCCGGGAATAGGTGTACTATAAACAGATGTAATGGACATGGGCGCCATTTCTGTTTGACCGTAAGCTTCGAAAATACGCAGGCCGGTTTGCTCATAAAACTTGTCAAACACTTCGGGGTATAGAGGCTCGCCTGCGGTGGTTACATACTCTAAAGAAGATAAGTCATAAGTGCTAAGATCCATCTTCACCATCAAACGATACACAGTTGGCGGTGCGCAGAAAGATGTAACTTTATGCTTGCACATCATGCGCAGCATGTCGCCGGCATTGAAAAAGTTGTGGTCATACACAAACACGGCGGCTTCACACAGCCATTGACCAAAAAGCTTGCCCCATGCGGCTTTTGCCCATCCGGTGTCGGCCAGTGTTAGGTGTAAACTGCCCGGATGCAGGTTTTGCCAAAAACGTGCGGTGGTGATGTGACACAGCGGATATATATGATTGTGTACCACCATTTTAGGCATTCCGGTGGTTCCGGAAGTGAAATACATCAGCATTTTGTCGTCGTTTTCGGTAACACGCACAGGCTTGTCGCCTTGGGCATATGTTATAAGACCGTCATCAAAGCTTAACCAACCTTCTTGCACAGCACCCACCTTGGCCCTGAAACGCACAGTTGGGGATAAAGGCATGGCCTCGTTTACCGCTTGTGTCAAGTCGTCATCTTCGGTGGTGACAATACCCACAACAGAAGCGGCATTGTTGCGGTATATGATGTCTTTAGCACCCAGCAGATGAGTGGCAGGAATAGCAACGGCACCAAGCTTGATAAGGCCTAAAATAGCAAACCAATACTGCACACGACGTTTCATGATAAGCATGACAGAGTCGCCTTTTTTCACACCTTGCGCCGCAAAAAAGCGTGCGGCGGCGTCCGACTTGGCAGACACGGTAGAAAAAGAATACCGTGCTTCTTCGCCTTTGTCATTACACCAAACGATGGCATCTTTATCGGGTTTTGTGCTTGCCAGCACGTCCACACAGTCAAAAGCAAAGTTGTAATTTTCAGGCACATTAATTTTATAGTTTTGCAGAAAATCTTCTTCACTGCTAAAATTTGCACTTGCATATTGTTCCATCAACATAATAAAACCTCCCATATGTAGGCAGTTTGAATTGTGCTAGTAAGTAAATAATACTTAGCGTATCTAACCAAATTACTTTGGCAATTATAGCATACTAATTTTAAAGTTTCAATAATTTTATATAATTTTTTTAAATAAATTTTTTTATGATAAAATAATCTGAAATTAGGCATTGATTTTTTTAAAAGAATCTTGTATAATAATTATCAGCGTTTACAAGTAAATATACGTATAAGATTTTCGACACGGAGAAGTACTCAAGAGGTCGAAGAGGCTCCCCTGCTAAGGGAGTAGGGCGTGAAAGCGTCGCGAGGGTTCAAATCCCTCCTTCTCCGCCAGCATAAAAGCACACCCATCGGGTGTGCTTTTATGGTTTTTATAGTATAATATAGGTAAAAGGTATTTATATAATATGAAATTAAATTATTTTATAGTATTTTAAAGGAAAGCATGATGAAAAAAATTCTATTTATCGCTACCGGTGGCACCATAGCTTCCGTGAAAAGTAAGCATGGGCTTGTGCCGCAATTATCGTCGGAAAACATTTTGGACTGCATACCGAACGCGAAAGAAATTTGCGATATTGAAACAATACAGCTTATGAATATAGACAGCACTAATATAAATCCTACTCACTGGCTTGAAATTGCAAAAGCTGTAGAAGAAAACTATGATGCGTATGATGGCTTTGTGATAACTCACGGCACAGACACTATGGCATACACTGCCGCGGCTCTTTCGTATCTCATACAGTTTTCGATGAAGCCTGTTGTGATAACGGGCTCTCAAAAATCTATTGCAAGCGATAACACAGACGCAAAACGAAACATGGAGAACGCAATATTATATGCATCTGCCGATGATTCTCATGGCGTAAGCATCGTTTTTGACGGTAAAGTTATTTTAGGAACAAGAGGCCGAAAGGAGCGAACCAAGAGTTTTAATGCTTTTTCGAGCGTCGATTACCCGGAAATAGCCATTATTCGTGACAATAAAGTTATTCGATACTTAACAAATATTGAATACAGAGATAAACCGGTATTTTATCACAAAATGGAAGAACGAGTACTGTTACTGACACTGATTCCGGGTATGAAAGCCGATATATTAGTAAAAGTGATGGATGACTATGAGGCTTTAATTTTTCAAAGTTTCGGGGTTGGGGGTCTTCCTGGCGGCGATAATGGCGCACTTGCTGTTGCTATAAAAGAATGGATTAACTCAGGCAAAATAGTTATCATGAGTACACAAGTGCCGTACGAAGGCAGTGACATGGAAATATATCAAGTGGGATATCAGCTAAAGCATAAATATAAAATTATTGAAGCGTATAATATGTCGACAGAAGCGATTGTCACAAAAGTCATGTGGGCGCTTGGCCAGACAAGCGATATAGAAGAAGTAAAGAAAATATTAAACACGCCTGTTTATTTTGATATAATTTAATTTTTTGTAGTAGCATATAAAATCAAAAATCACCCATATGGGTGATTTTTTATAAGTATAGCAGTTGTAAATATAATGCTACTAAAAGTGCCTATCGAAGGCGATTCTTTCGCCGTTGTCATACCATATAATGCCTCTGTATTCAAACCCGTTTTTCTTTAGTATGTGTTGCATCTTTTGGTTTCCTTCGCTTGTATCCACCCTAAAATAGTGTATTCCACGTGACGCCGCAAGCTTTTCTACCAGTTCAAAAGCTTTAACTCCCAGGCCTTTACCTCGGCTGTTTTCGTTCATTGCCAGTCGATGCATGACAACATATTCGTCGTCACACGCCCAGGCGCCGTTTATGCTGTCATATGCCTTTTCCCCGTCAAAATCTACGCATAAATATCCGTAAATATCATCGTTTTCCTTTAAGAAATATCCTTTTCCGGTTTTGGCATCGTTTGTTATGCAGGCAGTGTCCGGATAGCCGTCTTGCCATTGGTCAATACCTTGGTCTTTCAGGTGTTTTTTTGCCATGTTGATGATACACATGGCTTTTTCTACGTCAGTTAGTGTTATTTTGATTAATTCCATTCATGGTCTTCCTTTTCAAGTTTCATAAATTTAGTTTAGCTACAGGTGTTATTAAAACACATATCAATCCCTTTGTAAAAGGCCTCGTAGGGAATCTCTTTTATGCGATAGCAGATATTCACACAGCTTTTTCTAGCGAAAACATAGGGCGTGTCGGTGTTTTGATTGACTGTTTTTGCCGCGGCGGGATCACTGAAATAGATACTGATATATGTTTTTCTGCAGGCCACAGCGACATAGGCACCATTGTATCGCCATGTGGGAATATAAGTCCGTTTAGAATGCTCTTCGTCAAAAACAGCTTGGCTATAACTGTTTTCAATGTAGGAAATTATCGGTAAAACTTGAGACTTTGTCTTGTCATCAATCATGTTTAAGTAGGTTTCTATCGGCATGGCTACCTCATTAAATCAACAGTTTAGTTATTTTTTGTTTATATAAAACTCTGTCTCCGCCATCACCCTCGATTATGCCACAGCTCACAAAACCTATTTTTTGATAAAATCTGTTTGCGCGTGGGGAGGTGACAAAACATTCGAGTTTTATTTCGTTATACTCAGCAAAAAGGTTTTCAATAGCATATACGATAAGTTTTTGCGCTACGCCTTTGCCCCAATAAGGCACGTCGACAGACAGGCCTTGTATCTCGTTTTTATCGGTGAACAAAAACCCAATAATGTCGTCGTCATTCAAAATAATAGTTGCATTATCGTAAATTTTGCTCAAATCATTGTCGCAAGCGCCGCTATTGATATATGCATCGGCCATCTCGTCCCCAAGATGTGTGCGCTCGTATACATCGACAATCTTCCTGCCAAGGGCAAGAACAGCGTTTTTATCGGAAGCAGTCGCCTTCCTTATTATATAGCTCATATTAGTTTCCAATCTGTTTTGTACTTATTATTTTATCGGGTGACGAATAATGGTTTTTAGTTTACTTGCGTCTGTTTTTCTGGGATCGCTCAAATAAATTTCGTGATGGTGGCGCTTTTCTGATAGGTCAATAGAGTATCCGCTTTGCTTTGCAAACTCTTCCATTTTCGCTGTGGTCACAGGCTCGTCGTCGTATGGGCCCATATGCAGACACTGAACACATAAACCCTCGTCATATGTAAAAAATTCAATCTTTGAAAAATCAGCTTTTTTCTTTTTAGTCGCCGTTTCTTTTGCCCAAACAACATCAGACTCTGAGATAAAGTCGGGTAGTCGTATAAGTGAAATCCACTGGAACTTGTCTTTGTTTTTATAGTCGACACTCTTGATTCCGTCTTGCCACCAAAATCCCTCAAGTGGAGGCACCACATACTCAAAAAAGCCGTTTATTTTATAACTGGTTTTATAGCTCATTTTAAGGGTATATGCCACCCCATAAAGTAGCTCCACTGCGTTTTTATATTCGCCGTTTTCGTCGTTTGGGTTGCCTTTACCACGCACTGAAATGTAATTCAGCTTAGGAATAGTTACTATAGAGGGGTTGTTTTTTGCGACATATAGTTCTTTAAACTCTTTTTTAAAATCATATGCCATGTGACGCATCTTCCTTTTCACTGTATTATTTCAACTTCCACTTTGACACTGTCACCGATATCTTTGCCTATTTTATGTCGTATTGCTTTTAAAATACCGAGGATATAACAAACGGACCCGTCCTCGTTTTTGAAGCCCATGTTGACAATACTTCCGGTATATGGCTCGCCATCAAAAGTAGCGCTTACTTTTAGGCGTCCTTTACCGAATTTTTCTTTTATATTAAATGGTACAGGCACAAAAGCGCCACCGCCACTACCTTGGTGGATGGTTGCCACAAAGCTGATCTTTGCTTCCATAAGACACCTCTTAACATTTCATAGCTGTAACAATTTTATTATACATTTTCTTCGTTTGAAAATAAAGTATGACACTAGTATTACTTATCAGGGTGTTTTTGTAATGAGGTATATTTTTAAGTTTGATAGCAAAATATATAAAAAGATTAAACGGTTAATAATGAATATATTTTAATTTTATTCATTATTGGTATGGATGGTGAGAATTAGATGCTGAAATCACTTGTTTTTTCTGTAATAATGTTGATTTTTGTAAACTTTCAGAGTATAATGACTGTATTTATTGTGTATAATAATGCACACAGCAGTTGAACGGTACAAGCCACTGGAGATTATGTATATGAAAACCAAAAGTTTCATCTCAAAACATATGATGACAATAATAGTTATACTAGTTATTGTATTTATCGGAATCCTGATAACATGGACAGGTATAGTTTCCGATGAAGCAATAGTTGAGTCAACTGTTGACGAGCTGGAACAAATCGGTGTACAGTATCAAACCCTGATGACAAACACACTGGAAGATGCCGAGGAAGGCTTGCTGATTTTTTCACAACTTATCGTGAAAAGTGATATTGATGAAGAAAATATAGCAGAATATCTTGAAAGCCAATCACATTCTTATGAATTTGATAGCTTATACTATATAGATCTTGACGGGAACGGTGTCTCGAAAGATGACGATCAGCGCGATTTTTCAAAGAATCAGTCTTTTCTTAATGCATTGGAAAATGAATCTCATATAGAGAATCCGTATATATCGGCTGAAACATCAAAAGTTGTTTTTGATTTAGCGGTGCCTGTCATAAAAGATGGCCAAACCGTAGCAGTGCTTTTTTGCGAAATTTCTGTGGCCGATTTTTTTGAACGGATTTTAAGCAACAAAGATTATGAAGGCGATGTATTTTTTGTTGATAATGAATTGAATATGATGTTTTCAACAAGTGAGAATCATGTTGGTGCCATAGTTATTCCAGAAGAAGATATACTGGAAATGGGCATAGAGAATGTTGAAAACACGCAAGAAGATATCAAAAATCAGCAAAGCGGTAGTTTTTATTACGAATATTTTGGCACACCGAAAGTGATGGTATATTATCCTATCGAGCGGACAAGTGTCGCTTTGGCAATGAATGCCCATGTGGAATCATTGAGTAGTGAAATCATTTTTGCGGCAGATAACTTCGAGATGATCGGCATAATTATTTACTGGACGATTATTGCGCTTGTGATTTATGTAGCCGTTACACAGATACGTGCCAATAAACGAATGCATAAAGTGGCATATTACGACCCGTTGACCCAGCTTGCAAACATGGTAAAGCTGAAGTTGGACATGACCACTATCTTAGAAAAAAATAAAAAAGAAAACTATTCGATAATTGTAATAGACATTGAAAATTTTAAAGCGATAAACGAGATGTTCGGGTATGATGTAGGTGATCGTGTTTTAAAAGCCGTGAAATCATTGTCCGATAGTTTTAATGAGCCGAGTTTAGTTGCAGCAAGAATCGGCAGTGATAAGTTTGTAATGTTTGCAGGCTATCATTTTTTTGAAGATTTAAGCTTTTTTGCACAAGCGGTCGATGAACATTATAATGCAGTTGTTCCGGAGCTTGCAGATTATGGCGGCACATTTAAAATTGGTAGATATCACATAGAAAAAGGCGAGACCAATTTTGATGATATCATGGCAAAGGTGAACCTGGCACACTCAAAAGCAAAAGCCACAAAAGGCGAGATGCTTCGTGATTATGACGACACATTGAAAAACCAGGTGAAGGTTGACGCCGACATTACAAACAAGATGAGAGCGGCGCTCGCCAATAAAGAATTTAAAGTTTTTTTACAACCTAAGTTTAGAACAAGCGACGAGAAACTAGCCGGAGCGGAAGCGCTGGTACGCTGGATTGAAGCAGATGGCGGGATGATATTCCCGAATGATTTTGTGCCATTATTTGAGCGCAATGGGTTTATTGTAGAACTTGATAGATATATACTAGAGCATGTTTGTATACTGCTCAGGCGCTGGATAGACGAGGAAATAGGCGAGCTCACCATATCGGTCAACTGCTCACGCCTTAACTTGGAAAACCCGTATTTTGTTGAAAATATTATTGAAATTGTGGATAAATATAATGTTCCGCACGAGTGTATTGAAATTGAGCTAACAGAATCCACCACAATAGCAAACGAAAGTACAATAGAACAAATCTTTACTGATTTGCGCAAAAATGGATTTAAGATTTCTATTGATGATTTCGGTGCGGGCTATTCTTCGCTGGGCATTCTTAAAAATCTTCATGTTGATACACTTAAAATGGATAGAAGTTTCTTTGTTGGTGGCAAAAACGCAAGACGAGATGATTTGCTTATTGATAGTATTGTCAAAATGTCACACAACCTTGGAATGTATGTTGTGGCAGAGGGTATAGAAACCGCCGAGCAGATTAAACTGCTTAAATCGATGAACTGTGATGCCGTGCAAGGTTATTTTTACGATAAACCCATCCCGGCAGCTGAATTTGAAGAAAAATATCGCACAATGATAACTGAAAATTCATTGGGTACTGTGTTGGGCTTGCCTATTATCCAGCAAATAAACGATATAAAATATGCAAGTTCATTCATGCCTGGTGGCATGGTTGTGGCAAAGCTTGATAGGCACTTCACATTGGTTGAGGCAAATGACTATTATTTTGATATGATAGGCTATACAAGAGAAGAAGTGAGAGATGTTTTCAAAAACCGCGGAGCTAATCTTATGAACCCCGAAGGCAAAGCGGAAATTTTGGAATCAGTAGGCCGCGCGATACAGGATGATCCGGATGCCTACATCGAATCCACAAATAAATTCACGTTGCAATCCGGTGAAGAGCGTACGTACAAGATGAACGGAAAAATTGCAGTAAATGAAAGTGGACAAACACGACTGTATGCTTCAATTACTGATATTACAGACTATTCTAGGGCAGATAGCGACTTGCAAAATGAGAGGGATTTTGTTGCGCACATATCCGCTCTCACAAATAGCGCTTTTTATGATTATGATATAGACACTAAAACCATGCGTTTCTCCAAAAACTTTGCGCAAAGATTTGACATTCCGGATACTATTGAAAATTTCACTGACTCGAAACTGGGCAAAGAAATGTTCCCGGAGAGTGTGGAAAGGTTGAAAAACATCGCAACATCGCCACATAAAAGTGAAGGTGAGTTTTGCGCTATTTTGCCAAACGGCGATCCTATCTGGTACATATACACGTGTAGGGCGATTTATGATGAAGTTAGACAAAACCATAGAGTGGTGGGCAAGATGTCTGAAGTTTTTGGACACAAGCTTGAAATGGATATCTTGAAAACGAAATCGGAGGCAGGCCCTGCTGAAAGTGTTTACAACCAAAGTGCCACCAAACGTTATATACGTAACTATTTACGCGTGGTGGACTCGGACATTAACAATGGCATGTTTTTTATAATTGAGCTTGAAAATTTTGACAAGATAGGCGATACATTCGGGCAAGAGGTTGCAAAAAATTGTTTAAAAGATGTAGGCGACGTTATGCGTAGCACGTTTAGAAGTTCTGACATAATAGGCAGACGAGGCGGCAGTGAATTTTATGTGTTTATTAACAGCCATAGAACAGACGAGTTTGCACAAAAGAAAAAAGCTGAACTGTGTGAAAAGTTGTCTAAAGTAATAGAAAAAGACGGCACCACGTTACCACTTTCTACAAACGTAGGCATAGCCTTTTATCCTGAAGATGGTTCCGATCTTGAAACGCTTTATGCAAAGGCAAAAGAAAAGATGAACCATACGGAAAATGCCGACTAAGCATCGTCTGAAATTTGGCGAAATAATAGTTGGACTTAATAGTGTAGCAATATATATTGCTACACTATTTTTGTGGGCAATTAACGCAATAACGCTGCACAGTAGACATCGGATATATTTCGATGTCTTTTTTGCTCCTGATCACTTTACACAATATACAAAAATTCATTGTGTGAGAAAATATTTGAAAAAAAGTGAAAATAAAGCTAAAGTTTTCTGTGAAACGGTCGATATACAAGATAAGACGTGTTGCCGTGCGGCATATTAGGAGGTAATGTGATGATAATTCCAAACACACAGAATATAACACAAAACAGCTCGGTGAAAGTAAATACTGAGTCTGAATTCAAGCAAAAACATGAAAGTGTTGCAGTAGCGCAGGCCGAAAGAAGAGTAGACACTTTTAAAAAGCAAAATAGTATTGATGAAAGTGTAACTTATGAGCCGCCCAAAAAACTAACAACAGATCAAATAGAAGCGCTTAACAGAGAAAGGGTAGAGTCCACGCTGGACTTTATTACTACTTCTGTAAAGCAAAATGTTACAACACAAGCACAGCAGACAACTGTTTCTCACAATGGGTATGAAATAAGCACAGAGTCCGCAAACTTGCTGATTGATATATTCGGTAGCATGGAGAATGCTATGCCTACACCGGCCACCACGCCCGAGGGTGCACTTGAAGATATTTCCGAGGGTGGGGCATATTCTGTCGAGTCGGTTTCTAGCAGGATTATGCTTATGGCGACATCTTTGGCCGGGGACGACCCTGAAATGCTGACAAAGCTTCAAAATGCTGTGATGCAAGGCTTTGAGGCAGCAGGCCTTAACCTTGAAACAGGCGAGGGAATGCCTGAAATAACCATGAGCACATACCAGCATGTTATGAGGGAGTTTGAAAAGCTGAAAGCGGGTGCTGAAGCAGAAGAAAAGAGCGCAGAAGAAATCACAACTGAAAGCACTCAACCACAAGACTAAGTTGTTTAATGATACCAAACTAAGCTGAGTGATGGCTTGGTTTGGTATTTTAATTTACATTAAAGATTGACCACAGACAATTTTATTCGCACAAAAAAAGACATATATTCATATGAATATATGTCTTTTTTAAATTACTATACTTTTTATTGACCTACATCATTACAAGGTTTTTGTAGTCCTTGCAAGAGTTCTACACGTTCGGGTGGTTCACCTTGGCACCATTCGGTGTCCAGGAACAAAGAAACCATGCGTTTTGCTACCGGAGGTGTAACAACAAGACCGCCTAAGGCCATGACGTTAGAATTATTTATAATTCTGCATTTTTCGGCAGTAAACTCCGACTCTACCAAAGCACAGAAAACACCTTTGAACTTATTACACACTTGTGAAACACCCATGCCTGTGCCGCATAATACGATGCCGCGTTCAAATTCGCCACTTTGTATTTTTTCAGCAAGACGTTTTGCTACTTCAAAATATGGAACAGGTTCTTCTTTTGTCAAAGTACCAACATCCTCTACTTCGTAACCAAGGGATGTAACATACTCTTTTAATTCTTCTTTAAGATCAAATCCAACCGAATCAGACGAAAAAATAAGCTTCTTTCCCATAATTTCTCCTATTCATAATGCGTGATTTTCTTATATGATACCGTGACCTACATTACATAGTATAATAAAGGAAATGATATACGTCAATATCATTTCGAATGAATTTGAATTGCTAAGCGATTCTGCAAAATGTAAAAAGGAAAATATAGCAAAATGAACACAAAAAAGGCACCGAGTTTTACTCGACGCCTAGTTGGGTCCAGCGTACCTAAGGGGCATGCTATCACGCTGGTGATGAGAGTGTTCTTATAGGGACCAACTGAAAATACACCTAAACATAAAAAAGACACCGGAACTTAATCCGATGTCAATTGGGTCCAGCGTCACGCTGGTGGTTGGCCTGGCAGGATTTGAACCTACGAATGCCAGAGTCAAAGTCTGGTGCCTTACCGCTTGGCGACAGGCCAACGAAAACAGAACGCTTATATAGTATATCTAATATACGTCACAATGTCAATGAATTTTTTGTAATTTTGTTTAGGATATTAATATATAATGCAGTAACACATTAATATTTTTCGTCAATATGGGAATTTTCATATTTTTGTATGGAAATTTTTGTGAATTTAGCGTATAATATTTATAATTATGAACAATTATCTTTTACACAAAATATGTGGAAGAAGGATATAAATTTGAAAGATATTAAAAAAATGCAAGGATTTATTACCCGATGTGTTTATATTGCTATATGGGTAGGCATTATATATGTGCTTTTTCAGTATGGTATGCCACTATTCATGCCGTTTTTAATAGCGTTCCTTATTGCAGCACTACTAAATCCACTGATAACGAAAGTGACAGAAAAAACACCACTGGGATATAGACTTGCGGCAGTATTGGTATTGATATTAGTTTATTTGATTGTGGCGGGCCTGATAGCTATTCTGGGCTCGAGGCTGGTTCTTTTAGCGGTACAAGGCTTTGAGGAAATACCTCGGATGTATAATACATATATCGAGCCTGCCATTCACGATGTGATAAACTGGTTTGACGGTTTCATTTTAGGCCTTGATCCTTCGTTACGCGTGGTTTTTGATACTGCAAACGACAACATGGCTACTATGATAGAAGATACAATATCATGGATTTCCTCAAGCGCGCTTGGAGTTTTGTCGGGTTTTGCCGTGAGTGTACCGTGGGTGGTGGCAGGTGTGGTGATTTGCATTATTTCATCCTTCTTTTTTGTCTCGGACTACCACGTTATCACAAGGTTTCTTTCGCTTCAGATGCCTGAAAACGTAAAACGCATGCTGCTGATTATAAAAGACTTTACCATAAACGTGCTATTGAAATTTGCAAGAGCTTATTGTATTTTGCTTTCAATCACGTTTGTCGAGGTTTCTATCGGGCTATTGATATTGGGTGTGCCCAATGTGTTTTTGATTGCGTTTATCACGGCGATTGTGGATATTATTCCGGTTTTCGGCACAGGTACTATAATGATTCCATGGGCGCTGTATTCATTGTTCAGTGGGAATTATTTTTTAGGCATAGGCCTGCTGATACTATACGGTGTCATCACTGTTATTCGTCAGTTCCTAGAGCCCAGGGTGGTAGGTCATCAAATAAGCCTGTACCCGCTGCTCACCTTGATTTCGATGTTTATAGGCGCAAGAATGTTTGGATTTTGGGGATTGTTCGGCTTACCGGTAGTTATTACTATTGTTTTGCATCTGAATAAAATAGGTGAAATTTCGATACTAGCGCGTGAAGATGACAAAAGTGATGAGAAAAGTTTGAATACCGACGCTGGCAGTGAAAAGGAAAAAACATCACATGATAAAAAATAGTATGTGTGGTGACAGAAAATAGGAGGCACGGTACATGGACGTTCTTTCCATTGTTGTACCATGTTACAACGAAGAAAAAGCACTACCAATTTTTTATACCATGGTATGTGATGTAGTAGATAATATGCCCGAGGCTGAATTTGAATTCATTTTGGTAAATGATGGCTCAAAAGACGGCACAACCGATGTGATGAAAAACTTGGCCGAAAAAGACAAGAGGGTGAAATACCTGTCTTTTTCACGCAATTTTGGAAAAGAAGCGGCTATGCTGGCAGGATTTGAGCATGCAAGTGGAGATTATATCGTTATCATGGACGCAGACGGTCAAGATCCGCCTTCTATGCTACCGATGATGTATGAAGACATTAAAAGTGGCGAGTATGACTGTGTGGCCACAAGGCGTGTTTCAAGAAAAGGCGAGCCGCCAATTCGCAGTTTTTTTGCACGGGCATTTTACAAGCTTATAAACAAGATCTCGAAAACAGAGATTGTAGACGGTGCACGTGATTTTCGCATGATGAGCCGCATGATGATGGATGCGATTTTAGAAATGAGCGAGTACAACAGGTTTTCAAAAGGTATTTTCAGCTGGGTAGGATTTTCTACAAAATGGCTGGAATATGAAAACGTGGAAAGAGTGGCCGGTGAAACAAAGTGGAGTTTTTGGCGACTTTTTTTATACTCCATTGACGGGATTGTAGCTTTTTCCACTGCGCCGCTGGCAGTTTCTTCGTTTGCAGGTTTCTTTTTCTGTTTTGTGGCGTTTGTGTTTACGGTAGTTGTTGTGGTGCGCCGAATGATTTTTTATGAGCCCGTCACCGGCTGGGCGTCACAGGTGGCCATCATGCTGTTTGCGTTTGGTATACAGCTTTTTTGTATCGGTGTTTTGGGCCAATATTTGGCTAAAACATACCTGGAAACAAAACGTCGCCCACAATATATTTTGAAAGATAGCAATATTCCAAAAAAGGAAAAGGATACAAAGCGAGGATAGCAGCACCCTATGGAGAAAAATGTACTTAAAACCAGTATGCAAAATATCTCACCTGTGCGGATAGGCGCGGCGCTGGGTGCTATTTTCTTTTTTGCGATATATGGGTTCTCGTCGCTAGCTGTCACAAATGACGTGTGGCTACGTGGTGGCGTGGTGGAAATGGATACCGTGCAGCACTATGCAGGTTGGATGCTGTATCGAAACGCACCTTGGACTTTTCCTATAGGCGTATCAGAATATATAAACTATCCTCTTGGCGGATATGTAGGCTTCACCGATTCTATTCCGATATTTGCTGTGTTTTTCAAGATATTAAGCCCAATGTTACCACAAACGTTTCAATATTTTGGGCTTTGGGGATTTTTGTGTAGTGTAATGCAAGGTGCATCGGCGTCTTTACTACTAAGCCTTTTCACAGACAATAAATTTAAAAATGCAGCGCTTAGCCTTGTGTTTATTGTATCGCCTATATTTTTAGACAGGCTACTTCGTCATGGCGCGTTAAGCGCACAGTGGCTGATATTACTTGCGTTGTACTTATATATAAAACATCGCCGTACAGGCAAGTTCTACGTATGGGGATTTGTGGCTATTTGTAGTCTTTCCATTGCCATCCACCCATATTTCATTCCTATGATATTTGCAATATTATTGGCGCTACTTGCCGAAAATGCTGCCGTGCATAAAAAAGTAAAAGAGCCTGCTATTATGATGGGTATATGCTTGCTGGCAACGCTTGTGTGTGGGTTTATACTAGGTGCTTTTTCTTCCGGGTCTTCGGCAGGCAGCACAACCTACGGGTTTTTCTCGATGAACTTAAATGCTTTGTTTAATCCTGTAACAAAAGATGGCAACTACAGCCTATTCCTTCCGGCACAAAATCAAGTATTTGGAAATATTGATGGGTTCAACTATTTAGGCCTTGGAATATTACTGCTGATACCCTTTATGCTGATAGATTTAATATGGCGCAAAAAAGGCATGGAGATAGTCCTTTATGCCAAGCGTCACTGGATGCTGGTAATAGTGATGTCATGCTTGGCGGTTTTTGCTGTGTCAAACCAAATAACAGCGAATGGTGCGGTGCTGGCTTACGTGCCATTGCCGCAAATCATAATACAGCTTGCCACAATATTTCGCTCATCAGGACGTCTTTTTTATCCTGTGTGGTATGTAATAGCGCTGGTGTGTTGCGTGTATTTATTACGAAGATTTAGCGGAAAATGGAAGGAAATAGCGATAATTATTTTTGTGGCTGTGCAGCTGTTAGACCTTGCGCCGGCATTGCAAATCAAAATGCAAACTTTCCGACCATACGAGGCTATTATGTCGTCGCCACTGGACAGTGAATTTTGGCAGTTGGCCCAAGATTATGACACCATAGCCTCTTTAGATACCGAGATATTGCCGCAGGGCATTCACTTGGCGCTGTATGCGGCAGATAACGGCATGACGACAGACGATACTTTTGCCGCAAGGTTTGATATGGACATGCGAGAAGCACAAATTGAGACGCATATATCAAAGCTTACAAGTGGTAATCTTGACGAAAACACCTTGTACATAACGGGTGACGAGACCACGTTTTTGAACTTTGCCGAGGAACTGCAAGACAGCATGTATTGTGCTCAAATCGACGAAACATGGTATGTTTTTGCGCCGTACACAGAGACGATGACAGGTTATGACGGCGTGGATGCACAACCGATAGACACATACCCGCTGAAGATTTCAAATTACAGCGATGCTTTGTGGGATGAAGGCGTACTGAAAAGTGATAGACGGATAGTTTGTTTTGAAGACTCGACCTTTGCACGCGGTAAAATAGACGGCGCAACGGAATTTGTAGCAAATGATGAAAGCTATGAAATATTAGAAGTGGACTATGGGGATGTAGGGTGGATATTGGTGACGCTGGACATACAGGATGCAAAAGTTTTACGTGGGCAACCTCTTGAGCCGGTGTTTGCGGAGGAAAACCAATGAGAACGCTATACTATACCAAGACAAAAGAAATGCGGCTGGATAAATTCTTGACAGAATCATATCCGGCGGTAAGTCTTGGTATGCTACATAAATCACTTAGGCAAAACAAAATCAAGGTAAATGGCAAAAAAATGATGTTTGCCACCCGCCTAAAAAAAGGTGACGAAATACGGCTATATTTGCCTGAGGAAGCGTTCTTGCCTAAAAGCAGTTCGGCGCTGCTGGATGTATTGTATGAAGACGATAATATTATTGCGGTAAATAAACCGTCAGGGCTGATAACCATCGGGCAGACGGCTGGCGAGGACAGCCTTTTAGCTCGCACAAAACAGTATCTGGTAGAAGCCGGAAACCTGCACCAAGCACGTGAAGTGGCGCTGTGTCACAGGCTGGATACCGGCACGTCCGGCGTGGTACTTTTGGCAAAAAATGCAGTAGCGGAAGAATTTATAACAGATTTGATGCACAAAAAACTGCTAAAGAAAACATACATCGGTGCAGTATATGGACAGCCGTCACCACAAAGCGCTATCATCGACGCATGGTTACTGAAAAACCAAAGCACATCCACAGTGAAAGTGGTGAAAAGCAAGGCCAAAGGCGCAAAGTCTATAAAAACAGGCTACAACACACTTGCAATAAGCGGCAGGCTATCTTTGCTGGAAATCACGCTGTACACAGGTAGAACCCATCAAATTAGGGCGCAAATGGCAGCGATAGACACCCCGATATTAGGCGACTCAAAATATGGCAACCTTGCAATAAACAGGGAACTGCGGTGTAAATATCAATGCCTTTGCGCGCACACAGTTAGTTTCCCGAAAATCGAAGATAAACGGTTCAATTCATATAGCGAGCTTTCCATCACGGCTCCAGCACCATGGTATGACACTCAAATCAAAAACAAAGAGTTGTTTTGACGGGTAAAATTACTTATGGTAAAATAAATTAAAGCAAAAAAAACACTTGACCTATGATAAAGGTCAGGTGTTTTAAATTGCTGAAATATTATATTGTTAGAATAAAATACCGCTTACCCATACTGCAAGCACCAACGAAACAGGGGTCATTAATGTGCCAAGAACAACGCAGCGGGTGGTGAAAGCAACATCTTTGTTATACTCTTGAGCAAAAATAACATTGTTTGTAGCGGCAGGCATGGTAGACAGCACCAACACCACGGATGGCACAATGCCCTCAAGGCCGATAAACCACATCACAAATGCAATCACACCGGGGACTAAGAATTGACGAATGATTGTAAGTACCCAGCCCCATTTTTCGCGAATGATATCTATGACACGGATATAGGCTAAAGATGCGCCGACAATAATCATAGCCAGTGGGGTAGTCATGTTACCAACTTGTGCAAAGGAATCTACCAAAACCGAAGGTAGTTTCAGTGGAGTAAAGAAAATGACTGTAGAGATGATGCTGGCAATAACCATTGGCGACTTGAAAATAGATAAAATAGAAGTTTTTTGTCCTAGAATATGGACACCAACGGTGAAGGCTGACAGATGGAATACAATGGTAAAGATAACTGCCGCCAGAACGCCTTCACTGCCAAAAAGCTCTTGTGTGATGGGAATGCCCATAAAAGCAACATTGCCAAGAGAGAGCATGTTTGTAAACATATTTTTATCATCAAGCGGCATTGAAAGCTTGCGAGTGAAAAGAAAAGAGCCGGCGTACATGCCTACATGATACAACACAGCAATAAGTGTAACAATGGAAAGGCGTGAGGCGGTATCGGCACTGTATTCTTGGTGAGCGGCGACAATAACATTTAAAGGAAGCACTATCTGAAGCAAAATCCGAGAAAGCTTTTTCTGAAAGTCTGCATTTATAAATCCTTTACGTAAAAGGAAAAAACCAACAAAAGAAAGAAACAATAGTTTAAACAATAACCCAAAAACAATATCAAACGGCAAAACAAACCTCCAGGCTAATATAATATATTAATATACTTATGAATAAAACGTTGTATGCTTAGTGAGCTCTTGGTGGTGGAAGAAGAGCGTTTTCGGTAAGCTCTTGCAACCGACGCAGGTACACAGTACGAAGAATATAATGTTCATCATCAAATTCTTTCAGTTCGTCTTCATTCAAGCGACTTAAAAATTCATCGTATGTTATAGTTCCCAAAAGACCTATGCTGGCACTCATTATTTCCACATAGCAAAGAGAAGGGAACGGGACCGAAAATGGATTGGGACCATATGGCAAAAAAGGCTTTTTAGGAATGATGGTGACATCGCCTTCTTGTAAGGTGTAAAAAGCACAAGGCTCTTTATGCTCGTTATAGCACAAAAATGGCTTCATATACACATAGTCCACGGCTTGTTTTTCAGAAAGCCACGCTGCAAAAAACCGCTCGGCGTGTTCAGGCGGTGCATCGGACATACGCTTGCATAATGCAGTGGGAACTTTTAGGGGGAACTTTATACTGCTGATAGAAAAATCTTCATGAACAGTGGCATAACTTTTCAGAACTTCGGCGTTGTGCTGGGCGATATGAGGATATAACACAAAAAGCCCTGCCCGGGAAATGCTTTCCCCTCTGCTATCTTCCACGGTGTCTGCTTCCAAAAAATGTGCCAATGTACCGGCAAAAGAAAACATATCTTGTAAATCGTCTTTTGTGGTTGGCAGGGGGATAATGAGCTCGTATGAAGAAAATCTTTTACCTACAAAAAGGTAAAAACCACGTCCCAAAGCGGTGTTTAAGCCGTGTAACATGTACGAGGCTTCATGTTCGTCATCGGGCTTTTGCGGCATGGGCTCAAACCCAAAGAAAGGCCCTATTCCGCCAATATGAAATGAGCCGCCAAATTGCTTTTGCAGCTGTGCGAAAGTAAGGCTGTGCTTAAATAATCCACTTTTTGGATGAATTAATAAACGATATGTCATGTCAAATTCCTTTTTTACAAATAAACACAATTAAACAGTATACTTCAGTATAGCACAATTTATGTATATGCGAAAGTATTGGTTTTTATATAAAAGTAAGAATTAGTAAGTGAGTTATCTCTATCTTGTGACACCGTGATACCTGCCTTGTCCCACTGCGTGTTAATCTAATATTTTCAAAATATCTTTTGGCTGTCTTAAATAATATTTCATGGGTAAGGGTTCTCTTTCAACACCTTCAATTTCACCCCAGCCTGCCACTGCAAAATCGCAACCCGCTGTCATGGCACACATCGCATCGTTCATGCTATCGCCCACAAACAACACATCATCTTTTGAAAACTGCGTTTTTTCTAAAAATAGCAATAGCGAGTCAGGTGCCGGTTTTGGGTTTTCCACCAAGTCTTCGGTGATACGCAGCGAAAATAAATCCCATGCACTATCATTGGATTTTCCAATGATACGTTCCAGCGAGTCTGAAATGCGAGAAGTGTTTATTCCTAAATAATATCCTTTATCATGTATCTCTCGCAGTGTATTAGCCATACCTACAAACAAATCTGTGGAATATCCAACTTCATTCATCACTTGATGCAAGCATTTTATCATCAAGTCATGCTCATGTGGAGGGATGTTTAAATGCTCCCACATCATGTCTCCTGTCATGGAATAACATGCTGCGAATTCTTTGTACGGCATGCTGGGCCTTTGTGGATACATTATGTGATATGTCTTTTGCAATATACCAATAAAATGCCTTGTGTCTATCAGTGTACCGTCCACATCAAACACAACTGCTTTATATTTCATTTTAAGCGTCCTTTCTTGTTGACGTTTTATGATGTTCGCAAGAAAGTATATCATAAAAAAGCTCTTTTGCCAATTGATTTTACTTTTAAAATACAACTAAAATTATGTTTGCATTTCAACATGAAAACGATATAATAAAACCAAACCTGAAACCACACAGCACAATTAAGGAGACATATATTTATTATGAAAATCATCGATGCAAAAGACATCACCGAGGCCGTAAGGCGCCTATGTATGAAAGCTAATTATGACTTACCGTCGTCTGTTGCAAATTGTTTGAAAGACTGCTATAATGCCGAGCCTTGGCCTGTGGCAAAAGATGTACTTTCAAATATCTGTCAAAACTTCGAGCTGGCAAAAGAGCGTCGCATGCCCATATGTCAAGACACCGGTATGGCATGTGTGTTTTTGGAAATTGGCCAAGATGTACACATAGATGGGAATTTAACGCAGGCCGTAAATGAAGGAGTGCGCCGGGGATATGCCGACGGATATCTCAGGTGCAGTGTGGTGGGAGATCCCTTACACCGTGTAAACACCAAAGACAACACACCTGCCATGCTGTATACCGAGCTGGTAGAGGGTGATAGCCTTACCATAACTGTGGCGCCAAAAGGGTTTGGTAGCGAAAACATGAGCGCTATCTCTATGCTTCGTCCCTCCGACGGTGTAGATGGTGTTATTGATTTTGTCCTGCAAACAGTGGAAAAAGCCGGGCCAAACCCGTGTCCTCCCATCGTGGTGGGTGTTGGCATAGGTGGTACATTCGACAAAGCGGCATTAATCTCAAAAAAAGCACTTCTTCGTGATATAGGCGTAAAAAGTCCACATCCGTTTTACGCAGAACTTGAAGAAACATTGCTACACAAAATAAACTCTCTAGGCATCGGGCCGCAGGGGTTTGGCGGCGCAACCACCGCTTTATCTGTGGCTATAGAAACCTTGCCCACACACATTGCAGGCCTGCCATGCGCTGTAAATATCAACTGTCACGTCTCTCGTCATGCACAGGAGGTACTGTAACATGGAAAAACATATTATGCTTCCAATGACAAAAGAAGTTGCCGCTTCTTTGCGGTGTGGTGATATGGTGAAGTTTTCGGGCGTGATATACACAGCCCGTGACGCCGCCCATCAGCGCATGATATCCCAGCTGCAAGAAGGCACTGCTCTTCCCATTGATATAAACGATGCGGTTATTTACTATGTTGGCCCAACCCCGCCAAAACCCGGGAAAGTGATTGGCAGCGCCGGTCCTACCACCAGCTACCGCATGGACTCGTATGCTCCACAACTGTTACAAATGGGCCTGCGTGGCATGATAGGCAAAGGTCATCGCAGTAAAGAGGTGACCCTAGCCATGGTGGAAAACACCGCTGTGTATTTCGGCGCTATCGGCGGCGCCGGCGCACTTCTTAGCGACTGTATAAAGGAAGCTACCGTGGTGGCATACCCCGACCTTGGCCCCGAGGCTATCCATCGCTTGGTTGTAAAAGATTTTCCCGCTGTGGTAGTTATTGATTCTTTGGGCGAAAATTTGTACCAAACCGGAAAAAAAGCCTATCTTGCCCATTGCCCACCAAAAGAGTCGGTATAAAACACCGTGCCTACTAGGTCGGTTTTGTAGCATGTTGCACAAAATTGTTTAATGAGTAGTTTGTTTTTCTTGCAATATTGCGAAAAAAATGCTATACTTGTGCCAGGATTCCTCACACCCACACATGGTAGGAGGTGGAACCATGCGGCACATACCTAACATCCTTTCCGCAAGCAGAATAGGCTTGATTCCATTTTTTGTTTTTCAAGTGTATGAAGACAACTGGATGACTGCGGCCATTATTCTGCTTATATCCGGGCTTACTGATTTTCTTGACGGCTTTTTGGCGCGTACATTTAACTGGACAAGTTCTGTTGGGAAAGTGTTAGACCCTGTTTCCGATAAGCTTACTCAGGTAACGGTTTGCGTGATGTTGGCATTTAAGATGCCAGCGTATTGGATATTCTTTGCAGTTTTGCTTTTCAAAGAATTTATCATGCTACTTTTGGGTGGATGGTTACTTCAAAAGAAAGTACACATCAAAAGTTCTCGATGGTTTGGCAAGGTAGTCACAGGCTTGTTTTATCTTACCATGATAATTTTATTGTTCTTCTCGGTTCCTGCTTGGGCGGTATATTCTATGCTTGCACTTTTGTCAGTCGTTGCAATTTGTGGTGGTAGCCTTTACATACCCCAGTTTTTGCAATATTGCAAAGAGGCGCAAAAAAACTCTTCAACCACTCAGGTTATTTCGGCATACAGGAAATATCAAGAAGAAAAAGCTTCTGATGTTATTTCGGCATATAAGAAAAATCAAGAAGAAAAAGCCACTGCTTTGATTTCGGCATATATGAAAAACCAGGAAGAAAAGGCCTCTGCTTTGATTTCGGTATATAAAACAGCAAGCAAAACTCCATGATGGATAATCATAAATAACTAGATTTTATCTTGATATAACTGACCCGTATTTTACACAGGCTTTTATAAAGAAGTCTGTGTTTTTTGTTGAGAAAAATGTCTTATTTGGCAATCATTATTCTGTATGTTATAATTAACAAAATTTGTTTTATCAGTGGAGGAAAGAGGATATGTTGCAAAACAAAAAAATCGGATTTCTTGGCGGCGGACAAATGAGTGAGGCTATATTTGCCGGTGCTTTAAATGCAAAGGCTATATTGCCACAAAATGTATATGTAAGCGACATTTTGCCCTCAAGGCTTCAATATTTGACCACTGAATATAGTGTGAACACCATCGAAAACGGCGCTGATAGCGACGGTGCAAAAAAACTGATCGACACATGTGATATATTGGTTTTGGCAATAAAGCCTCAGCTGGCTGAAGACATACTCACCCCGTTATCTTCATGTTTTCGCAGTGATGTACCGGTTTTTTCCATCATCGGCGGCATCACGTTAGATACATTGCATGCATGGCTACCGCAAAGCCCTCTTGTGCGTATTATGCCAAACACACCCATGATGCTTGGACGAGGAGTTGCAGGTATCATTGCCGGAGCAGGCAGCACAGACGAGCATATCGAGCTTTGCCGGCAGTTGTTTGCCGCTGTGGGCACCACAGATATAATCCCTGAGCGGTTGGCGAATCCTTTTACGGCTGTTAGTGGGTGTGGGCCTGCGTTTTCTTATTTGTTCATAGAATCTTTGGCGGCGGCCGGTGTGCAACAAGGCCTATCTCATCAAATGGCTCTTAAAATCGCCGCCGAAACAGTGGCAGGCGCCGCCGAAATGGTACTGGCGTCTACCGAGCATCCCGCCAGACTGCGCGACAATGTTTGCTCGCCCGGTGGTGGCACCATCGCAGGTATTCGTGCCTTGGAGGAAAAGAACTTCCGTGCGGCTGTGATGAGCGCTGTGGAAAGTGGTCGTAACCGCATGGACGAACTTGGCTAATCACACCGTTTTTGAAAACCGGATAAAGGATTTTAAAAATGAAAGATAAATGGTATATAAATTTTTCTCATATTTTCATGTCTCATTTTAAAGGTGCTGATGTGCGCGCTACCTCGGTGCTAATAGCTTATTACTTCTTGCTTTCTATCTTTCCTTTGCTGATTGCCATAGGTAATATTTTGGCTTTTTTGGATGTTGATATTACCGCCATCACGTCATATCTCCGTGTTGTTATCCCATCCGAGATACTAAACTCGCTGATACAAGATTTAATATCCACTTCAAGTGGCGGGCTGTTATCATTCGGTATTTTAGCGGCAATTTGGTCTTCCAGCCGAGGCATCACCTACATGCAGCGTGGTGTAAATAAAGCATACGGTGTCTTGCCACGTGGCAATTTTGTTATCAAAAAAGCTGTTTCCCTCGTCATCATTGTGCTGATTGCACTTTTTCTGATTGCGTTTTTGATTTTGTTTAGCTTTGGGAATATTATATTTGATTCTATATCACAGTTTGTTCCAAGAGCATCTACTGTGTCTATGTACCTGACTGATTTAAAATGGCCGATTTCGTGCACTTTTTTGTTTTCACTGACATTGCTGGTGTATTTTCTTACCCCTCACATAAAAGTACAGATACGTAACGTTTGGCCCGGGGCAGTCTTTGCCAGTGCAGGTTTACTTTGTCTTGTGCAGGGATTTACCGTGTATTTGCAATTTTTTGCGCAAAGATACACCAGCTACAGCACTCTTGGTACATTTGCAATTCTTATGCTATGGCTTCATTTTTCCGCTATGTTTTTCTTGCTTGGTGCTGTGCTTAACGCATCCATCCAGGAATATCGCTATGGAAAAATTACTGATGAAATCAGCCGTATGGACACATTAATGAACAGTGCCCAGCAAAAACTGATAAATAAAGTACCTTTGATTAAATGGTTTTTAGAAAAACAACAGCAATACAAATAGATTTAAAAAATCCTCCGGTAATCCGGAGGATTTTTAAATGTTTATCACAAGATATTGGCGTCTCGTTTAAGCTCTTCATAATCCAGCATGGTGTCGTTGCGTCCGTTTTGCACAAAATCAGTTTCATATATGGTCGATGCCCATAAAATAGCCGATTTTATGACCGGAGTCTCAATACCTACTGCTTGGCCGGCAAACATCATTGGTACACATCCTGTCAGCATATCTTCATATATATACCTTGTGTCGATATCAATAGGTGCGTAAATATTTTGATATGCCTCTGTGTTTTGTATGCGCTCATAAAGACTATCGCCCTCACTTTCATAGTGAGAAAGCAGCCACTGATATGCACTTTGCACTTCAACACCATATTCCGCCGCTACCGTCACGCGCTCTTTATCCACTCGCTCCAAAATATTTGCCACCAGTGGTGAAATACCTTGCTTATAGAACAAAAACTTCTCTTGGGCTTCCACACGTGTCATATTCAGCAAAATTGGAAGTGGATGGAAAATCATGCCGATGTTGGAAAAACTGGTGTGGAAAACGCTTTTGGCCTCTTCGATGCTACCCGGAAATAGCCTTGCCAGCTCTATGGCTACATTTGCAGTATACTTCGGGACATGCGCCGCCACACGCACATGGCCTTTAATGCCGTAAATATATGGCTCGGCCACACGGACGCACCGGCATGCAAACACAAATGTTTCCACTTCGGCCAAGATAATATCCGCTGTCATTTCGTTGTCTTCCAGCACTTTTTTGTATACATAGCTACCAAACGTGCGCCCGGGATTCAGCACCACCATTTGACCGTCTTGCAGATGCCTTGCCATTTCTTTTGCTACTATAGGCTGATATTGAGCCGGTGTAGTGACCATAATTAAGTATGCATCACGCACTACTTCCTCCATATCATGCGAGACAATCTTTACTACAGGGTCGCCTTCTACCACGCCTCGAAGCATGAAAACTCCGTTTTTAGGGAACATTTCAGCGCGATCTTTTTCACGAACATACAACGCCACATCGTAACCAAGCTTTGCGAAATATGCCGCCATAGATTGCCCACCATTACCACTGGATATCACAGCAATTTTGTTTTTGTTTAACATATGCTTCCCCTTTTTATGCATTTTGCACTTTTACGCTTAAGTTCTCTCCAATATTTTCCAGTAATCCGTGTTTTGAAAGCATGTCAATACGTTCTTTTTCCGACAATGCTTTTTTTGCGTTCACATCATATGCCACACAAGCGCCATTCATCATACGTGTTTGTAAAATACCACGATACACATCATTTTTTACGATATGCGGTGCGTCTAAAATTCCTCTGCGCACGCAATCACTTAAAACAGCCGGATCAAACAGTGGATCATCGCTAAACTCGGCATAAGTGCTCTTTATAAACGATATCAAATAGCGTGCTTCTTTCAGCAGTTCGTTTTTACGATTTTGCACCACTTCATCTTTTGTGGCGTCTGCCTGACCACTTAAGCAGCTGCGAATAACCCCACGCACAATTTTCGTGCTTTCCACAATGACCTCCGGTGTAGCGGCGTGTTCTGCCTCGCTATATCCCACCACGTGGATGATATTTGGGTGTACCAACATTTGTAGCATGGTTGACGCCGCTAGTTGACCTTTCGCCAGATTCAAGTCACCCGACAAGAACGGAAGGCCGGCCCTTGTTTGACGCCATATATTAAAGTCTTCCGAAATCATGTCTTGCGCAATCTCTATTTGTGCCAGCACTTTTGCCAAATCCATAGAAAAGCTCATGGCGTTTGGAACATTAAACATATATTGCGCAATATAATCTTCTACCCCCAGCTTTTTTGCATGATAGGCCGACAGCCACGCAGCTACCACCGAAATAACATCGTGCGCATCACGAAGTCCCCAGTGATGTGGCTCATTTAGCTCTACAGGAATCCCTCTTTCAGCGTGCCAGCGGATAAGCTCATGCGCATCATGCATAGACTGCTGCAATGTGCGTGTGCCACGACCGTCCAAGTCGTTATACCAAAACAGCGGCACAGCACACCATGCGTTGTCTATGGTATCGCTTAGTACCTCGGCTAAAGAAATCACGTCGTCTGTGCCTGAATAACAACGCATAAGCGGATAATTTCCGGACTTTGTCGCTTGTTTTAGTCGTTTGAATTCCTCGCCAGTTTTCACAGGAACACCACCGGCTCCGTCCATTTTTGGATCGCGCTTTTGCGGGTGGAAATAATACTGCTGAGTATTTTGGTCTATGCCCAAAGACACTATATCTAGCACTTTTGCGTTTGCAATCTCGCTTACGCCGTCTACAGTTTCGTCAAGGCTAGGTAGGCCAAAATGATGCCTAAGTAGTGGGTATGGTGCCTTTTGTTTTAGCCTAGGTATCAGCTTGTCTTCATACAACTCTTCTTCTGCGATACCCTCGCCACCACGCAGATAAGCAAGGCAATCGTCTAAATCCTCGCTGCTGTCAAATATTTTATCAAAAAACCCGATTTCCGATACCACAGCGGCCACAGGCGATGTGCCACCAAATATCCATGTAGGCTGTTTTTCTAGCGTTTTGCTTTTTTCACGCAGTTCTTCCACTATAGGTATCACGTTTTCAGGAGTAAGGCGGTATCCCAAACAAACCATATCAGGGCTATGCTTTTTCACAAGCTTTATTACATTCTCCACCCCAACAGCAGGCCCGGCCATTAGCGTTTCATATCCCACGTCTTGTGCCAAATCTAAAAAATGCGCCACACCGGCCACATGTACGCAGTTTCCCACCGATGCGCCTATTATCATTTTTTTCATCTTTTCACCTCATTAATAGCTATTGTTTCGGCCATGTTATTTTGTGTCATCAGGCTGTTAAAAATAAGCACGCCGCCGTTTTTAGTTTGTTTTTAAGATATACATATAATGTTCATATTGTAATTATACAGTATTTCACTATAAATAAATAGTTTTTTTGTATATTTATGTTTTTATATAATTTTATTTTATTAGGTTTTCAGGCCCGATTTTTGAGGTTGGCTAGCATGAATCAGAATGAAATTATGAATAGAAGCTGGACCCCATGTAGGGCTCTGTTATAGGAAGAGTAAACGCAGGCTCGATGGTATTGACCATAAAATCGCCACCGTTTACCGAGAAATAAACATTCTCATAGCCTAAGTTTTCGGTCAATGTTATCCACATGCTGTCCAGCATAAACCAGCCAAGACTGGTGGCGTCAAAAAAGAAGAAATCTTCATTTTGCTCTCTGTCGTCAAGCCCGGCCACAAGGGTAGAGTCCATATTCCAGTCTATCAAGATACCATCGCTAACAGGCGTTGCAGTGATAAAAAAGTCAAGGCCGGTAAGCTGGGTAAGGGCGCCTGCCAGATATTCCGCACTCACTTCGCCGGCATAGTCTATGGGATAAGTATCCCTTATCTCGCCATAAAACACAGGATATAAAACAACACCTTCGCTTTGCGGAGCAGAATATTGGTCGGCGATATTGTTTGCCAAAAGAGGAGGCTCAAGAACATCTACCATAGATGGGTCTATTATCACGTTAGGGTCAAGCATAGTCAAAACAGTGGCATTACCGTTTTCATCAATAGGCTTAAAGCTGAACAGATATGTCCACGGTTCAGCGTCGGGGTTATCGATGGTGAAAGCAATAAAGAATTCTATGATAGAGTCAGCGCCGGCGTCATGGATGAAATAACCTAAAACTTCGCCATCTGATATGGTAAGGCCTTCAAATTCAGGCACATATTGGCTTGCGGCCACGCTTAAAATATCAAGTTCATCAAGCTCAAGAATGGCAAGCATATCTTCTAAAGTAATATATTTATCTTGATCTTTGTCATAGTTTACCGTGACGATGGAACCGTGTGTACCGTATGTAGGGTAAGACATATATCGTGTGACAACTTGGATATAATATTCGGATGTGACAGGATAAGATATGATATCAACCCCGCCGTCACTTTGAAGATTATCCATCATCACGCCGACGGTATCTTCTATAGCCTTGTTCATGGCTGGGATTTCGGCGCTACTACCCACAAATGTAGGAATTTCTATTACGTTGATTTCGTTATACTCTCTGCCGCTGAACTCAATGTGCATGGTGCTTTCTGTGGGTGAGTCTTGCGCAGTTGACGCATCTTCTTCGATAGGCATAGAAGTAGACGCTGTATCATCCTGTGCCGGCTGCGCTTGAGATGAGCTAGCATCCGCGGCGGAACATGCGGCAAAAAGTGAAATTATTAAAGCGATAAATAAAACTATTATACTCTTTTTCATATGTTGTACCTCGCTTAAAAATTATAGATAAAATGTTGTAAAAAGTATAACATTAATGCCTAGTACGGTCAATAAATATACATTTTGCACAATCAGTGAAAGTGAACTAAAAAGTAGTTGAATTTGATGTAAATGTGATGTAAAATAAACTTCGGATTTGGTTTTGGAAGCAGCAATAAGTATAAGAATGTATAGTTGGGATTAATTGATAATGATACTTGAATTTAAAAATAAAATAAATAAGTCGCACAAAATAATGCTTAAAAAAATAGTGTGGTTATTCATTATTAGTTTTGTTGTAACATTTATTTTTGCACAATATTGGTTTACAACCAATTTAAGGGACTGGGATAATTTTTCGGAGTCTTTGGTTGTTGGACGAATATATCAGATGCAAATAGACGAAGAAAATCCCGGTGGTTTTTTGATAGCGGTAAGATCGCAGGATGAAATCACACTAGGCGAAGAAGTGTTTTTGTATGATCATCCTTTTGGCGAAGTTAATACATATTTACATCAAATAGGATTGCAAGGAACGGTTTTAGGCATATTAAATCGTGTTTTATGTGGTTTGTCCTTGCAAGCATTGCTTCGCTTACAAATATTATACTTTTTTGTCATATGGTCATTTTTTGCTATTTTTGGCTCTATTTGTTATTGGGTATATAAAGAGTTTAATTTTGGCACAGCATGCTTTTTATTTTGTACAATCATGACATCAGTGTGGATACAACGTAGTATAGGCAACTTATACTGGGTAACAAGTTTATTGCTGCTTCCATTCATGATAAACTTATGGATATGTCGATATTATGAATATAACAAAAAAGTACCTATATGGACCAACATCATCATAATGATAAGTTTGTTTATACGTTTTGCATGTGGCTTTGAATTTACCAGTACAATTTTAATAGCGATGGAAATCCCGGTTATATATTATTGGCTTAAACATTACAAAGACACAAAAAAGTGGTTTCTTGCGGCGCTATACAACGGGATAGCGGGCATAGCAACATTTGCGTTGACTATAGTTGTATGGGTGTGTCAGTTGCAAGTTTATTTTGGCACATGGGAACTTGCTATACGAGAAATGCTTACACCTGTAGCCACCAGGACAGGGATTTTTGACGATGTTTTAAATTATTTGCCGGAAAATATTAAATCAGCTACACAGGATTCGCTTGAAGTTTCTATTATAGAAATCATTAAAACATACCTTACAGGCTCGGAAATTGATTTTGGGTTTACAATGATGGAAATAATAATCATATATAGTTTAATAGTGATTATGACGCTTGGGGTATGTGTGTTTAAAAAAGATAAGAATGAAATATTTAAGCATATAAAATTTTCGGTAGTTAGTATAGTGGCATTTATGGCCCCGATATCATGGCATATATTAGGACACGGACATTCTTTTTTTCATGAAACTATAAATTATTTATTATGGTTTATACCTTTTTTACCCATGTTGTTGATTCATATAGGAAGTTGCGTGACAACATGTAGCATGTTTTTTGAAAGAACTGCTGAGCCAAACCAAAGCAAGCAAACTATATCATAAATAGTTACTTATAAAAAAGGCATCGGAACTTAATCCGATGCCTTTTTTAATGCAACGCTACGCTGCTGGTGGGGATTTAGGGACTCGAACCCCAGACTTCCTGCGTGTGATGCAGGCACTCTAACCAGCTGAGCTAAACCCCCATATACCAGTGAACGAATATTATTATACCATCACAAGATGTGTAAAGCAAGAGCGTTTTAAACAAAAATAAAAGGCAAAACTTGTGGAGATGACCAAAAATTTAAAATCACTATCTGCCAAGTTTTGGGAAGTGCACAAGCAATACACGCAATAAAAAAGCAGTCAAAAGACCCATTGCGACACCTGAAACAATCAAAACAGGCGCATAATACAAAGAAAAAGTACCGAAAAATACCCATATAAGCGCCAGTTGCCCGATGTTATGCGCTAAAGCACCGCTGATAGACAGTATAAACACGCCAATTTTTTTAATATGAGGCAATATTATCAGCATGACTAACAACGATAAAACTCCACCACAAAGGCTGAGTGCAAAGGCAAGGGTACCACGCGTTAAAAATGAAAAGCCTGCTTTCAGCACTACAAGAAAAAATGCCTGCTTTCGTGACGAAAACAAAAGCATATACAATACCACGATGTTTGCAAGACCTATTTTCACACCGGGTGGCAGGCCAAGCATGGGCGTAATGTAGCTTTCAAGCCATGAAAATACCAAGGCTAAAGCAAACATGACTCCACTGAATGCCACTACCGAAGCAGGCGATGATTTCATAGAACTTCCTCCACAAACTCCACGTTATACTCCGAGCTAGACATCTCAAACCTATCTTTTAATGTGGCTGAGACGTATAATGTGCCCAAATCATCCAAAAGAATGGCTTTCCCGCCGTCTTGCATGTAGGCGATAGCCTTTTCGGAACCAGACACAAACAAGGCAGTAGACCAAAAATCGGCTTCGATGCCAACCTCGCTTATCACGCCGACACTGACGATATCGTTTTCTACAGGATATCCTGTTCGTGGATCTAAAATATGGATATACCGCTTGCCGTCCACCTCAAAAAACCTCTCGTATCCACCTGATATGGCTATCACTTCGTTTGTCATCTCAACGGCGGCGATGTAGGACTGGTCTGAACGGTTTGGGTCACGGAACCCCACCCGAAACGCTGTGCCGTCGGGTTTTGTGCCATGCGCATATACATTGCCACCGATGGAGATAAGTGCGCTGTCGATACTGTTTTTTGTATAGATTTCCTTTACTATGTCACATGCGGCACCTTTTGCAACACCGCCTAAATCCAGCGCCATGCCGGGCTGTGTAAGATAAACAGAAGTATCTGAAACTTTTACTGCGGTATCATCCACCAAAGGCAGTAAGGCGTCAATTTCAGCCTGGCTAGGAACTTTAGGTGAGTCAGAGGTGACACCCCACAAAAGGCTAAGTGGCGCAATAGTGGCAGTAAAAGCACCCTTGCTTTGCTGTGATAAGGCAAGAGTATCTTTAAGCAGTGATACAGTTTGCGGCGACACGTTAGCCGGCGCAATACCTGCGGAATTGTTAATGGCGGAAATATCACTATCGGGGTTATATAAAGACATCTGTGCGTCAAAATCGGCTAAGGCAACGTTCACTTCTTGCATTGCGGGGGTAGCATTTTCGCCGTATGCCTGCTGGCTTATCATTGTATCCATGGCAAAGGTAGAGGCGGTATACATCTGTGGCTGGTTTGCGCATGAAGATAAAAGACACAGCGATATCGCTACTGTGCCTGCCAATAATTTGCGCAGATGTTTTGGCATAACAACCTCTTTAAAAATACAGTATGTTTTCTTTTCATCTTATGCTTGTATAAAGTCACCTGTCAAGCATTTTACGGCGTGTTTCGAAAAACACAAGAAAATATTATGTGTTTGTTTGTTTTCAGAAAGATGTCAGCCGTGATTTTCACTTGCGTATTTAGGTGAAATAATGTATTATATTATTTGTTATACTGTTCTGAAGCTTTACAATAAAATAGTATTATAAACACAACAAAAGGTGGTTATTATAATGAAAAAAATCTTATCCCTTGTGCTGGTTTTAGCACTGTTCAGTGTGGTTTTGGCGGCTTGTGGTAGCCAAGAGACCGCATCTTCCGCAACTCCTGCCTCTGTTTCTGAAGCGGCACCTTCGTCATCGCAGGCACCTGCGGCATCTTCTGAAATGCAGGAAGCTTCTTCTGAGGAGGCGATAATGGTAGACCTTTCAGGTTTAGTTGCACAGCTGGCAGAAGCGGCCGGCCTTGGCACTACCATCGACATGATTGAGATGGACCTTGTGGCAGGCGGCATTACAGCAGATAATGTTGTGCAGTTTGTAGGCGTGCAGTCACAACTGGTGATTGAAAACGGCGGCGCTGTGATTTTGATAGAGGCTACCGAAGGCACTGCCGAGACAGTGATGAGCGAGCTTGAATCTTATCGTGACTTTGCCCTTGGCAACGAAGACTATGCAGAATTTGCCGGCGCACGTGAAAATATTGAACAAGCACGCATAGAAGCAAAAGGAAACTATGTGGTTTATGCTGTGTCTGCTGTGGGCGACTGGGACACACTGGACGCTGCCATCGAAAGTGCAATGTCTACACTGTAATATGAAAGTTGTTTGAAACGTCGACTTTTAGGAAAAAAGGCACATTGGCAGAAAATATACAGCACCGGTTTTGCCTGCCATAGGCTGTGACCGGTGTTTGTTTGTGAGGAAATGTTATGCTGTTCAGCACCATTTTATTTTTGTTTAGGTTTTTGCCCATCACCCTGCTTTTATATTATTTAAGCCCACCAAAGTTTAAAAACGGCACGTTGTTTTTATGCAGTTTGGTCTTTTATTGCTGGGGCGAGGCAAAGTTCTTTTGGATTATGTGCACGGTGATAGTGATAAACTATGTTTGCGGCCTGTTTATAGACAAGTTTTCTGACAGAGATAAGCTAAAACGTGTGTTTTTGGTTATTTCAATAGTCGGTAGCTTGTCTATGCTGGTATATTACAAATATGCAAACTTCTTTATATCCAATGCAAACTCTATTTTCAGTGCAGACATACCACTGATACAAAACTTTGTGTTGCCGCTGGGCATCAGTTTCTACACATTCCAGTCAATGAGCTACACCATTGATGTGTATCGCCAAAAGGTGCGCAGTGAGAAAAACATCATTAACTTCGGCGCATATGTGGTGATGTTTCCGCAATTGATAGCAGGCCCGATTGTCAGATACTCTGAAATAAATGAGCGACTGCATATATATAAAAACCGTGTCACCATAGACAGGGTAGATGAAGGAATCACACTGTTTATATTCGGGTTGGCAAAGAAAGTTATTGTGGCCGACGGGGTAAACAAGCTGTGGACAGATATCATAGGCCGCTACCAAGGCGACACCCTAGAACAAGCAGGTGTGGGCCTTGAAAATGCGTCCACACCACTGGTGTGGCTGGGCATTTTAGCATATACGCTGTATATTTATTACGACTTTTCGGGATATTCCCTGATGGGTATAGGCATGGGCAAGATGCTGGGCTTTGACTTTGGCATGAACTTTAACCTGCCGTATATTTCACGCTCTATAACGGATTTTTGGCGCAGATGGCATATATCACTGTCCAGTTGGTTTAAGGAATATGTATATATTCCGCTGGGCGGAAACCGCAACGGATTTTTAAAGCAAGTTCGCAACATCTTTATTGTGTGGCTACTCACAGGTTTTTGGCACGGCGCCAACTGGAACTTTATCTTGTGGGGGTTGTACTATGCCGCTTTCTTGATGATAGAAAAGCTGTTTTTGCTGAAAAAGTTAGAAAAAGGCCGTGTGTGGCCACATATTTATACGATGTTTATCGTAATGATAGGCTGGGCACTGTTCACCGGAAGCGACCCCGGTGTAAGCCTTTCTTTACTGTTTGAAAAGCTGTTTATATTCCAAGGTGGAGTAGGTGCGCTGTATTATTTACGCAACTACATTGTTATTTTGGTCATCGGCATATTTTTTGCCACCGCCATACCGCAAAAGTTATATGACAAAATAAAACACATCACGGCTGTACGTGCTGTTATTTTAACAGTACTGTTCACAGTGTGTATTGCATACATGGTAGCAGGCGGTTTCAGCCCGTTTTTGTATTTCAACTTTTAGCATAAGAGGTATTATATGCAAACTTTGCGCAACATAAAAAAATATCCTATAGTGATTGGTTTTTTTGCACTGCTTTTGTTGTTCACCTGTGCCGACATGCTAAGCCCGGATGAAGAACGCTCAGAGCTTGAAAACCGCAAATTGGAGCAAGCTCCCGACTTCACTTTAGAGGCGCTACTTGCCAATGAATGGACGATGGACTATGGCGAGTATATTCGTGACCAGTTTATAGCAAGAGACGGCTGGGTGTGGCTTTCGGGGCTGTTGAACGCCGCACAAGGCCAGCTGGAAATAGGCGGAGTGTGGCTGGCAGAGGATGGATATCAGATAGCCAAAAACAGCACATGGAGCACAGGCCAGGAAAATTATTTTCCGCTAAACACACAGCTGGTGGCAGAGCTTGCTGTGCAGTATCCCGGTAAAGTGACCACCATGATAGTGCCATCGCCTGCAAACATGCTGAGCAGTAAACTACCATATTCACCACAGCAGATAGATGAAAACGCAAGACTTGACGAGATGAATGAGCAGTTTTTAGCGGCGGGTGCAAATGTTGTGGATTTGCGCGAGGCGTTTGCGGTGGCTATAGCGGCAGACAATCAGGTGTATTACCGCACAGACCACCATTGGACAACAGATGGCGGAGCACAGATAGCCTATGAGGAGTTTTGTAAATCACAAGGCGTGGAAGCTATTTTACCCAGCGATGATTTACGGGTGGAAGTGGTAGATTTTTTAGGCACAAACTATGCAAAAACCCAGTATGTGAACACAGTTTCCGATACGCTGGTGTATTACGACCTACCAAACGCAATGACATATAAAAACCCGGATGTCGACGCAGGCGAGGGTACCAAAGAAGTGACCACCACCATCATGAACAAAGAAATGCTGCAAGAGTACGACAAATATGCCGCGTTTTTACATGGAAATAACGGGTACACCGTGATAGAGGGAAACGGCGAGGGCTCGGTCTTAGTGCTGAAAGACAGCTATGCAAATAGTTTTGTGCCGTATCTTGTAAGTAACTATGCGCAGGTGCATGTGGTGGACCCACGTATGTGGACGCAAAACATACACGAGGTGATAGAACAGGGAAGCTTTGACGATATTTTACTGCTTTATTCATTCGCGTCGTTTAGTGAAGACTCATATTTCAATCGTGTTTTTAGGTAAATATATGTAAAGCAAAACCGACTTTTTTTATCCTGAAAAACAACGGGGTAAAAGAGGTCGGCTTTATTGTAGGCGTGCCTTCATTATGGTATAATTATCTGATGAAGAAAAAAGGAGGCGGCTGAAAATGACGGTACTGGGCATTGATCCGGGATATGCCATTTGTGGATACGGCGTGGTGGATTCCATTCCCGGCAGAATAGAACCCGTGACGTTTGGTGCTGTCACCACTCCTTCGCATACACGGTTTGAAGACCGCCTTTTGGAAGTGTACGAGGATATATCCCAGCTTTTGTCAGAGTATAAGCCCGACGCTATGGCGGTGGAGACATTGATGTTTAATTCCAACCAAAAAACGGCGGTGGCGGTGGCTGAGGCCAGAGGCGTGATTTTACTTGCAGCAAGGAAAATGTCGGTGCCGATATATGAATATTCGCCGCTTCAGGTGAAAATGAGTATTTGCGGGTACGGCAAAGCCACCAAAAAGCAGGTGCAGGAAATGGTACGTCGCCAGCTGAAACTAAGCTGTGTTCCAAAGCCGGACGACGCCGCCGATGCTTTGGCCATAGGCATATGCCACGCACGTTCGGCAGGCAGCTTGCTGTTTGGACGAGGCAAGACTAAAAGGCAGGCCATGGGCTATGAATAAGAGTGAAAATATATATATTTAATGATGCCAAAATAGGGAGAAAGCATGATATATTCGTTGAAAGGCACAGTGCTTGAAAAAACATCGAACTCCGCAGTGATAGAATGCGGTGGCGTGGGATATTTTGTGTACCTCAGTGTACCCACGGTTGCGGCACTACCGGCAGTGGGCGCAGAAGGCAGGGTGTTTACATACATGGCTGTCAGTGAAAACGATGTAGCGCTGTATGGTTTTTCAAGCACCGAAGAGCGCACGATGTTCACAAAACTCATAGCTGTTTCAGGCGTGGGCGCAAAGGTAGGCATAGCGGTGCTTTCGGCAATGCGTGTGGAAGACATTATACTTGCGGCAGGTGCGGAAGACCACAAGGCGTTCACTGTTGTAAGTGGAGTAGGCCCGAAACTTGCAAAGCGGCTAGTGCTGGAGATGAAAGACAAGGTGGCAAAAGACTTCACGTCGATAGGGCTTTCACCGGCGCAAGGTGTTCAGGCTACAGGCGAGGCGTTGTCAGGCCCACGCATGCAGGCCGTCGCAGCTCTTGCAAGTTTGGGATATACACAAAGCGAAGCTGCAAAGGCGGTGGCCACGGTGCAGGAAGACCTGCCGGTACAAGAGATTATCAGGCTGGCGCTGAAAAGCATGGGCACGAAAAATTAGCACAGACGAGTATAAAGTACACAAGATGTACATAAAACATCGGTAAACTGGGTTTAGGAGGGCATAAATGGCCATAAATCCCACAGAAGAATATAGCGAGCGTCTGGTTTCGCCCAAAAAAGATTTTGAAGATTTTGATGGGCAAAATTCATTGCGTCCGCAAGTTTTGTCAGAGTATATCGGTCAAGAAAAGGCAAAACAAAACCTGAAAGTATATCTGCAAGCGGCAAAAATGCGTAATGAGTCTTTGGATCATTTATTGCTGTATGGCCCACCAGGCCTTGGAAAAACCACTCTTGCGGCCATTGTGGCGCAGGAAATGGGCGTGAACTTCAGGGTGACGTCCGGGCCTGCTATTGAAAAGCAAGGGGATCTGGCGGCGCTGCTTACACATTTGCAGGAAGGCGATGTACTTTTTGTGGACGAGATTCATCGTTTGTCTCGGCAGATTGAAGAGATTTTATATCCGGCAATGGAAGACTATGCCCTTGATATTATCATCGGCAAAGGTCCTGCGGCGGAGTCTATCCACATGCCACTGCCACGTTTTACTTTGATAGGCGCCACCACTCGTGCAGGCCAGCTGTCCAGCCCACTTAGAGACAGGTTTGGGGTGGTGCTTAAACTCGAGCTGTACAGCGTGGAAGAACTTGCAAAAATAGTGACACGTAGCGCCGGCATTTTGGGCATAGAGTGCGACAAAAACGGTGCCGACATCATTGCTTCACGAAGCAGAGGCACGCCACGTGTGGCAAACCGCCTGCTAAAACGAGTGCGAGACTTTGCCATGGTGATGGAAAAAGACGTGATAGACAAGCAAGCAGCAATATATGCGCTAACCCAAATGGAGATAGACGAAAACGGGTTTGACAACCTAGACAGGCGCTTGCTTTCTGCCATTATAGAAATGTATGGCGGTGGGCCGGTAGGGATTGACACACTAGCGGCGGCGCTGGGTGAAGAGGCCGTGACGCTGGAAGATGTGTGCGAGCCATATTTGATGCAGTCGGGATATTTAACCCGAACACCACGTGGACGATGCGTCACTCATTTGGCATACAGGCATCTGGGATTGCAGGTTCCAAACACAGCACCGGTGGTGCAAGAAACACTGGAAAGTTATTTGAGAGAAAAAGAAGACTGAAATATATAAAAGACAAAATATAGGATAAATTTGTGATATGAAAGAAATAAAAGAAATTAGTAACGGGATACGCATAGCCGACTCTTGGCAAGATTATCGCTTGCTGGACGCTACCGGTGGGTTTCGGCTGGAACGCTGGGGTAAAATATTATTACAGCGTCCGGACCCACAAGTGCTGTGGAATGCGCCAAAAACCAGCCCGCTATGGGATGAAGTAGATGCTGTGTATCACCGCAGTGATAGCGGCGGTGGACAATGGGAATATAAAAAGAGATTTTCCGAAAAATGGAAGATAGCATATGATGACTTCACCTTGATTGTCAGCCCGACAGGCTTTAAGCACACAGGTGTTTTTCCTGAGCAAGGGGTGAACTGGGACAAGTACACTAAATGGATAAAGGGTGCAAAACGCCCAATAAATGTGCTGAATTTGTTTGGATATACAGGCGGTGCAAGCCTGGCGTGTGCGGCGGCAGGCGCAAGCGTCACCCATGTGGACGCCAGCAAAGGCATGGTGGCCTGGGCCAGGGAAAATGCCGCAGTAAGCGGACTTTCCGACAGGCCGGTGCGCTGGATAGTAGACGACTGCCAGAAGTTTGTGGCCAGAGAAATCCGCAGAGGCAAGCAGTATGACGCTATCATCATGGACCCACCAAGCTACGGCAGAGGCCCGGGTGGCGAGGTATGGAAGCTGGAGGAAGCTCTGTGGCCGCTTTTAGAGCAAAGCATAAAACTTTTAAGCGACAACCCGTTGTTTTTTGTAGTGAATAGCTACACCACAGGCTTTGCGCCGGGTGCTGTTGGATATATGCTACACACCCTTTTTGATAAGAAGTTTGGTGGATATTTACACAGTGGCGAGATAGGCCTTCCGGTGGAGGCCACAGGCGGAGTGTTGCCGTGTGGCGCAACAGCGTTTTGGTGTGCCAATTTGTAGAAAAACGTGATGATGCGCTGTATAGGAGGATGAAATGTCCGAGATGTTACGAGTGGATGACATATATTTTAGATATGACGAAAATCGCCCATACGCAGTGGATGGGCTTAGCCTCGATGTAAAAAAAGGTGAGTTTGTGGCGGTACTTGGTGCAAACGGATGCGGTAAATCCACCTTGGCAAAGCATTTTAACGCTATATTTTTGCCTGAAAAAGGCACTGTATGGGTGCAGGGCATGGATACCCAAGACGAGGAAAAACTTTGGGACATACGCCAAAATGTGGGCATGGTGTTTCAAAATCCCGATAATCAGATAGTGGCCACCATTGTAGAGGAAGACGTGGCTTTCGCGCTTGAAAATTTAGGTGTGCCCACGGAAGAAATGCACAAGCGCATAGATGAAGCACTAAAAGACACCGACACCGAGCGCTACAGAGACCGTCAGCCGCACAAGCTTTCAGGCGGTCAAAAACAGCGGGTGGCCATTGCGGGAATTTTGGCAATGAAGCCTGATTGCATAGTGCTGGACGAGGCAACCGCTATGCTGGATCCACGTGGCAGAGACAAAATAATGAAAACAGTGAAACGGCTAAACCGTGAAAAAGGCATCACGGTGGTTTATATCACCCACTATATGGAAGAAGCCGTGATGGCAGATAAAGTAATGGTGATGAACAAAGGCAAATTTGTGCTGTGTGGAACGCCTAAAGAAGTGTTTTCAAAAGTAGAGGCTTTACGTGATATGCACCTTGATATCCCACAAAGTGCTGAACTTTGTGAAGAACTTTCTTCGCAAGATTTTCCCATGCCGCGAGGCATTTTAGATACCGAGGAATGTGCCCGTGCATTGTATGAAAAGCTTACAGGGCATCCTTATAACGAAAGTAGCACGCAAAGCGGAGAAAAGGGGGCTGTGTAGTGGCAGATATAATAAAGGCAGAAAACCTTACTTATACCTACAACATCGGCCTGCCTGACGAGGTATGCGCCTTGAAAGGGGTGTCTTTTTCTGTTGCCGAGCACACTTTTTTAGGCGTGATAGGCTCTACCGGATGTGGCAAGTCTACCCTTATCACTCACTTTAATGGCTTGGCGAAACCTACGGATGGACGTATTTTTATTGACGGCAAGGACCCGTGGGAAACTCCAAAGGAAATACATAAGTTCAGGTTTTTATGTGGGCTGGTGTTTCAGTATCCTGAATACCAGCTGTTTGAAGAAACAGTGGAAAAAGACATCGCATATGGCCCTAAAAACATGGACCTTTCAGACGCCGAAGTGGCGCAGCGAGTGA
>CAYJIG010000008.1:0-4248 GCA_964370165.1 uncultured Oscillospiraceae bacterium
AATCTGAAGACATACCCATAGATAATACATTAATAGTATTATTATCCATTTTTTTAGCCTTTATGTCAATAAACAGTTGATACATTTGTGCAAAATAAATGCGCACAGCTTCGCCTTCTAAATATGGTGGTATGGCCATCAGCCCACGCAGGCAAAGCTCTTTACTTTGGCAAATCATGGCAGCAAGCTCCATAACCTCGCCCTTGTCTACCCCTGTTTTATTCGATTCATCGCCAATATTCACTTCTATCAGCACATCGAGTGGCCCTGCTTTATCTGCATAAACTTTCTGCAATGCTTGCATTGTTTGCACACTTGATAGGCTTTGTACCATGTCCACATGCCCCGGTAAAAATTTTGCTTTGTTTCGTTGCAAATGTCCAATAAGGTGTGTTTTGTGCGGAATATCTTGTAAATGCTCTTCTTTTTCCAGTAGTTCTTGTACTCTGTTTTCTCCAATTATATCCACGCCTGCATTTATTAAAGCACGCACTGCCTGTGGCGGCTGGGTTTTACTCACCCCAACAAGGGTAATTTCACCGGGGTCTCTTCCCGCTTTGATTGCCGCATTGGCAATTTCTTCCCTTACTTCTTCCACGTTTCGGCGTATCTGCTGTTCATCACAGTATTTTCCTGTCATATAGCTCCACACCTCCCGGGTCCACCACCACTGTATCATATAGCTGTATCTCGTTTACACCGTCTTCATAATCCCATGGTGCCAGCAGGTAATATTCATCCTCTAATATGATTTCTACATGTCTAAAATACACCATATTGCCAAACTGTATATACACACCTTGATGAGTGCTGACACTGCCGTCTTCGTTTGTTTCGTTAACCAGCCTAAGGGCTTCTTTGGGAATTCGCACACCTTGCTCCACCCCGAAAATAATTTCCGCTTCTTCCACATGCATCGATAACACATCGGCGCTTATTTCATCACAAAACAGCTCTATTTTAGCGATGTCATTCACTTCGTCTACTGTGACACTTTCCACTTCCACGGACACTTCCATGCCACCGCTGTTTGGAAAGCGCAACCGTAACGATTTATCACCCACAACAAACCTCTGGGCATCGCTTGCAGACACCGTGGTGAAATATGACCACTTATAGTCTTTAACCATATGTCCCAGCACACTCTCGTCGTGGTATACCGGCTCATCATTCATTGTCTGCTGCAAAGCAACAGGCTCCATCCCCGCGGCCGCTTCATAGTCTAAAGACACCACGTCTTGCAGCTCTGAAGACACAAAATATCCACTCTCCGACACGGTAGCCACGCCTATAGGTGTCGCCAGAATTTCATACTCGTCTTTTAGGCTTTCCAGGCTTTCGATATACGCATCAAAATCTGTGGCTTCACCCGTGGCAATCTGTATTTTGTTGTCAGCCAAGCTCAGCTGACCCACCACCGATTCCAGCTCAGAATAATTATTTGCTTCCATGGCATTCAGCAAGCTATACAGTCCCGTTTGCATCTCGTCCAGTAAATTTTCAAGGTCACTGCCTTCCACCACTGTTTGCGACGCTTCTTGTATCCTGTCAAGTTCTTCATCAGCCGCCGCAATGATATCCATCGCCTCCACACCGGCCTCTGTTGCAAAAAACTGCGCCACTTCTGTGTCGTCCGACACACGCTCGCCATCTTGAACTGTATAGTAAATGTATCCCGACATGTCGCTGTATATCGGCTGGCTGTCCAGCACCACTTGACCATTCACCGTCATGTAATCTGTCATGGTTCCGTTCTTCACCACATCTGTGCGCATACGTGGCGATATAACGATAAATACCTGCACCGCGAAATATACAATAGGTATTAATGGCAGCAAATACAACAGTTTCAGGTACTTTCGTGCATTTATTTTCTTTTGCCTTGGTGGCAAATTTTCTTGTTCTGATTTAACATTTTGCCCATCATATTGATTTCGATCTTCTTGTGGGTAAATTTCCTTTTTCAGTGTCCTTGTCTCCCTTCTGATAAGCACCACTTATACATAACCGCGGTATAATTATCTTATCATAGTGAATACCATCTACTTTTTTTACTGCAAAACACCCACAACATAACATCAAAATACTGCCATGAGTGATTCTTATATGCAGTAAAAACGCTTACAAAAACGATGCACAAAGTGCATATAGCTCTTCTTGCATACCATCCGATTGCGGACAAAACCAGTGAATTTCTTGCATTTTAGAAAACCATGTAACTTGCCTTTTGGCATAGTTTCTGGTGGCTTGTTTCAGTTTCTCGACGCAATCTTCTTGTGATTGCACCCCTTCAAAATAAGGAAAAAACTCTTTGTAGCCGATTGCCTGCACGGCCGTTTTGTATGTATCTTTATTTTCCCACACCATTTTCGCCTCGGACATCAGATCATCCTGCATCATGACATCCACCCGCTTTTCTATAGCGGCATAAAGGCTACTGCGATCTTTATAGTTCAGACCCAAAACCAGTGCGTCATATGACGAAGGATACTGTTTACTCAGCTCATTTCTTTGCTGTGCGCTAAGGCCTGTTATTATACTTTGTTCCAGCGCTCTCAAAACACGTTTTTTATCGTTTTCGTGCAGCTGCGCCGCACGCTGAGGATCATGCTTTGCCAGTTTTTCCAGCATAGCCTTCCCACCACAGTTTTCCCATTCGTTTGAAAGCTCTTTTCTAAGTTCTTCGTTTGTATCTTCTTTTTCAAAGCTAAGGCCCTGCAACAAACTACTGATATAAAGCCCTGTGCCACCACAAATAATCGGAACAAAACCTCTTGCCGTGATATCTTTTATAATTTCTTTTGCTTTCTCTTGCCAGTCTGCGGTGGAAAACCGCTCTTTCGGAGAAAGAAATCCCACTAAATGCTGAGGTATTCCGTCTGTATCGGTTGCGGCGGCAGTGCCTATCACCAGTCCTTTGTAAATCTGCATCGAGTCCGCACTGATTATTTCGCCGCCATACTTTTTTGCAAGCTTCACGGCAAGGCCGGACTTTCCCGTAGCGGTAGGACCACACACTACTATAAGTTTTGTTTTATCCAAGTCGGCCAAACTGTTTTTCCAGCTCCTTTTTGGTGATTTCCAATACTACCGGACGCCCATGAGGACAAAACATTGGTACTCTGCCACTTAAAATATCACACGCCAGCGCCAACAATTCTTCAGGGTGTGCCTTGTCTCCGGCTTTCATAGCTGCCCTACACGCAATAGAATGTAGCACCCATTCTGTTTTTTCGTTCATGTTGTCATTGCTGTTTTCAGACATCCTTGCCGCCACTTCTATCACTAGGTTCTCTATATCAGTGTTTTCTACGTCATCCGGTACTCCACGAACCAGCACAGCGTTTCCACCGAAATCTTCCACCTCAATGCCTGCGTTCATCAGCACATCACTATTTTGTAGCAATGCGTCTTTTTCTGCCGCAGACAGGTCAACATGTACCGGCGAAAGTAGTTGCTGGCTACCTGCGCTGCCACGCTGATTTATCAGTTGTTCATACAATATACGCTCGTGTGCCGCATGTTTATCCACCAAGCATAAAACATCGTTGTGTTCGGCCAAAATATATGTTTTAAATATCTCACCGACTAACCGCATAGTTTGCTCTTCTTGTGGTATATCCATGCTTTCCTGTATGGATGCTTCATCACTTTCTATATACTGCGACAGCGGCATCGGAGTGTCTATACCTTGATCTTGCGAAGCTATCGCTTGCAAGACACTTTGTGCAAAATCTTCTTGTGGTTCCACTTCTTCTGTACTAAACAGATCTATATCGGAGCTCGTCTGTGTTTCATCTACAACGAAAAAGTCTTCGGTGTCATCAGATTGTGGTTCCGCCACCTGCACTTCACCAACATTAAAAAAGTCTTCCGCAAATATATCTTCGCCAGCCTGTGATATACTCTCATCTGTTTGCAACAAAGCATCCGAAAACAAATCCTCTTCGTTTTCTACTGTTTCAAATATCGGTGCATCATTTACGCTTTCTTCCTCTTCCTGCTGCGTAAATAAATCTTCACTATTTTCTAACTCTGCATTATCAAATATGGATGCAAGTTCTGCATTGACATCATCTTCCACCAATTCATTTGCAGCGAAAATCTCTGCCATATCATCAATATTTTCTTCTGCTGTCGGTTGCGCAAACAGATTGCCGCTCATTTCAGACTCTGCTGCGCTGAAAATATCCGCCATATCGTCAACGTTCTCTTCTGTTGTCGGTTGCGCAAACAGCTCGCCGCTCA
>CAYJIG010000008.1:4348-56373 GCA_964370165.1 uncultured Oscillospiraceae bacterium
TTTCAGACTCTGCTGCACTGAAAATATCTGCCATATCGTCAACGTTCTCTTCTGTCGTTGGCCGCGCAAACAGTTCGTCACCAATTTCAGACTCTGCCTCGCCGAAGATATCGGTTTCCATTGTTTGTACATTTGCCGATGTAACATACGGCACATATGCACCGCTTGACTCAAGTATTTCTCCCAAGCCTACTACTTTATTATCATCTTCAAAACCAACCACTTCTTCTTGTGCGCCAGCATCAATATCAGCCGATTCCGAATTATCCGCTTGGATCAAGTCTTCATTCGGCTCAGCTTCTTGGCTCATTTCTTCATATGTAAACGATTGCTCTTCGCTTTTTTCTTCTACCATCGACAACAATTCAGAAAAATCTTGCACTTGCTCGGTTTGTTCTTGTTCGGTTTGTGCTTGTTCGCTGTTGTCCTCAATTATTGTTTCTTGAACATTATCCTCTTCACTAAAGATAAACTGCTTATATTGATCTTCAGCTTCCATTAAAGCGCCTTTTACCGCACGATATATCACACCAAAAATATCTTGTTCGTGGGCAAATCTCACCTCGGTTTTAGCCGGGTGAACATTCACATCCAGCAGTTCAGGTGGCATTTGCAAGAATAGCACAGCACCGGGATAACGCCCCTGCATAGCCATGCCACGATAAGCCTGCTCCAGCGCAGCCATCATTGTGCGATTCTTCACATATCGGCCATTCACAAAAAAGTACTGCATGCTACGAGATGCACGAGATGCATGCGGCGAGGTGATAAGGCCTGCCACTCGGCAGTTGTTGCTACCGTCTGCCACCGATATCAGCGCCCTGGCAAACACCGGGCCAAGCACATAGTACACAGCACTATATAAGTCGCCATCGCCCGGGGTGACAAACACTTCTTTTCCATCTTTATAATATGCAAACGCAATATTTGGGTTGGATATCGCCAGTTGCGACATTGCCTCAGATACAAACATTGCCTCGCTTGCATCTTTGCGCAAAAACTTCATACGTGCCGGCACATTGTAAAAAATATCACGCACTGTGATGGTGGTCCCACGCTGTCTTGCCGCAGGATATTTTTCACCTTCTGCGCCGCCTTCCACCGTATACAAAGTGGCATCTTCATCAAAGTCTGTTTTGGTCAAAAGCTCCACCCTTGCAACACTTGCAATGGAAGCCAGCGCCTCACCACGAAATCCTAATGTATAAATAGCATCGAGGTCTTCCTTGGTTTTCACCTTGCTTGTGGCATGACGCATAAAGGCAAGCTCCACCTCGTCTGCGGCGATACCTTCCCCGTCGTCGGTGATGCGAATAAGCGATATACCGCCTCTTTCAATCTCCACTGTAATAGAAGATGCCCCCGCATCTATAGCATTTTCACACAGTTCTTTTACCACCGATGACGGACGTTCCACCACTTCACCGGCTGCAATAAGTTCCGCGGTATGGGGATCTAATAATTGAATCGCCATTTTTTCACCTCTTAATTATTTATACCACATTATTTTGTGGCTTATTGTGAGTTTTACCCACATATTTTCCTGTAAGTTATATATCATTCCTCTGCATCTTGCAAAGTATCTTTCAGCTCATACAAAAACGTGAGCGCTTCCAGCGGTGTTAATGTGGAAGGATCTAGCGCCTTCAGCTTTTCCCACGCTTCCGACGGCGCTTGCACTTTGTGAAGCTCTTCCATCTCGGTAAAGTCAAGCTGTGTCACTTTATTTGCAAGCGAGGTTTTTTCAAGCGCTTTCAGCACTTGTTTCGAGCGTGTGATGATCTCATCAGGTAGTCCCGCCAATTTCGCCACTTGTATGCCGTAGCTATCATCGGCCGCACCACGCACAATCCTGCGTAGAAACGTGATATCATCCCCACGTTTTTTCACTACAATATTATAGTTTTTCACACCATCTATGGAGTTTTCCAGCACTGTCAGTTCATGGTAATGTGTGGCAAACATCGTCTTACAGCCTGCGCCCATATCCCTGTCGGCGATATACTCTACCACTGCTCTTGCAATGCTCATTCCGTCAAATGTAGATGTGCCACGCCCTATTTCATCTAAAATCACCAGGCTTTTTGGTGTGACGTTTTCAAGTATTTCGGCCATTTCCTTCATTTCCACCATGAAAGTACTCTGCCCTTTGGCCAAGTCGTCTGCCGCACCCACACGGGTAAATACCGCGTCACATACGCCAATTCGGCACTCTTTAGCCGGCACAAAACTGCCTATCTGCGCTAAAATCACTATCAGCGCTGTCTGCCGCATATATGTAGATTTACCTGCCATGTTCGGGCCTGTAATTATTTGCATACGATTGTCTTCGTTGTCCAGCACAGTATCGTTCGGCACAAACAGGCCGGAAGACTGCATTTTTTCCACCACAGCATGGCGGCCTTCTTTTATATGGATACCGTCTCCGCCATCCACCTGAGGCCTTACGTAATCACCCGCCACAGCCACTTGTGCCAAACTACAAAAAACATCCAGTTTTGCCACACCATGCGCAGTGCACTGTATCCGAGTAAGCTCGCTTGCCACTTTTGTCATCAAATCGGCAAACAGTTCTCTTTCCAAAACAGCCAGCCGCTCACCGGCGCCTAAAATACGATTTTCCAGCTGTTTCAGCTCGTCCGTGATATATCGTTCTGCCCCTGTCAAGGTTTGCTTACGCACAAAATATGCCGGAACCTGGGTCAAGTACGATTTTGTCACTTCTATATAATAACCAAATACTTTGTTATAGCCTATTTTAAGGGTACGAATACCTGTTTCCTCACGAAGTTTTCCTTCCACTTCTGCAAGCAAACCTTTGCCGCCGCTCATGGTATCTCGCAAAGCATCTACTTCGCTGTTATACCCCGCACGTATTACGCCACCGTCAGAAATTTTCGCCGGCAAGTCATCTTCCAATGCCTCGTCTATCCATTTTTGCACATCAGAAAGCGGGTCTATCTCGGTCTGCAAAGAAAGCATCTCTTCGCTTTTAAACTCTGCAATTAAACTCTGCACATCGGGCAATTTTGCAAATGTTGCGGCCAGCGCTGCCACATCACGCGGCGATGCACTATAGCACACCACCCGTGTCATCAGGCGTTCCATGTCAAACACTCCCGCCAACGCTTCGCCAAGTTCCAGGCGCACTACATTTTTTTTGAAAAGTTCTTCCACGGCATCCAGGCGGTTTTGTATGCCTTCCACATCACGTAAAGGTTTTTCCATCCAGCCACGTAAAAGACGCTTGCCCATGGAGGTGCATGTTTTATCCAGCACCCATAAAAGAGTACCTTTTTTCTCCCTGCCACGTATTGTTTCCACAAGTTCTAGATTGGTCTTTGTGGTCAGCGGCAAGCTCATATATTGCTTTTCTTTGTAGTGGCGCACTGTTTTTAGCCGCTCCACACCAATTTTTTGCGTATTATGCAGATATTTTAATAACGCAGAAATAGCCTTGCATTGTGCACTTTCAGCGTCATCATTAAAACTTTGTAGCATATCTGCGCTAAAATGTGCCCTCACACTTTTTTGTGCATCTAAAAAATCTTCTTCGTCCAAAAGCTCCACACTGCATTGCATGTTTTGCTTAATATATGTCGTAATTTGCTTGTGTTTCAGCAGGTCATCGTTGAAAATAACCTCACGAGGAATATACCGTGACAGTTCTTCTATCACGCGCTTTTCAATATCTTCTTTACCAAAAAAGCCGGTAATGTATGCGTTTCCGGTAGACACATCGGCAAAACACAGCCCAGTTTCTTCATCGCTCAAGTAAATGCTTGCGATATAGTTGTTTTTTTCGTCGCTAAGCATACTGCTTTCTACAACGGTACCGGGTGTCACAACACGTACCACTTCACGCTCTACCAAGCCTTTAGCCACTGCGGCGTCTTGTGTTTGCTCACACACGGCTACTTTATATCCTTTTTCAATCAGCCGTGCCACATATGCCTCGGCAGAATGATGCGGCACCCCACACATGGGGGCTCTTTCTTTTTGGCCACATTCTTTACCGGTGAGTGTCAGTTCCAGTTCTTTCGAGGCCAAGACAGCATCTTCAAAAAACATCTCGTAAAAATCACCGACACGAAAAAACAAAATCCTGTCTTTGTTTTGTTTCTTAATTTCAAAATATTGTTGCATCATCGGTGAAAACTTCGCCACGAAAAAACACCCCTCCTACCGTTTCTCAGTCTTAGTAACGCTATAATTTCATAGTCTATATCAAAACACAAAACCCGTCATGCAAACGCAAGACAGGGTTTTTTATTGCTTTTAGCCGCATCCAGAACAGGATGAACAGCCGGAACTCCCACAAGCAGACGGTGTTTGTACCAAACGAGGATCTTGCCCGTCTACCGCCGCCGCAATGATAGCATTTATGTGCTGAATCACTATTTTGATATCTTGCTGTGCCTCACCATACGCCACCATGGATGGATTTGCCATGATCTCATTATACAAGGCTTCTATTTCTCCGTCCATTTCCTTTAAGTGCTCTTTGTCTGCTTCTGGGTTTGTCATCTCACTTTGCAAATTTTCCTGCAATGCTCTGAATTTATTTATCTTTTCTTGTAAAACTTCATCGTTATCGTTCGTTTTACGTGCATTCTCCAGTGCTACGCACACGTCCTCTTTTTGTAATTCCAACGCCGCTTCTATGAATTTTTCGATTGCGCTCATAAAACTCTCCTAATAATTTTATTTCAAAAAAGATTTTGTTTTCACTTTCCTATTTCCTTAGAAAAATCCAAAACACACCTTATATTTGATAAATTCTATTTCTTAACTTTACCACGCAAGATGGCACCTTTTATATCGGTTATTTCCAAAGTGATAAACTCACCCTTCAAAGATGCATCACCCTCAAACTCCACCAGCATATTATTATCCATCCTGCCTTGCATTGTTCCCTCGCTTTTACCTTCATTTTCCACCAAGGTAACATATGTTTTACCAAGCCAGTTTTTTGCTATTTTCGCCACTGCTTCTTCCTGAAGTCTTAAAAGCGTATTGATTCTATCGCTTTTTTCGGTGTGAACAGTAGCGTCTTCCATCTCTGCCGCTTCGGTTCCCGGCCGCTTTGAGTAGATAAACGTGAACAGTTGTGTATACCCTACCGCACGCACGAGCTCTACCGTTTTTTCAAAGTCTTCCTGCGTCTCGCCCGGAAAGCCCACCATTACATCAGAAGAAAATGTCATTTCAGGACACACTTCTTTAGTGTATTTTATAAGCGCCAAATATTCCTCGCCGGTATATCGTCTGTTCATCTTAGTCAATATCTCGTTGGAGCCACTTTGTACCGGCAGATGTAAATGGTTGCATATCTGAGGATTCGCCACCATAGTGTCAATCATTTTGCGCGTGGCGTCTTTCGGGTGGCTGGTCATAAACCTGATTCTGTAGTCACCCGGCACCTTACACAGCATGGAAAGCAAATCCGAAAAATCTACTTTTTCTTCATTTCCTTTGCCATAGCTATTCACATTTTGACCCAATAGCGTTATCTCTTTGTATCCTGCGTCTATCAGCATTTTAAACTCATTCAGCACGTCTTCACTTGTGCGGCTACGTTCACGTCCACGCACATGAGGAACAATGCAATATGAGCAGAAGTTGTCACACCCATACATGATAGGCAAAAACGCACGAAAACTCGAGTCACGAACTATCGGCACACCCTCGACAATTTCTTTGCGCTCAGGCGGCAAACGTAAAGCACGCTTGCGTGTTGTCATTTTTTCCACCAGCATATCAGGCAGCAAATCCGCTGGGTTTGGCCCAAGCATTATATCCACATACGGATAACTGGTACGCAATTTTTCAAGTGTGCTTTTTTCGGCACCCATGCAGCCGCACAGCGCTAATAATAACCCGCTTTTACGCTGTTTCAAACTTTTCAGTGCACCCAAATTACCAAACACGCGCTGTTCTGCATGCTCACGAACCGCACAAGTATTGAATACAATTAAATCGGCTTCTTCCGGGGTTTCTACGATTTTGTAACCAATATCTTGCAATACTCCTTTCAGCCGTTCTGTGTCATTCACATTTTGCTGACATCCAAAACACCTTATGAATGCAAAAGGCACACGCCCGTAATGTGAAGCAATCACTTCGGCTACGTACTCATTCTTACTGTACTGCAAACGTTCCACTGGTTCACCCTTCTCCAATCAGCAGATATAAAAATCTGCGCAAAGCCGCTGTTTACGTCTCATTGTTTCCTTGAATCCTCACCATATACTTTTCTTGACTCAAAAAACAAACTATTTAAAACACCCCAAAGTGTAATGCACTTTTTATTACTAATATTCATGCATTACTCTCCTATTATAAGTATACACAAAACACAGTATTTTTTCAAGCAACAATCCTTTCAGCATCAACCATCTATATCTTCACTTTTCTTTTTTCTCGGTGTTTTTTTAATTTGTTTTATTTCAGTTTCTTTTTTCTGGATAATCTTTTTCGATGCCGGTTCTTTCTTTGATGTTTTCACGCCTTTTGCCAGCACAGGCGCAAGATACTGCCCTGTAAAAGATTTCTTGTTTTTCGCTACTTGTTCGGGTGTCCCCACAGCCACCACTTCCCCGCCGGCATTTCCGCCTTCAGGTCCCAGATCAATTATCCAGTCAGACTGCTTTATCACGTCCAAATTATGCTCAATAACCACCACAGTATTGCCTGCATCCACCAAGCGATTCAGCACCTTCAACAGCTTCTTCACGTCTTCTGTGTGTAGCCCCGTTGTGGGCTCGTCCATGATATACACCGTTTGGCCGGTATCTCTTTTTGCAAGCTCCAGCGACAGTTTCATGCGCTGTGCCTCGCCGCCTGATAATGTGGTGGCACTTTGGCCCAGCTTGATATATCCAAGCCCCACATCCACCATCGTTTTTATTTTGCGGCGAATTTTGGGCTGATTTTCAAAAAACAAAAGTGCTTCGTCGGCCGTCATCGCCAGCACCTCGGCAATGTTTTTATCTTTATACCTCACTTCCAATGTTTCACGGTTATACCTTGCGCCTTTACACACCTCACACGGCACAAAAATATCCGGCAAAAAATGCATCTCTATTTTTAAAATACCGTCACCCTCACAGGCCTCGCACCGTCCACCTTTTACGTTAAATGAAAATCTACCCGGCCCATATCCTCTGATTTTCGCCTCTTGTAGCTGGCTAAACAATGTACGTATATCTGTAAATACACCTGTATATGTAGCAGGATTACTACGTGGAGTGCGCCCTATAGGGCTTTGATCGATACCTATAACTTTGTCCACCCATTCCTCACCGTGTAGCACTTCATGCTCGCCCGCAAACGTACGTGCTCCGTTTAAATCTGCCGCCAGGCGCTTATACAATATCTCATTCACCAAGCTGGACTTGCCACTACCGGAGATGCCGGTAACAGACACCATGGTACCCAGCGGAAACTTCACGTCTACATTTTTCAGGTTGTTTTGCTTTGCCCCTACTATCTCCAGATATTTTCCGTGTCCTTTGCGACGCTCAGCCGGTATTTTGATGTTTTTTCTGCCCGACAAGTACGCGCCCGTGATGCTATCTTTTGCCGCTTTCACATCTTCAATGCTACCTGCCGCCACCAGCTCGCCACCATGTATGCCGGCACCCGGGCCTATGTCCACAATATAATCTGCCGCACGGATAGTATCCTCGTCATGCTCCACCACAATAAGCGTGTTGCCAAGGTCCCGCAGACGTTTCAGCGTGGCAATAAGCCTGTCGTTGTCACGTTGGTGCAGGCCGATAGACGGCTCGTCCAGTACATACAAAACGCCTGTCAGAGCACTACCAATTTGTGTGGCCAGTCGTATACGTTGGCTTTCACCGCCTGAAAGACTGGCTGCGCCACGCATCAATGTCAAATACCCCAGACCTACCGACTGCAAAAAACCAAGCCGCTCGCCCACTTCCTTCAAAACACCGTCGCCTATAAGATGCTCTCGCTTATCAAGCTCAAGGCTCTTTATAAACGAAAGCTCCTCTGTCACAGAAAGTTCAGTCAGCTGGCTTATGTTTTTCCCGCCTACCGTCACTGCCAAACTGGTGGGTTTCAGGCGCTGACCATGACAATCGGGACACTGCACACTACTCATCACAAGCGCAATTTCTTCCTTCATCCAGTCGCTTGATGTTTCACGAAACCGCCGCTCCAAGTTTGGGATAATACCTTCAAAATCCGTCACGTATCGTCCTGAACCAAACTCGTTTTCACGATGCATCTCTATTTTTTCGCCACCGGTACCGTATAAAAGTGCCTGCACCGCCTCTTTTTTCATGTCTTTGATTTTTGTATCCAGCGTGAACCCATATTGCTTACCAAGGCCCAGATAATACATCTCGCTCATCGAGCCCTCGGCGTAATACCACCCACTCGCCTTTATAGCTTTTTCCTTTATTGACAAGTTGTGGTTTGGCAAAATCAGCTTTTCATCCACTTTCATGAAATTGCCAAGGCCGGTACAAGTTTCACACGCACCGATGGGATTATTAAACGAAAACATTCGTGGTGAGAGTTCCTCCACCGACACACCGTGTTCAGGGCATGCATAGCTTTGGCTGAACTGTATATCTTCGCCATCCACCACGCTTACAGTGGCAAGACCACCGCTCAGCTCTATCGCTGTTTCAAGCGAATCTGCTAAGCGCGAACGTATCTCGTCATTCATCACCAGCCTGTCCACCACAATATCCACGCTATGTTTTTTGTTTTTCTCCAGAGTGATTTCTTCGTCTAGGTCATAAATATGCCCATCCACCCTCACACGAGCATACCCACCACGCCGTGCCGCCTCGAACTCTTTTGCCTGTGTGCCTTTACGCTGACGCACCACCGGCGCAAGCACCATGAACTTAGTCCCCCCAGGAAGCTCCAGCGCCCTGTCCACCATTTGATCCACTGTCTGCTGGCTTATCACCTTTCCACATTTCGGACAATGTGGAATGCCTATCCTAGCGTATAAAAGGCGTAAATAGTCGTACACTTCCGTCACTGTACCAACGGTGGAACGTGGGTTTTTACTTGTTGTGCGCTGGTCGATAGATATGGCAGGTGAAAGACCTGTGATTTCGTCCACATCAGGCTTTTCCATCTGCCCTAAAAACATGCGCGCATAACTTGATAGGCTTTCCACATATCTGCGCTGACCGTCTGCATAGATGGTATCAAACGCAAGGCTGGACTTGCCACTGCCTGACAATCCTGTCATCACCACCAGCTTATCCCTTGGAATAGTCACATCAATATTTTTAAGGTTGTGCTCTCTGGCACCTTTTATCACAATTTTATCGTTTGCCAAGTATATATCCTCTCTTTGTGCTTTTTGTCTTAGCCGTCTTTTTGTTTAGGTTTTCTGCGCCTGCTATATTTTTCGGGTTTTTCTTTTGTTTTTTCTTCCGTCACATATTCGCCGCTACGCAGCTTTTCAATACGATCACGCAAAAATGCCGCATGCTCAAACTCCAACATTTTCGCCGCTTCCTTCATTTCCTTTGTCAGGCGCGTTATAATCTTTTCACGTTCCATTTTCGAAAGGCGCTTGCCTTTTTTCTCGTCGCCGTCTGCATCTTTTGATATTTCTATCAGGCCGCTTATTTCTTTCACTATGGTTTTCGGCACAATACCGTGCTTTTCGTTGTATGCCGTTTGGATAGCCCTGCGCCTATCTGTTTCCACTATAGCTTTTTCCATGGATGGTGTCACGGTATCGGCGTATAAAATAACCACGCCTTGATCGTTACGTGCCGCACGTCCTATAGTTTGCACAAGGCTGGTGGTACTGCGCAAAAAGCCTTCCTTGTCTGCGTCCAAAACCGCTACCAAGCTCACTTCCGGCAAATCCAAGCCTTCACGTAGCAGGTTTATTCCCACAATCACGTCTATGGCACCACTGCGCAGGTCTCTCACCAGTTCCATACGCTCAAATGTATCTATTTCATGGTGCATATATTTCACAGATACACCGTGCTCTGTCATATACCCTGTCAAATCTTCCGCCATCTTTTTTGTAAGCGTTGTCACCAATGTGCGCTGGTTTTTCGCCACTCGCACGTTGATTTCACTAAGCAAATCTTCCATCTGGCCTTGCACGGGTTTCACTATAACAGGCGGGTCCACAAGGCCTGTGGGCCTTATTATCTGCTCCACTATTTTTTTGCTGTTTTCTTTTTCATACTCGCCGGGCGTTGCGCTGACATACACCACTTGGTTTACTTTATCCATAAACTCTTCGGCTTTCAAAGGACGGTTATCAAATGCACTTGGTAGCCTAAACCCGAAATCCACCAGGTTTTTTTTGCGTGCATAATCACCGCCATACATGGCGCGCAGCTGTGGCAACATCACATGACTTTCGTCCACAAATAACAGCCAATCGTCCGGGAAATAGTCAAGCAATGTGAATGGAATAGAGCCTGCTGGGCGACCACTAAGTACCCGTGAATAGTTTTCTATTCCTTTACAAGTACCTATTTCAGCCAACATTTCCATGTCATATCTTGTACGCTGTGCAATCCTCTGCGCCTCAATAAGCTTTTCCTCGGCGGTAAAATATTTCACCTGAGATTGCATCTCTTCTTCCAGTTCTTCAATACCTTTTTGCAGGGTTTCTTGCGGCACAATATAGTGGCTTGCAGGGAAAATAGCCACATGCTGTAAGTCTCGAAGCCGCTCACCGCTCACCGGCCGTGTTTCGCTGATACGCTCTATCTCATCGCCGAAAAACTCCACCCTAAACGCCAGCTCTTCTGTGTATGCCGGGTGTATTTCCACCACGTCGCCTTTTACCCGAAACTTATTTCTCACAAACTGTATGTCGTTTCGTTCATACTGTAGTGATACCAGCTTTTTCAATAAATCGTTCCGTCCTATCTTCATTCCCGGACGCAGACTTATCACACTTTTTCGGTAATCGATGGGGTTACCCAGTGAATATATACACGATACCGACGCCACAATAATAACGTCCCTACGCTCAGAAAGTGCAGATGTGGCCGAGTGTCTTAAGCGGTCTATCTCATCGTTTATGTCTGAATCTTTTTCAATATAAGTGTCGGTAGACGGTATATACGCCTCAGGCTGATAATAATCGTAATACGACACAAAATACTCTACAGCGTTATTGGGAAAAAATTCCCTAAACTCGTTGCAAAGCTGTGCCGCCAAAATTTTGTTATGTGCCAGTACCAATGTGGGGCGGTTCACTCTTGCAATAACATTCGCCATGGTGTATGTTTTTCCGCTACCCGTCACACCCAGCAGTGTTTGCTCTGCACAGCCTTCTTTCAGCCCCTCTACCAGCTGGTCGATAGCTACCGGCTGATCACCTGTAGGCTGGTACGACGACACCAGCTCAAATATATCTTTCATCTTTTCTGCCATAGTTCACCTCAAAATAATGCTTCGCCTATATATCTATTATACCACACTTGTCATCTTACTACAGTAATATTTATGTGTAAACAAAATTACAAAAACCGACATTCTTTTAACAAGAATGTCGGCTCAAACATTGCATTTCGAATCAAATATTACGTTTATTCATTATTTATCAGTGTGATAAATTCGCTCGCAGGCATAGGTCTAAAGAATTTATACCCTGAAATACAGTCCACATTTAATGCTTTAAATGTTTTTTCCTGCATGGATGTTTCTATTCTTTCACACACCACTTTAATGTCCATTAAATGTATTAATTTAACTATATAACTTACCAACACAGCACCATCTTTTGTAGCGGCAGTGTCTAAATATACAGGATCCAGCTTCACATAATCGGCTTTATAGTCTGACAGCAACGGGAAACTTGCATTTTCATTTCCAAATCGAGTTATGACAATATTAATATTTCTTTCTTTTAAGAATTCTATGTTGTCAGACACTGTTTTTGTCATTTTTGCAGAAAGGCCCGATGTTATCTCAATGCCCAGCACCCCGTTTGGAATATTATACTCTTTCATGCAATCATCAATCTTAACACTAAAATCCGAGTCTTCTAGGTTCGCCATCGACATATTACAAGTGATACATTTATCCTTGATTTTCTCTGCATCCAACTCACCGAAGCATTTGCAAATCAGCTCAAACACACGATAATTAAGTTCTTTCACCCTGCCGGATGATTCAAATTGGTCCAAAAATGCACTCGGCTGTAGTAAACCTTTTGCTTTATGCTCCCACCGCACAAGAGCATGTGCTCCTGAAATTTTATTGGTTTTTGTGTCTATTGTCGGTAGCAGATGCACCACAAAATCAGAAAAAGCATCTTCTTGAATCAAATCTCTGCCAAGTGATGTCATTTCCAAAAGGCTCTTTATCATTTGTGCGTCGGCAAACATCATGTGTTTATTTTTTTCTTTTGCCATGACAAGTGAATAACGTAAAACTTGCAATAATGTTTGGAATCCACCTTCAACATCACTCAAGTGACAAGCCCCAACATACACCTGCATATTAACCGTGTGATCTAATTTTGCAATTTCTTCGTTTAGCTTTTCAATAATCTCTTTCAATATTGTTTTTGCTGTGTTTTCACCGCCTGCAGGGAATGTAAGCAAAAATGTATTTTCCGACTCGCGTGCTAAAATAAAGTCTGTGCCAATCAGCTCACCAATCAGACTATGTGTATTATCTATAGCTTTTTTTCCGGCTTCATCGCCAAAAAACCATTGTGTAGAGGTATTATCCACCTCAATAAGGCAAGCATAGTAAAGGTGATGTGTTTTTGTTTTTTGTAGCTTGGTAAATATTTTTTCAAAATACGACGTATTCTTAACACCCTGAATAACCGTACTTTCACGGATTTCTTTTTGTGTATAGATAAGCTTTCTACGTGTTAAAAGCATAAATATTTGTAGCATAACAACTACTATCGCGCCTATGGCAAACGCCAGTATAACCCAGTCAGGTATCCGCTCGCTATATATCCCCACGGCAACTTTCAGCGCCACTTCCACTTTGTTAAGCGCTGTCATATCGCCGACAGCAAGATTGATGGCATCTATCATTTCTTGCGAAGCAAGCTCTGTATATCCTATATGATAGTCAAGCCCTGCATATTGAAACAACACTTCACTTGCAACAACATTGTAATGCTCTGCCAGATTTTCGCCTTCCTGCGTTGTTATTGCGCCAATAATCTCGGCTTGTTCGTTCGATATCATAGACTCCCAACCATCAGAAGAATCCATGTATTGAAACTCTATTCCAGTTTGTTGTTCAATATACTTATATGTCTCGGGCAGCATTCCTATCCATCGCCCATTGATTTTAGCCTCTATCGGAAAATTATCGGTACTGCCTATGACATAAACATCCCCTTCCAAAAGAGGATCATCATAATTTAAATAATTAGTTATAAACAACATAGCGAAAGCCGCTACTGTGCAAATAACAATTGTGATGACAGTAAACAACAACCATTGATTTTTTTTCATTTTCTCACCCGATATTCCCTGTGTCAAATAGTTTAATCGTACAAATCCACTTTTTGTCTGCGCACTTTATTCCATCTAAGTCTAAGCTTTTTATAGCCTGTAAACGCTGTAAGCCGTGCAAAAGAAAGTATAAGACGCATAAATGTATTTTCAAGCAGGCAATATAAGAACGAGCGAACAATATCGCCTGCAGTAATACCTGTATTTGTGGTATTGATACGTGAAAAGAAAGCCACAAGTGTGAGTATCCACCCAAACAGTACATAAACAAACAAAAACAGTAACATGAATGGCAGATTGATAAGCCCCAGTGCTACCGCGCCTATCATTGTCAGCACGCCAATAAGTTCTATTATGGGTGAAAACAGCTCATAAATAGTATAGTAAATAAACGAAATCCAAAGCCTACCGCCTATGGCCCTGCGAAACAACAGCCAACGATAGTTCATAAGTGTTTGGAATAGGCCTATATGCCATCTGCGCCTTTGATTTACATAATCCGATATATGTTTTGGCACCTGTGTCCAACACACCGCATCAGAAGCATATGATATTTTATATGGCAAGTTTAATGTTTTGCAATAAGAGTGAAGCTTTACAACCAGTTCCATGTCCTCGCCTATGGTATCTTGGTGATATCCACCAATGGCTATCATTTCTTTTTTGCGATACATTCCAAACGCACCTGAAATTATCAAGGTTGCGTTCATCTTATCAAACAGCAGTCTGGAAGACAAAAAGGAACGATCATACTCAAATGCCTGCATACACGCAAATAGGTTTTTTGGCATACTGGGCTTTACCACTTTACCTTTGGCAATTTTCAGGTCATTCGCTGGCCGAACAATGCCGCCTACTGCAATAACATCGTCGTCTTCCATGGCGGGAGACATAATGTTTCGCACGGCTAATGAATCCAGCATTGTGTCTGCGTCAATGGTGATGATATATGGATATTTGGATGCATTAATTCCCAGGTTCAGTGCATCCGCTTTTCCGCCATTTTCTTTGTTTAACAGGGTAACTTCCCTGCCATTTATAGTTGCTTCATATATTGATGTGGCACCTTTTGACGAAACCTGCATTCTGATAGGCCGTTTAACTTCAAGCATGTTAAACTGCTCTATCATCACTTCGCTTGTGTTATCGGAGGACCCGTCATTTACCACGATTATCTCAAATATATTGTACTCCAAGTCAAGTAGTGAATACACCGTGCCTAATATACCCGCAGCCTCGTTGTAAGAGGGCACTATAAGAGATACCGGAATGAAATGCTCGTTCGGAAGATTGTTTTTCAGCTCGTTCATCTGCCATTTATCATAAAGAGATATGCTGCCTACCACACAAGACGCAAAAAGAGCAGTCGAATATCCAATAAGATATACAACAAATAAAATATTAATTATTTCTATAGCATTTCTAAGTATTTCAATAGTAGTAGCTGACATAAGCTTTACTTACCTCTCAGTACGATTTCTTGATTTTGCCTCTGTCTATATTGCTCCAAGCGATAGTATGCAATTTCCCTGGCATATCTGTCGCTACCACTTAAAACATCGGCCATTTGCTGATAGTCAAATCCCAACCGCTCTAAGCTAATGGAGGCATTCAACCTTACATACCAGTCACTGCTGCTAAGCGACTTTTTCAATATATCAAAAGTGTTACCGCCGGGATACGTCGCAAGCGACAACGCACTCACCGCTGCTGCATCAGGATTTGATTCTATCTGCTCGGGTGTTAAATAACTTTCCAAAATCGCACGTGTTCTTTCATCTTTATACTTACCAAAATACCTGATTGCAGAAATAACATGTTCATTATCCGATTCTTCATCAGTCAATATGCTAAGCATCATGTCGTTATGTCCGCCTTGCGTGAAACGGATAAAATTCAAAACAGACAGCTGCAAATAAGGCTTAAAGTCTTCATAGCTTTCAATCAAAGCATCTGCAAGGCCTATCTTATCGCCTTCAAACTCCACCAGTCCATCACTTATAAGTCTAGCGCTGTAGTCATCATATGTACGATTAAAAATCCTAATAAGGCGCGCCACCTGATCAACATCACCAAAACTATAGCATGTAGCCAAAACGTTTTGCCTGCAATAAACCGAATTCGTGCGAATATTAATTATCAAAAATTCGTTGATTTTTTCCGATACTTTACCTGCGTCTTTATACACCATCCCGAGTGAATAGATGAAATACGTACGATAAAGCACAGTTTTTTTCATGTGTTTATCTGACAAAAAATCAAACACCGGCATCAAATTCATGCAATAGCGGTTTATATCCTCCGCAGAATAATATTTTCTCAAGCTTTCAATGGCTCTTGTAAACGCAATTAGTTCGTTCATATTTGACAGCCGCTTCGCCGACATTTCCGCAATAATCTGATCTTGCGAAATCTCCTCGCCATCTCTCAAAGCAATAATTCTTTGCTCGACAAGGCGCAATATTTTACTATTCCTCTTGGTGAGTGCCAAGTTACCAAAATGTCTCATTGGCATAAGCACGGCCGTTAATATCAAAAGAGCTATGCAAATTGCCGTGTATGAAAATACTGCTATCTCAACGTTCATTTTCGCGCTCCTTTAACCAAGCTGCCTGTATTATATCATATGATTTTTTCAAGCGTTCTTCATATGTCACTGTGTTATCCCATCCGATAAGCTCAATCGGCTCCATGTTTATCCTGTTCTCTGAGTCCGCTGTAGAAACACCTACATTTATACTGTCTATAGATATTCCTTCCACACCGTAAACCGGATAGTAATCATCATGTACTTTCATAACAGACGGATCATAAAAATTAATAAGCTGCCACGGCACCCTTATTTCCATCACATCATCGCCAAAATAGTAATCCGCCAACGAATTGTAGTCATATGCATTCGGGTTTGCGTTGCCATACTCAAGCTGTCCTGTTTCTTGGGTGTTCAGCAAATACAGTTCTTCCACAATAGTATCCGCCTCATTAACGCTTGGGTCAAGTGCCTTTTCAGAAACCACACGTATAGGAACAAAAAGGTTACCTGTTGGGCTAGGCGGGTAAACAAACGGGTTCACTGTGGAAATCAGCTCTTCATATCCTGCACGAGTGGCGTCGTACCTTTCCTGCACCAATATTTCCGAGCCCTCTACTCCGTTTATGAAAATAACAAAGTCGCTCTGATGGGTCATTTTTATTTCACTGTATCTCACCGACAAGCTGCCCGTTTTAGGGGTTATGTCCATGGGTATTACCAGACTTTGATTTTGTATATCATTGCCCTGCGCCATCAAATATAGGTATGCTTCATCATACCGTGCAGAAAGAGTATAACCATCTTGACTTACCACAACATCAGATGCCTGCCACTCTGAAACATCACCATCCACATAGCAAACCTCGCCGCCATCACTGGTATCAAACGCCAAAATACCGTTTGACTGATCTTTACTTTGAACATCGTGCCAATACATCTGACGACTTTCATCAGTTGCAAAGTTTGTGTTCCATGTAGTACGGCTCCAGTTGTCTTGCCAGTTGGCAATAACCGCACCCTGGCATCCATCTTCTAAAAACTCATAATAATTGGAAACAATTTCCTCGCCTTGCTCTTCTTCTGTCAAAGAATCATCTTCTTCGTTTGCATGCGTGATAGAATCTGCTACTCTGGCGGTGCTATGCCCATAGCTTGTCACAACAACAGGCACATCATGCATCAAGTTCAAAAATTCTACATATCCACCATAAATACTTTCAGGGTCAATAAGCGGTATAATATCGATGTATTTCAAAACATCGTTATCGCTAAGACAGCTTAAAAATTCTTCCATGCCGGCTCGCATTATATAGCCTGCAAAAAGCCCAGACTCAGTTTTTTCACCCGGCATAATATGATCGATATTCATCTGTGCAACTTTTTCAATTTGAATCTGCACAGTGGCTGAATACTCAAGCGGATCTGTGTCGTAACTGCTGTTGAATGTGATCAGACGCTGGGTTTTATAGCGTTTAGACTCATACTGCATCATTGAATCCATAACATTAGCTATAAAAACTTCTGTATTAGACGCCTCAGGCGCTGTGTAGAAGTATTCACCTTGATAATCTGTAGGTAAATCCAGCTTGTTGTCACTGTAGGCCACAGTGTATGGAACCCACTCATTTCCCAAAATATAACCTATTGTCCATTTTGACACATCGGTGGTATAAGTGCCGCCGGCCTCCATACGCCCAACTGCAAACACATCTGTGCCATGAATCACATCCACTGTACGATGCACATCTTCCATCAGCTCGTCATAATTGCCATAAACATCATTTGCGTTGTTCATGTCATAGCTTTCAATTCTCACACCTTGAATAAGATAAAGCGGTGTTTGAGAGGCAAGGTTATACTTTTCAAGCGCATCATAAAACTCGCTGTCCATTATGCCGTCTACTGTAATGGTATTTGCGCCCATATCGGCTATTTGAGTCAGCCATGTATCATACTCGTCTGCCGTCACATTATAGTCTGTTGTGTAATGCCCGGGCTTCACACTGTCCAGTACAACGCCTCTGATGCTAATCTTTTTTTGCTCTGCACCTGTGTTGTCATAAATATACTCTTCGTCGGCAGAATATTGTGCGTCAACCGGTGCGTTAGGCGAAAAATCAATGTACAGATTTTCGTACAGCACCAAATGCCGCCCTACTAATACCGCTACCAGTATAACGCAAAAAGCAATAACAAATTTTTTCATTGTAAACTAGTCCTTTATTAGTAGTTCATTAATATTCTTCAAACTGCTTCATCTTAGAGTGTGCGCAATATTGCATTAGGCCATCTATATTTTCGTCCATCCAGTTGCCGCGTGCAATAATAAACTGTTTTAGGTCATCAACTGCTTCCGCATAGCTGGTCGGGTTCTTGTCCTCATCCAGCAGTTTGTTGCCCCCATCCAGCCTTGAGGGATCAAACGAATATCCCCAAACTTCATAATTGCGCTCTATCTCATCTTCTAAAAACACCATAGTATCATCAATCATCGAGAGAATATATTCTTCATTCAATATACCCACACTGCGAAGTTCTTTATATCGGGATATAACTTTTTCCACAAAATACTCATCTTTTAGCAGCATAGAAAACCATACACGGTCTACATACAAATATCCCTGCGCGTCAATTCCCGGAACTTCGCCGAAATACAATGCCGCCGCATTATTAAAGTCCCAAACCGGGCCAATGGTAAGTTTTCCTCCCATATCTTTATATAGATATGTAGAGAAGTTACCAAAATCGTTTATTACTGCAAATTCATTGAAGATATAGTAGTCCACAAACGAGTCCACATCAATATATGCGCGATATCCCTTTTCAGGATCGGCAAAATCAAATGAATAAAGCGCTTTTTCAAACTCGTTTAAATCTTGCTCGATAAAATCCAAAAACTCTTCTGTTTGGTTTGTTCTGCCCGGATATACCACATTTATCGCCGATGATTCATTCAAATTCAGTGTGTAATCCGAAAATGCATTTAATATGCTGTGAGGATCTTGTGTTTTCAACCTATCCGCCCTAATTATATAGCTGGTAACATCACTTCTTGTGGTATAAGAAGTAAGGCTAACCCTATCATTGTCAGCGGCTATAGTCTCCATCATCAAATAAAGACCACTGTATTCACCGTCTATAAACACTTCGCAATATCTCATGTCGGGTGCAGTATGATCTATTTCACCATATAGGTTCAAATAAATATAGTTTCGCATCATTGTTTTGTCTAAAAAAGGTCCGTACAGTGCCCATTCGTCGTACGCACCCATACCCATAACATCCACATTGCTTTCAAGTCCGGCCTCGTCAACAAATGCAATCTTATAGCTGCTTTTATCAAAGTGACGTGAAGAGTTGCCACGCACACGAATGTCTATAGAACTTTCAATGGCAGGCTCATCACTTAACCTATTATATTCATCAGGTGTATCATATATTTTGATATTACTTACTATAGTGTTTTCACCTTCAGCACTTACAGTGTATGAAACCAATCCACTATTGGCACCTACCACCGGAAGGCCCGGTATCTCTTGCCCGTAGGTATCGATAGACACTATAGGAAGCTTTGAGTTATATTCGCCCTCAACATATGTTGATTCATCAGGAGATACCTCAAGATGCTGATAATAACGACCAAGACTTTCACGGTCGACAACATATTCAAGACTGTCCGCAAAACCGGCACCTATAACACAAGCCGCCGATATCAATAAAACACATAAAATTATCCGCAGTCGTTTTATCATTGTCTAAATCTATCCTTTCATCAAAATATGCCGCACTAAATATACGCCTCAAATTAGCTACCGATATCATCGTTTTGAGTAACAAGGTTCAGATACTGAATACCTTCAAGCTCAAAGATTTTATCAGTGATAGTCATTTCTTTGTCCTCTGCACGTTTCAAAGAAGAGCTGGAAACTTCATAAATCACCTCAACATGATCTTCCGTCATGTTTTTAACTCTAAGCTTTGCTTTTTTATGCAGTGAAGAATATACAACAGCCTCAACTTTAGAGGAAGCTTCACGAGTAGAGCGAACAATAAGCAGCATTCTGTCGTCGTTTTTGATAGCGCCAAAAACAAGCAGAATGATAAACACTGCTGCTGTGCCTATGCCGGCAATGGTAAAGTCGCCAGCACCACAGCATATGCCCACGATTATCGTCCAGAATATATACGCTGTATCACGAGAGTCCTTGATAGCTGTACGAAAACGTACGATAGACAACGCACCCACCATGCCAAGAGAAAGCGCAAGGTTGTTGCCAATAACCATCATAACTGTGCCGGTAAGAACTGTCAGCGCCAGCAATGTCACGTTAAACTTTTTGCTGTATACTGCACCTGCATGCGCTATGGCATAAGAAAAACAAATCACTATGCCAAGACCTACACAAACCGATACACGTAATAAAATCTCGGTCATCGACAAACTTCCGATCTCCTGAAATACTGCTTCCAATAACTGTTGCATAATAAATATCCTTTCTTTATAAACGGTCTTTCATATGAAAATAATTTATATTTTAAAATCTTCCTGCGCTGTACTTACCTGCCGATAACGGGCTAGCATTGGCTGCCGTTATTATGTCTTTAATATAGCTCAAAATAAAACCATCGTACTTTACTTCCATAATAACGGTAAACGGGTCAATCGCCGGTTTCAGCGGCAAATTTGCCGAGAAAAAGTTGTTTACACTTTGCGAGCTTCTTATTTCCCTATCAAACGTAATCCTGATGTTATTTTCCTTTGCCACATACGCTTTTCGGTGATACTCAATAATGGCTTTCGGTCTGTAAAACTGCCTGCTCATCAGCCCAAAACACTCCGTCAAAAACTGCGAGTCATGCGTGAGCAATGAGCTGAAATCCCCATTTATACATTGCTCTACTTCACTTCGGCTCAACTTGTGCGAGCGTTTTCGTTGTTGCACACCTTGCTTTTGTTTCATTTCAAGTAGTGCAAAATCAGAATCGGGACTGTAGCATCTAAACCTTATTTTACGCCTTGGGTCTGTGCCGTCTTCTTTCTCGTAATAATCGACATCATTCAAAGTATCAAAATACAAAGAACGTATCATATAGCCATTATCGCCGTTGTGAGAGTCTTCGTGAAGCAGCTTGGAAAACGTATGTGCAAGCTGGTAATACTGCACCGCTGTAAGCTGATACTTTATCTCTCTTCTTAAAACTTGTTGCATTGGCATCTTCTCCCGGTTTTATCGTGTGTCGGTTTTATCACTCTTTTATTTCATCCAGATATCCATAATGATGATATGAAAAAGAAACGCCTGTTAAGTCTATCTCCTCTTCCAACTCGTCGGCAAGCTTGTCCCATGCATCTTTCATCGCGCTTATACCAAAGTTATAGTATGTGTTGGCATCGCTCAAACCATGACTTTCAGGCGGCTGAATCTCCGACGCATTTATCAGTTTTTTACCGTAAAGCTTTGCATACTCCGCCTCACTTAATATGGTTTCAAACTCTTCATCGACATAATAGTTCATCACGCAAACTGTGTCGCAAGCATCTTTTATCATATCCCTTAGTTCCGAGTATTCGTCCCAGTGTGCCGAAATACAAATAATCACTTCAAAATCCGGCATCTGCTCTTTGGCATACTCGTAAGAAGAAATAAGTACCTCTGTGAATTCTTCCATTACAGCTTCTGAGTCTTCATCATACTCATCCAGCTGGCCCGGCTCGATATCAACGACAACACCCTTCACATTTCCTATTGCAATGGCTCTGTCTATGATTTTCTGCATTTTCTCTACGCCTACATCTTCTTTCGCCCAGCTTGCATCTCCGGTAAGAACATAAGTGCTTAGGCCCTCGTCGTGCAATGTCTGCGTAAACTCCGATATATCCGCATCATCAACATCACTGCTAAACCACTGATAAACCGAGTCTATTCCATGTTCATTCATACTGTTTATCATATCTTCACGACCTTGCGGCCTAAAAACATCATCATGCCAAGAAAAAACCGAGTATGTAGGCTCACTATCTTGCTGGATGGGTATGGCAGACTCATTCCCTGACACCATCTCCACTTCGATCTCAGATTCAGCATCTACAGCTTGAAAAAGAGTGCACGCAGAAAACATCATCAAAGCCATAATCAAAAAGCAAATATAAAATATTTTCCTTAACATAACTGCTCCTATTTTGTGAGTGTGAATTCATCTATCACTTCACCATTCAAAGTAGTCCATGTAGTGATTTTTGCGGTGTTGTCGGAAAAGTCCATCCTGCTCATCATCGGGGTATATCCATTAAAGCTAAACGCTGTGTGAGACTGAACTACTGGATTTTCATCAAAATACTCATCAGTCGAAGCGGTTCCAAGGCTAATATAAAGTGTCTCGCCGTCAGTTTTTTGAACAGTGTCTGAACCACCCGGATAAGCGCTCACTGTTTGTCCATTCATCAAGTAGCTGCGTGTATACATATGCTCGTTTGCCGAAACAACAATATCAATGTTGTTGGCCGAAATAGCAGGCGCCAACTCCAGCCTCAGCAGATCCAAATACTCAGCATCGGTAAATATACCGTTGTTGCCTTGTGAGTACAAAGAATGATTAAGATACAGTACTATAAACGCAGGCTCGCCCACTGTTGCTTTATAGTTTGCCACTGTATTGTCTATATACGTCGCATGCTGAACATCCGCGTGATTCGAGTTTAGTACTATAAACAGCACGTCGCCATAGCTATAGTAGTAATTATTAGACATGGATCCCGAGTCGGATATCAGCTCACTAGTCACAACATTCGGCGCAGAGAAGCCGTCCGATAAAAGGGTTTCATTCATATCGCTGCTGCCAAACACTATACTATTTAGCTTATGTGATTCAGCAAACGTAGCAAATGCGCTTTTATATGCCGCAAAGTCACTTGCATTCATTGAAACATCACCGACAACCGTCATCATGTCAGCATCGCCGCCGTAGGTGATGATATTATCCAGCAAAGTGGATTTCTGCCCGGAAAGATCCAGCTCGTCCCCATTAAACTGAGGATCACCCATCATCAGCACACTAACACCATCGTCCACAGAACCTGTTTCAAACATGCCTGTTTTTTCCATGTTGTTAATGTCAATCTTATATGTATATTGCTTGTTTGGCTCAAGATTTGTCATCTCGGTTCTATAAGAAAAGCCAAACTCACCCTCTTCATACCCACTCACGTCATAAATCATAGGTTCTGCGCCGGGAGATGTTGCGTCAATCACTTCCACCTGAGCATTTGGGTAAGGTGCGCCGCCCACTGCAAATGTAAGTGTTGCACTGGTTTCATCGCTTCCCACACTCACATTTGTGCTTTGAATCTCGTTATATGTAGGAACAAGAGATGTAAACTCAAAATACACATCCGAGCTATATTCATCGGCTTGCCTTAGCTCAACCGCCAACACATTTATCCCCAGCTCCATGTTTCTGGCAGGAATTTCAAACTGTGCCGATATCGGCTCGCCGGTAGTATTAGCTGCACCGTATGAGCTGGCAGTAAGATACCCACCCTGTGGCACATTACCCTCAAACACCACATTGCCATTCAAATACACAATAACAGCATCATCATAAACTATGTTAGCTAACAAAGTTCCGATATGATCAATATCCATAATAGTAAATTCCGAGCGCAATAGATAAACAGGGTAGTTGTCATTACTGCTGTTATGCTGCGCTAAAAGTGTCGATGGGTAGTACCCACCCGATAGCTCTCCCTGCAATCCGTCTTTTGCGCCAAAACTTCCAACACCACGCGCCCAGGCAGTGTCGTCATATCTTTCATCCACCCACGAAAGATCCTCTGTGGAGTTTTCTATAGCCGCAACGGCTTCATATCCTTCTATAAATTTCCACACACCGGTATCAAGTGTCAAAATCGGCTCGATCGGAGGAAGCACCACTTCTTCCACTTCATCCACTTGTACACTCGGCGCCGAATTAACCTCAGAAATTTCCTGTGCAAGCTCTTCAAGCCCCGCACAAGAAGAAAGAGTAAAAACAAATATAATTAATATAATTGTGAGTGAAAAAAACCGCTTTCTTCTCAAATCACAAATTCGTTTATGAGACATAAATATATTCCCCTTTTAAAATTATAGTAAATTAATCATCAATATTTTCGCACAAAAAAACACTTGCATATTATATTTTAATGAAAGAGATACCATTCAGCACATTCCATGCATTTCACCAAAAGTATGCAAATTTTCACAAGCCAAACTATTCACCAAACAACACTCCACTTTCAAACATATACATGAATAAACATTCAATATACTTAAGTTTTTTTACATAAAAATAGTTCGATTATTTTCAACTCATGTTCAATCCATTCAATGACGATGAAAAATTATATCACAGAAATCATTAAATCGTCAACGATTTTGATTATTGTTTACAGTTAAAATAGATATACCGTTACATAACGCTATGTTTATAAAGTCATACTATTGATTCATACATAAAAACACAGCATTATATTACATAAATCATATTTTACCATTTTATTGTTAGAATGTATATAAAAACATCGCACTTTTCTAAGCAATCAATGTTTTAATTTTGACACATTTCATCACTATCCACAACTTTAGTAAAATGCACCTATATAGTTTCGTAAAATAGTAAAAAGCAAATTTAAAATACTTTAATTTTATTATAATTACAAAAAAAGCAATTATTTACTTGAATTTTTCCAGAAATAACATACAATAAAATATAAGGAATTTTAATAGCTTCGTAAATATTATTCAACAGGAGATATAATGTATGATACTAAAGAGTTTACCTACAGAACAGCGCAATGCAAATACCATGGATATTGATGAGGTATCCACCCTTGAAATGATTCGTAAAATAAACAACGAAGATAAACAAGTAGCACAAGCAATGGAAAAACATCTGGCCTCAATTGCAGCCGCAGTGGACGCCATGAGCGAAGTGTTTGCAAACGGCGGCCGTATTGTTTACTGCGGCGCCGGCACTTCGGGCCGACTTGGTGTAATTGACGCGTCAGAATGCCTGCCCACATACAGCGTAGTCCCCGGGCGCGTGATAGGTCTTATTGCCGGCGGTGAAAAGGCAATGTATCAGCCGGTGGAGGGTGCTGAAGACTCATACGAGCAGTGTGTTGTCGACCTTAAGGCTATAAATTTCACAAAAGACGATGTACTTGTGGGCATTGCGGCAAGTGGACGCACCCCTTATCCTATAGGCGGACTAAGATATGCAAACGATCTCGGCGCTGTAACAGTGTCCATCACATGCAACGAAGACCCAAATAGCCCGATGAGCCAGCTTGCAAAATATCCTATCGGAATATTTGCAGGCCCCGAGGTCATCACCGGCTCTACCCGTATGAAAGCAGGCACCATCCAAAAGATGGTACTAAATATGCTTTCCACCGGTGTAATGGTGAAAAACGGTAAAGTATATGGCAACATGATGGTGAACGTTCAAATATCAAACGAAAAGCTGCAAGACAGAGCAGAGCGCATCATTGCTCAGGTAACAGAAAAAGACAGCGATAAAATCAAAACTACACTTACCGATACCGAAAACGATGTCTGCCTTAGCATTTTCATGCTACTGACAGATTTGCCAAAAGACAAAGCCGAAGAATATCTGCAAAATAACAACGGGCATATCAAGCAAGCTCTAAAAGCGGTAGAGCAAGACAGAGCATAGTCTTAAATAAAAGGATAACTAATGGCAAAAGAAACAAACAACATAAACACTGTAGACAAAGCCAGCATAGAAGAACTAATTTTAAGTCATTGTCAAATGTATCCCGGTATGCAAGTAGTGGATTGTATCAAGCTTTTATATCAAAACGAGTTTGGTGCAGAGCATCTGATGGAAGACACGGCATACTTTGAAGACAGCCTGCAAAAAGAAATGAATCTTGTCGCCACCGAAAAGCCCATACCGCATGTTGATATAGGCGACGGACTTTATAGAATCAACCTATCCGGGCTGTGTGACGACATATCTGTGCAAACACTTGCAAGGCTTTGTGTTTTTTCGGCTCAAAATCACACAGGCGATAAAAATCGCTATCTGCAAAAGCTGGCTGTCTTGCAAGAAATGATAGAAAGCGCTCGCTTGCCGTATACATCAAAAGATGTGGATGTTATTAAGCAACATATATCCGAGGGTTGCCCGGCTGTGCACCATAGCGAACGATTCCGGCAGCTATACCGGCCACATTACCGTCTTTTAAACTTGGCCTCGGTGCTGTATTTACCGGTTTTTATAAAGCTAGATAGATCTTTGCGTCAAAAAAGCCATGTGTTTGCAGGGATAGACGGCATGTGCGCCTCAGGTAAAAGTAGCCTTGCTACATTTTTACAAAATGTGTATGGATGCAGTGTGATACATGCAGACGATTTTTTCCTACAGCCACATCAGCGCACTCAGGAAAGACTATCTGAAATTGGTGGTAATATCGACTACGAAAGACTATCTAAAGTAGTGGCAAAAGCGGCAAAAGGCACAGAATTTTCCTATAGGCAATTTTGCTGTATGAAGCAGGCAATGGACAAGGAAAAGACAATAGCCGCCGGACCACTTACCATACTCGAAGGAGCGTACTGTCTACATCCCAAAGTAAGCGCCGAGTGCGATGTCAGGGTGTTTTTAAGCACTTTCAGTGAAGTTCAAAAAAAGAGAATATCAAACCGCGAAACCAAGGAAATGGCAGAACGGTTTGAAAACGAATGGATTCCAAAAGAACATGCATATTTTGCGGCATACACCATTCGTGAAAGTTGTGATGTAATAGTGGACACAAGTTCATTATAGCCAAATAAAAGGGAGGAAGTATAGTGAAAATTCGACAAGTAAGAAAAATGATGAAGTGGGCAATACCGGCTTTATGCATGGTATTTCTGTTCGTTTTGGTAATGCCCATGCAAGTTGCGGCATCCGAAGGCGAGGCAGTAAGCAATCTATACGGCACTTTTTGGAGCCTTTTACCGCCAATCATCGCCATTGCTTTGGCTCTGATAACAAAAGAAGTTTATCTTTCGTTATTCGTGGGCATTATGGCCGGCAGTTTATTTGCGGCAAATTTCAGCCCCGGCACAGCCATTGTGCAAATCATAGACACCATGATGGCACAAATCGGCGGCAATGCAGGCATTTTAATATTCCTGGTAGCGCTCGGCATAATGGTGGAACTAATGAACCGTGCCGGCGGCAGTGCCGCATATGGAAGATGGGCTTCTTCACGCATCAAGACTAAGCGTGGCTCGCTTTTGGCCACATTCGGTTTAGGTATAATGATCTTTGTGGACGATTATTTCAACTGCTTGACGGTGGGTGGCGTTATGTCTCCTGTGACCGACAAATACAAGGTATCCCGTGCAAAACTTGCATACATAATTGATGCCACTGCAGCACCTATTTGTATCATCGCACCTGTTTCCAGCTGGGCGGCGGCGGTCACTTCTTATGTAGACACTGATGCAATAGATGGTTTTTCACTATTCTTACAGTCCATTCCATACAACCTATATGCCTTGCTCACCATTGTTATGGTTGTGGCTATTTCGGCCATGCAGTTTGATTTTGGTCCGATGAAAGCACAGGAAAAAATTGCTGAATCCGGTGACTTGTTTGGTGGAACCGGCAATGAATATCTAAGCGATCAAAAAACAAAAATTTCACCAAAAGGCAAAGTAATTGATCTTGTATTGCCTGTATTGGTATTGATAGCTTCTTGCATCGGTGGCATGCTTTACACCGGCGGATTTTTCAGCGGTACCGATTTCATTACAGCATTCGGAAACGCCAGCGCATCCGTTGGGCTTTCCATCGGCTCTTTACTTGCACTAATGTTCACATTTATCCTTTATATTTCCCGCAAAGTTATCACTTTCCGTGACTTTGCTGATAGCCTTCCCGGTGGATTCAGACAAATGGTTCCCGCTATTTTCATCTTGTGCTTCGCATGGACACTAAGCGGATTTTGCCGTGATGCCTTAGGCGCTGGCGATTTCGTCAGCAGTGTTGTGTCCGCCAACGCAGCCGCCAGTTTCTTGCTTCCGGCTGTATTGTTCTTAATAGGTGTTGGCATTGCATTCTCCACCGGCACATCTTGGGGCACATTCGGTATTTTAATCCCCATTGTTACCGCTATCTTCCCGGGCGGCGGCGAACTGATGGTGATTTGTGTATCGGCTTGCTTGGCAGGCGCTGTATGCGGCGATCACATCTCCCCTATTTCAGACACCACCATCATGGCCTCTACCGGCGCGCAAAGCAACCACATCACTCACGTTTCCACTCAGATACCATATGCACTAGTGGTTGCCGGCGTATCCTTCCTTGGATATATTCTGGCAGGCCTCTTGCAAAATGCGTTAATCACATTAGCAGTTTGTGTTGTTGTTTTACTGATAGTTTTAGCCTTTATCCGCAAAAAGACCATGAAAGCGGCATAATATCCGCATGAGTTAATCCAATAAATAAAACACCGTTTTCCTTTACACAAGTAAAAGAAAACGGTGTTTTTATATGCTTTAGTGTTTAGTCAGAGGCAAGCAGGACAATAGAGTCACCTTCGACAAATGTAATTGTATCGGATTTGGTCGGGTTGACTATAATCTCATAAGAATTACCAACACGCTTTTTATATCCTACAGCAATCTCATTACGACGTGCCACGATTTCTGTCACGGCGAAAAAGTCAAGTTTTTCATTCAGTTTCACATAGTTTTCGGCGTCTCTGATATATATCTCCGAGCCATCTACATGAAGAAGTTCTTGGAATACTTTTGCCAAGTCACGGTTCTCGGCAATTTGCGCCATCATCAAGTTGATAATGTTAGAGCCCACCACCAAATCATTTACCTGTGCTACCTGCGCTAGTTTTTGGTTTGTGGTATTTTCCATTTCGCTGGTGATATTGAAATTACGATTTGTCTTTTGTGCAATATCGCGCAAATGAATCAGCTTTAGCAAAGTTTTAGCATCGGTTGTCTCTGTATCCAGCGAGTCATTGCTAAGTAGCAGCACGTGGCTGATATCCTGAGATGTGAGCGCCTCTAAGGCTTTTCTGTTTCCGATATCACAAACTATAGTCTTCAACTCAATGTTTTCCAGCTTGATATCTGCATTTAGATATTCATCGGTATCGTTTGCCACAATAATGCGAGAGCCTTTAACATAATAATTATCAAGCTCGTGCAGAATGGTGGAAAGCATACTGTTAGCACCCAAGATCAGAACATTTTCAAGCTGTTTTTCAGAATTTTGCTGGCTAATAAGATTTTCAACTTGCGCATTATCATAAGCGTTTGGCAGGAATTTTGCCATGCCGTCATCTTCCACCAAGATAAGAATCTTGTCGTTTTGCTCCATCACAGTATCTTTTGGCGGATTTAAGAAAATGTCTTTACCTCGTTTGTATCCAAACACGATGCTGTGGTTAAACCTAGTAAGAACATCTTGGAATGTTTTACCCTGCAGCTCAGCAAAACTTTCAAAATAAAGCTCGCTACCGCTAAAGTCAAACAGATCGATAAGTACATTTGAAAGACCGGGTTGCCTACATGTTTGAGCAATAATTCGTGCAACGGAATCATGCACTAATATCAGTTCAGCAAGATCTTCGCCGGCAATTTGAATAGCTTCATAGTTTGCAGTATCGCTTACCATGGCCACAATATGTGTGTTTATCTCAGACGGTGCATCTAGGCTTCTGATATAGTTGTTTATAGCCAAAATAGCCTTTGTGGTAATAAAGTCTGTGCGCTCGTTGATAATAACAGCACGAGAAGTTTCAATAGCACATTGTTTAAGCATGTGTAAATCCGTGATGCTGCCTGTGCGGCAGATAAGACGCGTGGTTTTAAAGTCTTCCACCAAGTTGCCAATAGCTTCTTCCACCTCTTCTTTATCACCTTCAGCCAACACCACAATACAGTTATCTTTTTGGTTTTCACCCGCCGCAACAAGCTCGGAAATAATGGTTCCAATGTTGTCATTGAACCCTAAAATAACCACATGATTTTTCTCTATGACGCGAGAGTTACCTTTTTTCAAAGTATTCAATTTTTCCTCAAAACCGGTGGTGATAATACCGATTAAGATACTGGTAATGAATATACCACCTAAAGTAACAATACACATCAAAATAAGAAATATCGGCCGTGAAGTGTCTGTGCCTACAATAGTACCTGCGTCAATGGTATGCATGATACTTTGCCAGATGTTTTCTCCGATTGGTCCCTCTCCAAGTAAGAAGGCCAAAAGACCCGCCACAACAATTACAATCACCGTGGCTAAAAACAAAATACCTATCAGCGCAACAGTGCCTTTAGACATGATGTTGTCAAACTTGTACCGCAATTTCTCCCCAAATCCTACGTTCTTCATATAAACCCCTTTTTATTAAAATATTTTAAATATCATGTTGTTATGCAACTTCTGTTTACTAAAATAGCACATTTTGCCCCATTTCGTCAACAAAAAAAACAACTGACAACCCAACGTTGCCAGCTGAAATTGTTATATTTTAATTTTCATAGTTACACATGCTACTGACAAATAGCCTAAACTATTACTTCAAAAGTTCTACCGCCCTTGGGCAAGCAACAAAATGCTCGGGCTCAACCTCTAATAGCTCAGGGTTTTTCCCTGTGCAAACATCTGTTGCATATTCGCAACGTGGAGCAAATCTACAACCGGGTTTCGGCTCAATTGGCGATGTAATCTCACCTTTCAGCGTAATTCTTTCCCTTTTTGCTTCACTGTAAACAGCTTCGGGAATTGCCGAAAGTAGCGCCTTTGAGTATGGATGCATAGGATTTTTGAAAAAGTCCTTTGTCGGCGCAGTTTCCACCACATTTCCAAGGTACATTACAACTATTCTGTCTGAAATATGCTTCACTACCGAGAAGTCATGTGTGATAAAAATATATGTCAGTCCACGCTCTTTTTGCAAGTCACGAAGCAAGTTTATAACTTGTGCTTGTATAGAAACGTCAAGCGCAGAAACAGGCTCGTCACACACAATAAACTTCGGATTTAGCGCAATCGCCCTTGCAATGCCTATTCTTTGACGGCGTCCACCATCCAGCTCATGCGGATAGTTGTTTGCAAGCCTGCGAGCAAGGCCAACAGTGTCCATAAGCTCCAGCACTCTGTTGTTTATCTCGTCTTTTGTGTTGAAAATTTTATAAATTTTAAGCGGTTCAGCAATAATATCACTAACCGACATTCTAGGGTTCAGTGAAGAAAATGGGTCCTGAAAAATTATTTGCATATCTTTGCGCAACTCTTTCAGTTCTTTTGATTTCTTCACATCGGTGATATCATTTCCTTCAAAAAACACTTTACCACTTGTTATGTCTGTCAAATGCAATACTGTTCTGCCAAGCGTGCTTTTTCCGCATCCTGACTCACCTACAACACCCAAAGTTTCGCCTTTATTAATATAAAAGTTCACTTCATCTACAGCATGCAAAATACCACGCGGAGTTTTGAAATATTTACATAGGTTTTTTACTTCTAAAATTCTCTCGCTCATTTCGAACCTCCGTCAGCATAAAGATGACACGCTACTTTATGGCCATTTTCATATTCAACAGTTTTCGAAGACTGTGATTTGCATATTTCCATGCACTGTTTACATCTTGGACTGAAGTTACATCCAACAGGTAAATTTGCAGGGTCCGGCATAAGGCCATCGATGGGAATCAGACGGTCAGAATCATCATGAAGTTTTGGAATTGAGCCAAAAAGTCCAACAGTATACGGATGTTTTGGGTCGGTAAAAATTTGCTTTGTTGTGCCACATTCAACAATCTCGCCAGCATACATTATGGCAACATTATCACAAGTTTCAGCCACCACACCCAAGTCATGGGTGATCAAAAGCATTGAAGTGTTCAGCTTTTCTTTCAAGTCCGCTATCAGCTCTAGCACCTGTGCTTGAATTGTCACATCAAGTGCAGTGGTCGGCTCATCGGCAAGCAACAGTTCAGGCTCACATGCAAGCGCCATTGCGATAACAATACGTTGCTTCATGCCACCGGAAAACTGGTGTGGATATTCAATATGCCGCTCGCCTGAAATACCCACCATCTCCATCATTTCTTTTGCTTTGTCGAGGGCTTCTTGCTTTGAAATTTCATTATGTAACAACACAACTTCTTGAATTTGCTCACCAACAGTTAACACAGGGTTTAGCGATGTCATCGGGTCTTGGAAAATCATACTGATTTTAGCGCCGCGAACTTCACGCATATCATTCTGTGATAAATCAAGTAGATTTTCACCTTTAAACATAATTTTACCGGAATATATCTCGCCCGGTGGGTCCGGAACCAAATTTAATATACCAAGTGCCGTAGTGGTTTTTCCAGCACCTGTCTCGCCAACAAGGCCAAGCGTTTTGCCTTTTTCAATTTCCAAAGAAATATCTGTAACCGCGGCAACTGTATTCTCTTCCGTTACATATCGAATACTTAAATTCTCTATACTTAATATTTTATCACTCACTCTTAATCTCCTTTCTAACTATCGTTTAAGTTTGGGGTCAAGCGCATCACGCAAACCATCACCAAAGAGATTGAGTGCGAAAATTGTCAACATAATTGATAATCCCGGGAACATAACCATATGTGGGTGCTGCGTGAAATATGATCGTGCTTCTGAAAGCATTGCGCCCCATTCAGGTTCCGGCGGTTGTAGTCCCAGTCCAATAAAACTTAGCCCGGCAGCAGATAAAATTGCACCGGCAACGCCTAGTGTAGCTTGTACAATTAGCGGTGAAAGGGAGTTTGGTAAAATATGAGTAAATATTATTCTAAAGTCAGACGCACCCGTTGCTCTAGCTGCTTCAATAAATTCCTGCTCTTTTACAGATAGGATTGTAGCCCTTACAATGCGCACATATGACGGCACTGAAGATATACCAACAGCTATCATAACATTTGTCAAGCCACCACCAAAAGCGGCTGTGATTGCTATGGCAAGAAGGATGCTTGGTATAGCAAGCAAAACGTCCATTATGCGCATGATAATGCTATCAACATTTTTACCGTAGTATCCTGCAAGCGAGCCTAAAAACACACCTACTACCGCGGCAATTCCTACTGCAACAAAACCAACTTGTAAAGAAATTCTTGCGCCGTAAACAATACGACTAAAAATATCTCTGCCAAAGTTATCTGTACCAAATAGGTTTTCCAGCGACGGACGTGCAAACTCATTATCCAGATTGATTTCATCGTACGGATAAGGTGCAATGAAATCGGCAAATATTGCACATATCACTATTACACAAATAATAGCAAGGCCCAGCATAGCAGCTTTATTTCTTCTTAATATCTTCCACGTTTCGCCCAGTTTACTGTAGCGTCGTGTTTTGATTTTGTTGTTATTCTCTGTGTTTTCTACTTTTTGTTTAGCCATTTTAACGGACCTCCTAACTTAGCTTGAGAATAAGTTGCCTTAATTCTGGGATCCGCATATGCATACAGAATATCAACAAAAAGATTAACAAACGTAAATATTACAGCTATAAGTAAAACGCCGCCCTGAATAACAGGATAGTCACGGTTTTTGATTGCCTCAACCATGTATCTGCCAATTCCGGGAACCGCGAAAATTGTCTCGGTTAAAACTGCACCACCAAGCAAAGCACCAAATTGCAAACCAACAACTGTTATAACAGGTATCAGCGCATTTTTCAGCTGATGTTTCATTATAACAACAGATTCTTTTTGTCCCTTTGCTCTTGCAGTTCTGATATAGTCTTGCCTATTTACTTCAAGCATACTTGAACGTGTCATCCTAGCGATAATAGCCGCAGTCGACGTACCTATCGTCACAGCCGGCAAAATCCAGTGCGCTGGTGTTGTAAAGCCCGAAACAGGCAATATACCCAGCCATACAGCAAACACAAGTATCAATACCATTCCTTGCCAGAAGTTTGGCATAGAAACGCCTAATAGCGCAAACACCATAGAAATATTATCAAACCAAGAGTATTGTTTTGTTGCCGAAATAATACCTACAGGTATTCCTATCGCAACAGCAATAACGATTGATAGCAATGCCAAGTTCAACGTTGTTGGCAAACGGTTAAACAATTCCTCAGACACCGGCCTATCTGTTCTATAAGATGTACCCATGTCGCCTTGTAGCAGGCCCAATAAATAATCAAAATACCTAACCAAAAACGGGTCATTCAAGCCCAGTTCTTCCTCAAGTGCCGCCAAAGCTTCAGGACTTGCCACTTCACCCAACATTGCTTTTGCAGGATTGCCCGGTGTAAAATACAGTAATGTAAATATTACAAATGTCACAGCCAGCAATACAGGTAAAACCAGCAATAGCCTTTTAATTATATAATTTAACAAAAACATACCTCCTAAGGAAAATATTTTTTGCCTAAGGTACCTAATTTATAACTATACCACCTTAAACATTTATAGGAGACTGCCCCCGGCAGTCTCCCTATATTATCAAAAAATTTTAAGTGGCAATTAAGCACTTACTTTAAACAAAAACAACGTAAAGGCGAATATTTTTGCATATAATAGAGCAAGCTTTTCCGACCAACACAAAAGGAGCTTAATTGACAACCTAAGGAGACTGCTGTTGCAGTCTCCTTTTCATTGTAACTACCAAGTACTAGTTTTTAACTACGTTTTTAAGAACGTGGTGACCAGCAGGATTGTTCACAAAACCTTCGATGTTTGTGCGTACGCCTGTAAGGTCTTCGCCTTCCCATGTAAAGATCCAGGGTGCTTCTTCAGCAACAATTTCTTGTACTTCTTTGTAGTTTGCTTCACGAACAGCAGCATCGTTTGAAGTTCTTGCTTCGTCGAGAAGTGCATCTACTTCAGGTGTTGACCAGAATGTTCTGTTACCGGCTGCACCGAATGTTGATGAGTGGAACAAGGGATATAGGCCGTAATCAGGATCGCCTGTAACAGTAACCCAGCCTAGGATGAACATGTCATGCTCGCCGTTTTCTGTTGCTTCCAGGTATTTTGTCCATTCAAGAGTTTGAATTTCCACTTCGATACCGATTTCTTTCAAAGCGCTTTGAACGATGATAGCAACGTCAGCACGTTGTTGGTTGCCTTCGTTTGTCATGATGGTAGTTGTGAAACCATCAGCATAGCCGGCTTCTGCCAAAAGCTCTTTAGCTTTTTCTACGTCATACTCATAACCGGAAAGCTCATCATTGTATGCCCAAACCATTTGGCCGATAGGACCTTTAGCTTGTGAGCCTGCACCGTAGTATACGTTTTCAACAATTGCGCTCATGTCGATTGCATGGTTGATAGCTTGACGTACCAATGGGTCATCAAAAGGCTCTTTGCCAGCGTTAAAGCCAATGTAAGTTGTAGAGAAGTTCGGGCTTCTTACAAGCATTGTTTCTTCGCTGTCTTCAAAACGTGCAATGTTTGATGCTGCGATATCATAAACGATATCTACGCCGCCTGATTCAAGCTCAAGCATTGCGGTTTCAGCTTCAGGAATGTTTCTGATAATGATATTTTCTGTTTTTGCAGGATCGCCCCAGTAATCAGCGTTTGCTTTCAAAACGATGTTGTCGCCAACATTCCACTCTACTAGTTCGTAAGGACCTGTACCAACAGGGTTTGAACCATAAGAATCACCGGCTTCTTCAACAGTCTCTTTATCAACTATCGATGATGCTGTGTGAGCCAAGTGGGAAATGATGGGAGCAAATGGATAAAGCATACCAATTGTCATGTTGTAATCATCAATGATCTCGATTTTTTCAGGGTCAATAGCCGAAACGATGTGAGTAACATCAGGTGATGCAATAGCTCTTTCGATTGTGAACTTAACGTCGTCTGCGGTGAATGGATTTCCGTTATGGAAGGTAACACCCTCACGAAGTTTAAGGCTTAGTGTCATGCCGTCGTCAAGAATCTCATAGCTCTCGGCAAGACCTTCTGATACATTCATTTCTTCATCTTGAATGAATAGTGTATCATAAATTTGTTTTGCAACCCTTGATCCGGGTTGTTCGTTTGCGCCTTGTGGGTCAAGCGATGCAGGGTCTGCGCCTTGTGACACTATAAGGGTGTCGCTTCCGCTGTCTGAACAGCCCGCCAGAAGGCCGAGTGCCATTACAGCCACAAGTAGCACTGCTAGTAATTTTTTCATTTTTTCTCCTCCAAATATATTCTTACATTTTTGTTAATTCCATAACATTTGCAACTGTAAACTAATACACTTTACGCTGCTAAAAAAATTAACTATTTAATATTTTACAATATTTTCATATTTGTGTCAATATTACCACACAATATCGTTTATACGCTGCATTCATTTCTTGAAATTATATTTGAAGCGGTTTATTTTTCCGATTTTCTTTATGTCATTACACAAATTAGGTTCCGCTAATTTTCACAACACAAAATATATGCAAAGCCTTTTACAATATTTTTAATAATATTGTATATCAAAAGCCTTGCATATAATAACCGCTTATAAATGATTTAGAGTAAAAAAACAGCTCGCTTAATCGTTCAGCAAATAGTCATCAATCTCTGCCGCACATTTAATACCCTCGGCGATTGCCCAAACAACAAGTGATTGACCTCGTTTCATGTCGCCGCACGAGAAGACATTATCAACGCTTGTTTTATATGATGTTTGCGCTTTTTGAGGTATGTCTATTTTAGGCGCAGTATATTCTTCATAGCCCGTAAATCCTGCCGCTATCAAAAGCATATCCGCTTTGTATTTTTGTTCGCTGTTTTCAACTTCACATAGCTTTCCGTCTTTGAATTCAACTGCAACCGTTAATACTCCTGTTATTTTGCCATCTTTTTCATATATTTCTTTTATTGTAGTTTCAAAAACTCTGGGGTCTTTACCAAAAACTTCACCGGCTTCTTCTTGGCCATAGTCTGTTTGCATCACTTTTGGCCATTCGGGCCAAGGGTTTGTTTGGCTGCGCTGCTTTGGCGGTTGCGGCATCATTTCTAGTTGCACCACACTTTTTGCGCCATGTCGAACACATGTACCCACACAGTCATTGCCGGTATCGCCGCCACCAAGCACAATTACATTTTTTCCTTTTGCGTTAATATAATCGCCTGCTAAATTATTTTTCAGCAAACTACTCGTTGTGCTTTTTAAAAACTCGACTGCAAAATATACTCCCTGAGCGTTTCTTCCCGGCACGTCTATATCCCTTGCTTTTTTTGCACCACAACACAAAACCACTGCATCATATTCTTTTTGCAATTCTTCAATTTTAATATTTTTTCCTATGTCTTTATTATTCTCAAAAACAACACCCTCTTGTTGCATGAGTTTAATTCTTCGCTCAATAACTTTCTTATCAAGCTTCATGTTTGGTATGCCATACATTAAAAGACCGCCAAATTTATCATCACGCTCAAACACCGTCACATTATGGCCTCTTTTGTTTAGTTTTTCACTCACGGCAAGGCCGGCAGGCCCAGAGCCTATCACCGCCACTTTTTTATCACTTCGCACAAGTGGAGCCTTTGGCTGCATATACCCTTTTTCAAATCCATTCTCAATTAAAAACAGCTCGTTATCATGTATGGTAACAGCATCCGAATATATGGCGTTGATGCATGCTTTTTCACAAAGTGCAGGACAAACTCTACCTGTGAACTCAGGAAAGCAATTTGTTTTCAAAAGCCTTGACAGCCCATGCTCAAAGTTTTCGTTGTAAATTTCATCGTTGAATTCATGTATCAAGTTGTGAAGCGGACATCCCGTGACCATGCCTTTCAGCTCGATAGCACTAGAGCAAAATGGCACACCGCAGTTCATACATCTTGCAGCTTGATTCAGTCTTTCTTGCTTTTCATTAATACTGTAAAATTCGCTGAAATTCAATATGCGTTCTTTGACAGGTATTTTTCCGTTAGCTTTTCTGCTATATTCCATAAAACCCGTTATTTTACCCATTATCTACACCTGATTTCTTTTTATTACTTTTGTAAAAGCTTCAAATTGTGCGTCTTCTACACCGAAACCTTTTTCAATAAATTCTTGTATCGCTATAGACATTTTTTGATAATCATTAGGCACTATTTTCTTAAAGTGTGGTAAAACATCCTCAAAGTTATCTAAAATTTCCTTTGCTTTTTGCGAGTTTGTGTTTTCATAATGTTTCACAATAAGCGCTTTCAACTCATCAGCATCACATTCACTTGTAACTTCATACATCGAGACAAATTCTTTGTTCAGCTTTAAATACAAGTCATGCTCGGTGTCTAGCACATAAGCTATACCACCGCTCATTCCCGCCGCAAAGTTTTTGCCTGTTTGGCCAAGTATGACGGCTTTGCCTCCTGTCATGTACTCAACTCCATGATCGCCACATCCTTCGGCTACAGCTACAGCGCCTGAATTTCGCACCATGAAACGCTCTCCGGCAAGACCGTTAATGTAGCACTCGCCCGAGGTCGCGCCATAAAGAGCAACATTTCCGATGATGACATTTTCCTCTGCTTTAAATGCACTTTGATGTGGTTTTGTCACAATTATTTTACCACCCGATAAGCCTTTGCCCACATAATCGTTTGCATCGCCTTGCAATTTCAATGTTAATCCTTTAGGCATAAACGCTCCAAAAGATTGTCCGGCGCCGCCCACACATTCAACCACGAAGGTATCATCATCAAGCGTGTTTTTATGTGCCTTGCTTATTTCCGAGCCTAAAATTGTTCCCAGTGTTCTATCGGTACTACATACAGTAATCTTTTCAGTGTGTTTGCTTTTAGTCTCAATGGCTTTTTTGAATTTATTTAATAGCACTTTTTCGTCAATTGTATCACTCAATTTGAAATCATATAAATGATTTTCATCAAATGTTTTGTCGCTGTTATGTGCATATACGTCAGATATTACAAGACTCATATCAACAAGCTCTGCACGTTTTGTCACTTTTTTATCTTTTACTTTTATAAGGTCTGTTCTTCCTGTTAATTCTTTCAAGGTTTTCACACCGAGTTTTGCCATTATTTCACGCAGCTCTTCGGCAATAAACATCATGAAATTCATAACATATTCAGGCTTGCCCATAAAGCGTTTTCGCAGACATTCATTTTGCGTTGCTATACCCACAGGGCAAGTGTCTAAATTACAAACACGCATCATCATACAACCCATTGTGACAAGAGGCGCCGTTGCAAACCCAAACTCTTCTGCACCAAGTATTGCGGCTATCGCAACATCACGTCCGCTCATCAGCTTGCCGTCAGTTTCTAAAACAACGCTATTTCGCAAGTTGTTTTGAATAAGCGTTTGATGAGCCTCTGCAAGGCCAAGTTCCCACGGCAAGCCTGCGTCCAGAATAGAGCTGGTAGGTGCAGCGCCTGTTCCGCCATCATAGCCTGAAATCAAAATAACTGCGGCTCCTGCCTTTGCAACGCCTGCGGCAATTGTTCCAACACCACACTCAGACACAAGCTTAACCGAAATACGTGCTTTTCTGTTTGCATTTTTTAGGTCATATATAAGCTGCGCCAAATCTTCTATCGAATAAATATCATGATGCGGTGGCGGTGAAATAAGCGCAACACCGGGTGTTGAGTGTCTTGTTTTCGCTATCCAGGGGTAAACTTTTCCGCCCGGCAAATGCCCGCCTTCGCCGGGTTTTGCACCTTGCGCCATTTTAATTTGTATTTCGTTTGCGCTGAGTAAATACTGGCTTGTAACACCAAAGCGCCCCGAAGCCACTTGTTTTATCGCACTGTTTTTTATTGTACCAAGCCTGCTTGGGTCTTCGCCACCTTCACCGGAGTTCGATTTCCCGCCGAGTGTATTCATCGCAATAGCCATACATTCATGCGCTTCTTGTGATATAGAACCATACGACATTGCACCTGTTTTAAAGTGTTTCACAATTTCACTTGCAGGCTCAACTTCACTCAAAGGTATGCCCTCGCCAAAGTCAAAGGCAAGTAGGCCTCTTAAAGTGTGTGGTTTATTGATATCGTCCACCATTGCGGTATACTGCTTAAACCTATTATAATCGCCACTTTGTGTTGCTTGTTGAAGCGCAATTATGATTTCAGGACTGTAAAGATGATCTTCTTTATCCTCGCCGTTAATCAGTTTAGAATACCCCATGCTGTCAAGCGTGTTGTCCACGCCAAGGCCCAGTGGATCGAATGCTTTTGAATGCCTGAATTCAATGCCTTCTTCAATTTCCTCAAGGCCAATTCCCTCAACCCTGCTAACTGTATTTGTAAAATATTTGTCTATTACTTGTTTGTTAATGCCAACAGCCTCGAAAATTTGCGCCGATTGATAACTTTGAATAGCAGAAATACCCATTTTTGCGGAAATTTTCACAATGCCATGTAACACCGCATGGTTGTAATCATTAATCGCCGTAAAAATATCTTTATCAAGTATTTTTTTGTCTATCAGTTCCTCTATGCACTCGTGCGCCAAATATGGGTTGACCGCCCTTGCGCCATATCCCAGCAATGTTGCAAATTGATGCACATCACGTACCTCGCCGCTTTCTAAGATAATAGAAACAGCTGTACGTTTTTTGGTTTTAATCAAATATTGCTCCATTGCGCTGACTGCAAGCAGGCTTGGAATAGCAACATGATTTTCATCAACGCCTCTATCAGACAAAACAATAATATTAGCACCTTCACTATACGCTTTATCACATTTCACAAACAGCTGCTCTAAAGCCCTTTCAAGCGAAGTATTTTTGTAATAAAGCAAGGATACCGTTTTAACGCAAAACCCGCTATTTTTCATGGCTTTAATTTTAGCCAGATCTATTGCCGTTAAAATAGGGTTGCTAACCTCCAAAACAGTGCAGTTCTGCGCGCTGTCTTTTAATAGGTTTCCGTCTTTGCCAATATACACTGTAGTATCCGTAACAATTTCTTCTCGAAGTGAGTCTATAGGCGGATTTGTAACTTGCGCAAAAAGCTGTTTGAAATACCTAAATAGCGGCTGATGCTTATCGCTTAAAACCGCAAGGGGAATGTCTGTACCCATTGCCGACGTAGGCTCCAAGCCATTTTTCGCCATTGGTAAAATATTATTTTTGACATCTTCGTATGAATATGCAAACGCTTTGTATAATTTATCTCTTGTTTCTTGTGAGTATGTTTGTGTTTTTTTGTTTGGCACGGGCAAATCTTTTAAACGCACAAGGTTTGTGTCAAGCCATTCACCGTAAGGCTTTTTATTTGCATAATAATTTTTACATTCCTCGTCTGATATTATCTTTTTATTGACCGTGTCAACCAAAAGCATTTTACCCGGACAGAGTCTTGATTTTTCCACAATTTTTTCAGGCTCGATATCTAACACGCCAACCTCGGACGACAAAACAAGTGTATTATCGTCAAGAATATAGTACCGAGAAGGACGAAGACCGTTTCTGTCCAAAACCGCACCCATTATATCACCATCAGAAAAAAGTATAGCAGCAGGGCCATCCCACGGCTCCATCATGGTGGCATAATAACGGTAAAAATCTTTTTTATTTTTACTCATGTATTTATCGTGTTTCCACGGCTCGGGTATTGCCATCATAACGGCCAGCGGCAAGTCCACACCGTTCATGTATAAAAACTCAAGAGTATTGTCAAGCATTGCAGAGTCGGAGCCTTCGCCGTTTATGACCGGCAACACTTTACTTATATCATCTCCCAAACTGTCGCTATGCATTGTTTCTTCTCTTGCGTGCATTCTATCGGCGTTGCCTCTTATTGTGTTAATTTCGCCGTTGTGTAAAATAACCCTGTTGGGATGTGCACGCTCCCAGCTTGGGTTTGTGTTTGTAGAAAAGCGCGAGTGCACCATAGCAATGGCACTTTTATAGTTTTTACTTTGTAAGTCTAGGTAGAACTGCCTTAATTGCCCCACTAAAAACATACCCTTATAAACAAGTGTACGCGAAGATAAGCTTGCAACATAAGTGCTCATCGCACTGTGTTCAAACTCCCGCCTGATAACATACAATTTCCTATCAAAATCTATGCCTTTTTCAACGTCTATTGGGCGTTTTAAAAAACATTGCTCAATATACGGCATTTTTTCTATTGCTTTTTGCCCCAGCACATCTGAATTTGTGGGAACATCCCTCCAGCCTAAAACTTCTATGCCCGACTTTGATGCAATTAGCTCAAAAAGCTTTTTCGCCTGCATTCTTTTCTGTTTTTCACATGGCAAAAAAAACATCCCAATGCCATAATCTTTTTCTGCGCCTATTTCAAAACTGAGCTTTAAATTTTTAAAAAACTCATGAGAAATTTGAACAAGTATTCCAACACCATCACCTGTCTCACCACTTGCGTCTTTACCTGCTCTGTGTTCAAGCTTTTCTACTATTTCTAAAGCGTTTGAAACTACCGAATATGTTTTTTTACCGTCGATAGAAACAACTGCGCCTATTCCGCAGGCATCATGTTCAAAATTTTTATTGTACAATGTGTTTTTTTGCATTTATATCCTCCTTAAAATAAAAAGAGGTCGCGTATATAGCGCTGAAAAAGCGCATTATACGCGACCTCTTTGTCGCAAATATATAATTTCGTATATTATATCACATCATTTTTAATAATGCAATAAAAAAAGCCGCTTTAAAATAAAACTTAAAAGCGGCTTTTGGGCTATTATATTAAAAACGATATTAAACATTAGCTGCAATTTTTGCTGGGCTGATTAGTCATCTTGCAAAGCACTGTAGCCTTCTTCACCTGTTCTTACTTTTATTACATTTTCAACATCGTAAATAAAGATTTTGCCGTCGCCGATGTTTCCGGTGTAAAGTGCTTTTTTAACTGCTTTGATAACAGTTTCAACAGGTATTTTGCAAACTACTATTTCAACTTTCACTTTTGGAAGTAATGTTGCTTCAACCTCAACACCACGGTAATATTGTTGCCTACCTTTTTGCATTCCGCAACCCATTACTTTAGTTACCGTCATGCCTGTGACACCAATTGCCTCCAAGGCTCGTTTTAATTTTTCAAAGCGGCTTTCTTTTGTAACTATAGAAAACTTTGTCATTTTAGCGCCGGGACTTGAATTGTCCTCAACCGGAATTGCTTTTTCGCTGGGTGTTGCCACAAGAGGTTTTTCCTCTGTCATCATGTCAACAGGCATAAAGTCTGCATAGCTGCTTTCAAGCCCATGCTCGGTTGTGTCAAGTCCTAAAACTTCTTCTTCTTCAGAAACCCTTAGGCCATGTACTTTCTTGATGATAGCAAATGTAATTGTCATTGCAACGGCAGTCCACGCAATAATTGCTGTGATACCAATAGCCTGTACGCCAAGTAGCTTTGCACCGCCACCGTAGAATAATCCACCGTCAACGGCGAAAAGACCAACTGCAAGCGTGCCCCATACGCCGTTCACACCATGCACTGCAACAGCACCAACAGGATCGTCCAGTTTTAGCTTTATATCAATAAATTCAACTGCAATTACAACCAAGAAGCCCGAAACTACACCTACTACTATCGAGCCTACAGCATCCATTGTGGCACATCCTGCTGTGATACCAACAAGGCCTGCAAGCGCCGCATTGAGTGTCATAGAAACATCAGGTTTTCCGTTTTTGATCCAGGTATAGAACATAGTGGTAACAGCGGCAAGCGCCGGCGCTATAGTTGTCGTAACAAATATCGAGGCAAGCCCGCCAATACCGTTTAAAGTTGTGGCAGCAGCGCCATTGAAGCCATACCATCCAAACCATAATATAAACACGCCAAGTGCGCCTGTGGTCAAGTTGTGCCCGGGTATCGCCTTTACTACGGTTTTACCTGTTTTTTCATTTTTTTCGTATTTACCTATGCGTGGGCCTAAAAACATTATGCCGATAATTGCACTCACGCCGCCAACGGTATGTATGGCCGCAGAACCCGCAAAGTCTATAAAACCCATTTCAAATAGCCATCCTTGAGCATTCCAAACCCAGCCTGCCTCTATAGGGTACACCACTGCGCTAAGCACAGCACTGTAAACTAAGTATGCGCTGAATTTTGTGCGTTCTGCCATTGCGCCCGAAACGATAGTTGCGGCTGTTGCGCAGAATACTAAGTTGAATATAAACACAGACCAAGGAAAGTTTGCATAGTCTGTAAAAATATCAAAGTTAGGCATTCCGAAAAGTCCTAAAATATAATCTTCACTCATCATTACAGCAAAGCCGATTAATATGAACATCACGGTGCCAAAGCTGAAGTCCATAAGGTTTTTCATTATGATATTTCCTGCATTTTTCGCTCTTGTGAAGCCTGTTTCCACCATTGCGAAACCCGCTTGCATGAAAAATACCAAAGCAGCGCCAATCAAAAACCAAACGCCATACAATTCTGATAATACTACGTCCATTGTCAAATCCTCCTGTGATATAAATTAATAAAGGCACGTCCATCCGTTTCTCAACGATTGAACGCACCCCATTGTGCATTTTTATTGTGTTTTTTAGTTTACACTGTATAAAATTTCGCCATAAGTGGGCATTTTCCAGTGTTTTTTAGGTACTACTGTCTCAAGCTCATCAACCAATACCCTAACTTCAGTCATTGTTGCAAATACGCTATCTCTATAAAAATCGGCAAGTTCTTTTACACCATCAATACTTTTCGCCTCTATTAAAGAGCTGTTCAGCTTTTGCAATAAATCATAAATATTTTTTGTTAGTGTCGAGCATTTATTGACAAGATTGTCTTCAAGCGTTATATCTTGGCCAAACTGTTTTTTCTTTGCTGCAATATCCAAAAGCTCGTTTTGAAAACTCAGCGAATAGCTCAAGATATCTTTTGATACAATTTCTATAAATGTAAGCGCCTCGATATGAATTGCTTTTTGGTAGTTTTCTGTTAAAATTTCATACCTTGCATGTACTTCGTTTTCTGTGAAAATATTATGCTTTTTAAACAGCTCAATATTCTTTGGATTTATAAATTCCGGCAGGGCATCTTTAGTTGTTTTTAAATTTAAAAGTCCTCTTTTTTCTGCTTCTTCTACCCATTCATCGGAATAGTTATTGCCGTTAAATATAATTCTTTTGTGCTGTTTAATTGTATTTCTAACAAGCTTTGTAAGCGCTGCATTGAAATCATCTGCCTTTTCAAGCACATTTGCAAACTCACTTAAAACTTCTGCAACTATAGTATTCAATATAATATTAGGACCCGAAATTGAAAATGTTGAGCCAAGCATTCTAAATTCAAACTTGTTGCCTGTAAATGCAAAGGGCGATGTTCTGTTTCTGTCGGTTGTATCTTTTGGGAAATGTGGCAATACAGCAGCGCCCAATTGCATATTAGCTTTTTCTACGCCTTTGTACTCCTCTTCATTTTCAAGTGACTCCAATATAGCCGTCAGCTCATCGCCCAGAAAGATTGAAACTATAGCAGGAGGTGCCTCGTTTGCGCCAAGACGGTGATCATTACCTGCATTTGCAACCGAAACCCTAAGCAAATCTTGATAGTCGTCAACCGCCTTCACAACAGCGACCAAGAACAAAATAAACTGTGCATTTTCATGCGGAGTATCGCCCGGTTCCAAAAGATTAAGCCCGGTATCTGTAGAAATCGCCCAGTTGTTATGTTTGCCGCTACCGTTCACGCCTGCAAAAGGCTTCTCGTGTAACAAGCATGCAAGACCGTGTTTGTCGGCAATGCTTTTCATCAGCTCCATTGTCAGCTGGTTATGGTCTGTCGCGATATTAGAAGTTGTAAATATCGGTGCAAGCTCGTGCTGGGCAGGTGCAACTTCGTTATGTTTTGTTTTTGCCATAACGCCCAGTTTCCAAAGTTCTTCATCAAGCTCTTTCATAAAGGCGGCAACTCTTGGCTTAATCGTGCCAAAATAGTGATCGTCAAGTTCCTGTCCTTTTGGTGGTTTTGCGCCAAAAAGCGTTCTTCCACAATACACCAAGTCTGCACGCTTTAAGAACATATCTTTGTCTATCAAAAAATATTCTTGTTCGGGTCCAACAGTGGACACCACTCTTTTTGCAGTTTTATTCCCAAACAATTTCAGCACTCTCAACGCCTGTGCATTAACAGCCTCCATGCTTCGAAGAAGCGGCGTTTTCTTGTCAAGTGCCTCGCCTGAATACGAGCAAAACGCAGTAGGTATACAAAGAGTATCGTCTTTGATAAAGGCATACGAGGTAGTATCCCATACAGTATAGCCTCTTGCCTCAAAAGTACTTCTTATCCCACCACTTGGAAAAGATGATGCATCCGGCTCGCCTCTGACAAGCTCTTTTCCCGAAAACTCCATTATTATTTTGCCACCATCTACAGGCGAGATGAAACTGTCATGCTTTTCGGCTGTAATGCCTGTCATCGGCTGAAACCAGTGTGTGAAGTGGGTAACGCCTTTTTCAGTCGCCCAATCTTTCATAGCCGCCGCGACAGAGTTTGCCACATCAAGTTCTAAATGTTTACCAAGCTCAATATTTTTTTTAAGAGCTTTATATATATCCTTTGGTAGTTTATTTCTCATTACTTCATCATTAAAAACATTACTCGCAAAAAGCTCCGGAATATTTTTCATACTTTTCTCCTTACAATAGTTCTATGTTTTTTTCTTGGCAAGCTTTAATTGTTTCATCATCCCAAACAGACACATGCACTTCGCCTATGTGCGCTTTTCCCAGTAGTAACATGCAAAGACGAGATTGTCCTATTCCTCCACCCATTGTCAGTGGTAATTTTCCTTCTAAAAGCATTTTATGGAACATGAATTTGCGTCTGTCGTCTGCATTTGCTTTTGTCAGTTGCTCATCCAAAGATTTCGGATCCACCCTAATACCCATAGATGATACTTCAAAAGCACATTGCAACACATCACTCCAAAATAAAATGTCACCGTTCATCGCCCAGTCGTCATAATCAGGCGCTCTGCCATCATGCTTTTCACCCGATTTTAGCAAATCGCCAATCTGCATAACGAATGCTGTTTTATGTTCCTTCAAATAAACGTTTTCACGCTCTTTTGGTGCAAGCTGTGGGTACATTTCTTCAAGCTCATAAGTTGTCACAAAGCTTACTTTATTTGAAAGCGCAGATTTTGTGCCGTATTGCTTGTTTATCACATCCTGTGTTTTGCATATAGCATCTACTATCATCTGTACAGTCGACTTCAAGTTTTCAATTGTTCTTGTTTTGGCGTCAATAACCTTTTCCCAGTCCCATTGGTCTACATAAATAGAATGTAGGTTATCCATCTCTTCATCACGTCTGATGGCATTCATGTCTGTGTAAAGGCCTTCACCCACCGGAAAGTCGTATTTATGAAGCGCATATCTTTTCCACTTTGCCAAAGAGTGCACAACAGCAGCGTTTGTCTTGGTTTCTTTGATATCAAATGAAACTGCACGTTCTACTGCGTTCAAATCATCATTAAGACCTGTAGACTCTTCCACAAACAAAGGCGCTGAAACTCTTTTCAAGTTTAGGCTTTCGCTAAGATTTTCTTCGAAAACTTTTTTAATTTCACTAATGGCGGTTTGTGTTTGGTATAACGATAGCGTTGTTTTATAATCTTTTATAGGTAAAAATTTACTCATAATTAAAAACTCTCTTTCATTTTGTAATATATAATACCGGCTCAAGGTATTAATATTCTATTTTTGCGCCCATATAGGATCTTTAATAACCCATTTACCGTAAACATTTTTTTCAAAGATATCTTTGTTGTAAAGTTTATCTACTATTGAGTGAAATTCACTTTCCGAATAGCCGCAAAACTCGCAAAAATCTCTAATGCAAAGCGGATCCAGTTCTCCGTCTTTTTCTTTTATGATTTCTACAGCCTCATCTCTTGTCAAGAATCCATAACGAACATATCTTGAAGTGTAGTCCGTTGCAGCAGCATGACCGAATTTTGGATATTTCAGCCATGAATGCACAAGATATGCACGGCTATCAATTTGGTCAAAGTCCTCTGCATGATGTGTACGTTGCCATTCGTGTGTCAAATCATGGAACCCACGGCTTTTTGCAAGTTGATAGTTTTTATAACTATTCCATGGCATGAAGTAACTCATATAAAACGGGTCCAGTTTTGCAAGCTCGTCGCTGGTTGGGGCAATGGTAAGAGATAAGTCTTTCTCACTTACTCCATTACCTAAAAGTTCTTCCATTGGCATACCCACGGCAACACCATTTTCAATCTGACCTTTCGCACTATACGTTTCCTCATCGGAATTACCGCCGTATTCAAAGCTTACATTCTCACCGTAACACAACATAGATACGTTGAATTTAAGCGCCATATGAAGAGGAAAAGTGTAAATCAAACGGTCTACATACCATGTGGGTTTTCCGTACTTTTCAAAAAACTTACGCATTAACACTTTTTGCACTTTTATATTTGGCTTACATGAAATTATGGTGCATCCAAACTCTTCACTAATATTTTTCAAGTTGTGCACGCCTGCATCTGTCATCGGAAAGTTATCTTCAACACTAAATAAAATCGGGTTCATGCCCATAACTTCTTTTAGCATATAAACTTGGAAGTGGCTGTCTTTTCCGCCGCTAACAGCAACAGCACAATCGTAACCACCCGGACCATTAATTCCACGATACTTATCGCAAAGAGCTTTAAATTCTTCAAAGCGTTTGTCCCAGTTTACGTTTTTGCGGTTATCGTAGTGATTGCATGCACTGCAAACTCCTTTTCCATCGAAGCTAATTCCCGGCCGTGTGTTTGGCATGGCGCATTTTGTACAGTACTTCATAACAATTTCCCCTTTCAAAAATAAAAAAAGACGCCGCAAGCTGAAAAGCTCACAACGTCTTTGTTGTCTATGCAACGTATTCTAGCACATCATTTTGGGTTTGTCAACAATTATTTTGCTACTTTTTTCACAAAGTACTGATTGACATTTTTGCGTTTATAGTATATTATTTTTGTGAACAAAGGCGTTCATCAATTTCGGGTTGCAATTTTTTTGCTTTCTGACACTTGGTGAACTATTTTTTATTTTAAGGGAGTTTTGTAGCATGATAAATAAAGATATCTTAGAATTCATTGAGGAAAATGATGTAAAGTTTATAAGATTAAGTTTTTGTACCCCTTTAGGCGTGCAAAAAAATATTTCTATCATGTCCAGCGAAATTGAAAGCGCATTTGAAAATGGTGTTTCATTTGATGCTTCGGCAATCGAAGGATTTTCAGATGTCACAAAGTCTGATTTACTGCTATTCCCTGATATAAACACCCTGGCTCTGTTACCTTGGCGTCCAAATGTAAACTCCGTTTTAAGATTTTACTGCGACATTAAAAACCCCGATAAGACCCCTTATGAAAGCGATTCACGATATATATTAAAAAATGCAATTAATAATCTGAAACAAATGGGGCTTGATTGCAAAATAGGCACAGAATGTGAATTTTACTTATTCAAGACCGATGAAGATGAAAAGCCCACGCTTGAGACGCTGGATAGTGGCGGATATTGTGATGTTTCGCCGATGGATAAAGGCGAAAATATAAGGCGCGAGATTTGTTTGTTACTTGAAGAAATGGGCTTAAATCCCGAACGCTCACACCACGAGCAAGGCCCGGGTCAAAACGAAGTTGATTTTAAATTCAGCGACGTTTTAACAAGTGCCGACAATTTGATAACTTTCAAATCTGTTGTGAAATCGGTCGCAACAAGAAACGGCCTTTTTGCCTCGTTTATGCCAAAACCACTAAAAGACAAAAGCGGAAATGGCCTGCATATCAACATGTCGCTCTATAAAAACAACGTAAATTTATTTAGTGACGAAAATAACGAAGACTATAAACTTGCAAAACATTTTATTGCAGGAATCATGGATAAAATCCAAGACATAACGCTGTTTTTAAACACCAGTAATAATTCCTACGAAAGATTTGGAAAGTTTGAAGCACCTAGATACATTTCATGGTCAAAACAAAATCGCTCGCAGTTAATCAGGCTTCCTATTGCAAATAGCGAAACAAAGCGTATGGAGCTGCGTAGTGCAGATAGTGCAATAAACCCATATTTAGCTTTTGCTCTTATCATAAACGCAGGTATCAACGGCATTAAAAATCGTCTTGAACTGACACCGCCGGTTGACGAAAATTTGTTTGATCTTACAGAAAACAAAACAAGTAAATTAAGCAGTTTACCAATGAGCTTAAACGAGGCTATTACACATGCACAAAACAGTGAGTTTATCAAAGAGCATGTAGACGAGCAACTACTTTCAAAATATTTTGATGTTAAAAAACTAGAGTTTGAAGATTTTGATAAAGCAATAAATAAGCAACAATATCATATCGAAACTTATTTTGACAAATTATAAAAGATTGGTGGTAATCTTTTGGAAAGTGCTTTAATTGTTTCTCAAACCGACAAAAACAGCGAGCCTATAATAAAAATATTAAAAACACTGTCTTTTAAAAGAATCACTTTCGCCAACACTAGTGGTGAGGCTCGCAGGAAAATATCCGATCAAACTTTTGATTTATATATTATTAACAGCCCGTTGCATAATGACTCGGGTGAAGATTTGGCGCTGGAGCTAATAAAAAGCGACTTAAGCCAGGTTGTGTTTTTTGTGAAAAATGAACTATACGACTACACGAGTGAAAAACTGGAGCACCACGGAATCATTACCGTCTCCAAACCGCTTAATAAAAACATATTATACTCGTCCCTCAAGCTTTCTAAAGCCGTTTATCACAGAATGAAAACCCTAAATCAAAAAACAACAAAGCTAACAAAAAAATTAGAAGATGTGCGAATAATTAGCAGGGCAAAGCTTGTTCTTATCACGCATCTAAACATGAGCGAAGAACAAGCACATAAGCATATCGAGAAAAAAGCAATGGATATGAGAGCGTCACGGCGAGAAATATCCGAAAATATACTAACGATGTATGAAAACTGAATTTAAAAGAGGGTTGGGATTGAAAATGACAAAGTTTGTTTTTGTGACCGGTGGTGTTGTGTCGGGTCTTGGTAAAGGTATAACTGCAGCAAGTTTGGGCAGGCTTTTAAAGCAGCGCAATGTAAGCGTATCTGCGCAAAAATTAGACCCGTATATGAATGTAGATCCCGGAACAATGAGCCCTCTTCAGCACGGCGAAGTTTTTGTGACCGACGATGGAGCCGAAACAGACCTTGATCTTGGACACTACGAAAGGTTTATTGACGAAAGCCTTTCTAAACACTCAAACCTGACATCAGGCAAGGTTTATGACACCGTGCTCAGCAAAGAGCGAAAAGGCGAATATCTTGGGCAAACTGTTCAAGTTATTCCACACATAACCGATGAAATAAAAAAGTTCATTTATGAAGGCGCACACCACAGCAATGCCGACGTTTTAATCACAGAAATAGGCGGAACAATCGGCGATATTGAATGTCAGCCTTTCTTAGAGGCGATACGCCAAATTTCAATAGAAGTTGGGCTTTCTAACTGTCTTTTCATCCACGTTACTCTTGTTCCCTACTTAAAAGGCAGCAACGAACACAAGTCTAAACCCACACAGCATTCCGTCAAAGAACTGCGCAGTATAGGCATTAACCCAAATATAATTATCGCAAGAGCAGACGAGCCTATAAACAAAACAATACTCGAAAAAATAGCGATGTTCTGTAATGTAAAACCGGACTGTGTTATTGAAAACTCAACCCTAGACAACTTATACGCCGCACCCATAATGTTACATGAGCGTGGCCTTGATCGCGTTGTATGCAGGGAGTTAAGCCTAGACGTAACCGATTGTGATTTATCCGATTGGCGCAAGATAATCGAAAAGAAGAAAAATGCTAAGGGACAGATAACCGTTGCACTTGTAGGCAAGTATATATCGCTACACGACGCATACCTCTCGGTTGTAGAGGCTCTAAACCATGCCGGATGTTTTTATGAAACAAACGTCAATATCAAGTGGATTGACAGCGAGCTTATAACAGAGTTTTCAGCCGAAAGTTTGTTTAAAGACGTGCAAGCGATACTTATTCCCGGCGGCTT